>JBEBFV010000411.1:0-5798 GCA_040081795.1 Limisphaerales bacterium | reverse complement strand
AGCATGAACGACGCGGACATCAGCTTCATGAAGTCGCGGCGCGACTCGGCGGCGGTCAGCTCGCTGGCCCCGGCGGGGAATTCACGCTCGGCCCACTCCTGAAGCTGGGCGGAGTTCGCCATCGCCTCGGGGCTGCGGAAGTATTGCGGGCCGGTTTCCGGCTCGGGACAGACTGGAGGGATGAATTTCATCGGTGGCAGACGGAGCAGCTCTCGCCGGGATGCACGTTCCAATCCTTGACCAGCTTCGCGCCCCCGCTCTTGGCAAAGCCCTCGGGGGCCTGCCAGTCGAGGTTGAAGACCTGGTCGTTGGGACGGATTTTGGCCGCCGGGTCACGGTGGCATTCGAGACAGAAGGCCATGCCCAGCGACTTGCTGTGGCGCACCTCATCCATCTTGTTGACCGGGCCGTGGCAGTGCACGCAGGAGACGCCGCGGTTCACATGGACGGAGTGGTTGAAGTAAACGAAGTCAGGCGTCTTGTGGATTTGCACCCACGGCACCGGCTTACCCGTCGCCGCTGACTCGCGGACGAGCGCGAGCCGGGGATCGTCTTTGAGCACCTGGTTGTGACAATTCATGCAGGTGCTGGCGGCGGGGATGTTGGAATACCAGGATTTCTCCACGCCGTTGTGGCAGTAGCGGCAGTCCATCCCGAGCTGGTCAGCGTGGATCGCATGGCTGAAGGCCACCGGCTGCACCGGCGTGTAGCCCACGCGCGCATACTTGGGCGTCATGTAATACGTGAGCCCCGCCGTGACCACGCCACCGACGATCAGCCCGCCCACGATCACCATCGCGGGCAGCTTGTTCGTCCACTTCGGAAAGATGTCTGACATGGTGCGTTGGGTTTTGTCAGGAGCGGCGGCGCAGGTTTGTGAATTTTTTCACACCGTCACCGGCCAGATTTTGCTTCGCGCGAAACTACTCAGGTTAAGCCGGACACGGAACTGGTCGCGGCGGCAGGTGGTTTAATTCAGCCGCCACCCGACTGCAAGCCCCGCGACTGCCGCCCGCACCGATTTCGGTTTTGATTATGCCAGCGATAAGGCGAACCAGCCGCGCTCAAGTTCCGCCGCCCGCGAACGAGCGCTCGTTCTAGCCGTTCCCCGCATACCGTCAACGGTGAATTATCCACACGGGCCGGATGAACTGCCAGGCGCTGGCCCGCGAGGCTGGCCCATTGGTAGCGGCACGGTGGAATCGGCCTGTCGCCAATGGCAGTGTCGCCGCAAGCGCCCGGGCCAGTTCTGCACACGAGCTGGCCTGCGACATCTCGATTCCTTGGAGGATGCCCGCGACCACGGCCACTGGGATCAACACTGGCTCACCGCTTGATGGCGTGTGTGCCAGGTTGCGCCCCTAACGCTGCGCACCAACGCCAGCGTGCTTGCCCGCTGCGCCTGCTCCAAGTAGAACCGCCGCACTCAAGCCATGCACTTGCTCCGACCTCAATCGCTTCTCGTCGCGTCACTCTGTGCAGTTCTACTCGCCGCCGGCTGCCACTTGCCTCGCACTGGTCAACCGATTTGCCCGTCATTTCCTCCGCCTGAGCATCTCGTCGAGTTTCACCGCCAGAAGATCAGCGAAATGCAATACGCAGTTCTGCAAGCCACGACTGAGAGAAAGATTCCGGGTGGCGTATTATGGCTTGAACGGGGAGGCGCGGTTTTTGGCAAGGCGTTTGGTTTCCGTGCCTATGTTCCAAGTATGGAGCCGATGTCCGAGGACACCATCTTCGACGCCGCGTCGCTCACGAAGGTCATCGCCGCCACGCCGGCCATCATGCGGCTCATTGAGCAGGGCAAGGTCGGTCTCGACGACCGCGTGGTGAAGTTCATCCCGGAGTTCGGCACGTTGGGGAAGGAAGTCATCACCGTCCGGCAGTTGCTCACGCACACGTCGGGGTTGCGACCTGACATCAGCCTCAAGCCGGACTGGAATGGCTACGACGCAGCCATCCGCCTCGCGTGCGAGGAGAAGCTCTCCGCGCCGCCGGGAACGAAAATCATCTACAGCGACACCGGCCTCTACCTCGTCGGCGAAATTGTCCGGCGCGTGAGTGGGTTGCCGCTCGACCAGTTCGTGCAGCGCGAGGTCTTCGGCCCGCTCGGCATGACGGACACCGGCTTCAACCCGCCGCGCAGCAAGCTCGCGCGCATCGCGCCCACGGAGGTCGAGAACGGCCAGCCCGTGCGCGGCGTCGTGCACGACCCGCGCGCGCGGCGCATGGGCGGGGTGGCCGGACACGCGGGGCTTTTCACAACGGCCCATGACCTCGCGCTCTTCGCTCGCATGATGCTCAACGAAGGCGAACTCGGCGGCGTCCGCATCTACAAGCCCGAGACCGTGCGCCTCTGGACCTCGGTGCAGACGCCGCCGGAAGTCGCGGGCCGGCGCGGGCTGGGCTGGGACATCGACACGGGCTTCAGCGGCCCGCGCGGCAAGCACTTCCCCATTGGTTCCTACGGTCACACGGGCTGGACGGGCACGAGCATTTGGATTGACCCGTTCTCGAAGACTTTCCTGATTTTCCTCTCGAACCGAAACCACCCGACGGAAGCCGGCAGCGTCATCGCGTTGCGCTCCAAGCTCGGCACGCTCGCGGCGGAGGCGGTGCGGAACTTCAACTTCGCCTACGTCCCCGGCGCGCTGCCGCCGCGCGAGGACGCCGCAACGTCAGGCCGCTTGCGCCCAAGCGCCGCACCCGTGGACAGCGGCGCGCCCGTGCTCAACGGCATTGATGTGCTTGCGAAGAACAAGTTCGCCCAACTCAAAGGTCTAAAGCTCGGCCTCATCACCAACCACACCGGCCAGGACCGCGCGCGCAACGCGACGATTGACCTGCTGCACAAGGCTCCGGGCGTCTCGCTCGTCGCGCTGTTCAGCCCGGAGCACGGCATCCGCGGCGCGCTGGACGAGAAGGTCTCCGACTCGAAGGACGAGCAGACGGGCTTGCCGGTCTTCAGCCTCTACGGCGTCCGTCGCACGCCCGCGCCGGAGCAGCTTGCGGGACTCGACGCGCTCGTGTTCGACATCCAGGACATCGGCTGCCGCTTCTACACGTATCCCGCCACGCTGATTAACTGCATGGAGGCAGCGGCGAAGGCGAAGAAGAAGCTCATCGTGCTCGACCGCGCCAATCCCATCGGCGGCAACGCGGTGGAGGGGCCGCTACTCGTGGGCACGAACTCCTTCGTCGCGTGGCACAAAGTTCCCTTGCGCCACGGCATGACGCTCGGCGAAGTCGCGCGGATGGTGAACGCAGAGCGCGGTTTTGGCGCGGACCTGACGGTGATTCCCGTCGAAGGCTGGTCGCGGTCACAGTGGTTCGATGAGTTCGGTCAGCCGTGGACGAACCCGTCGCCGAACATGCGCAGCCTCGCGGCGGCGGCGCTGTATCCGGGCGTCGGGCTGCTGGAGCAGGCCATCAGCGTCGGGCGCGGGACGGACACGCCCTTCGAGGTCGTGGGCGCGCCGTATGTGACCAACGACGTGCGCTTCGCCGCCGAGCTGAACCGCGCGGGCCTGCCGGGCGTGCGCTTCCACGCGGTGCGCTTCACACCGACCTACAGCGTGTTCAAGGACAAGCCCTGCGGCGGCGCGCGCATCGTGCTGACCGACCGCGACGCGCTCAACGCCGTGGACGTGGGCCTGACCATCGCGGTCACGATGCAGCGGCTCTACGGGACAAACTTCGCGGCGGACAAGATGCAGGTGCTGCTGCGCGAGCCGGCGGTGCTGGCGGGAATCAAGTCCGGGAAGTCTGTCGCCGAGTTGCGCTCGGGTTGGTCGGCGGACTTGGAGGCTTACCGGAAGCGCCGCGATCCTTTCCTGCTCTACAAGTGAGCGAGAGGGGCGGCGCCATTCGCCTCGCCAAGCCGGATGCCGGTGTTTAACCTGCGCGTCAGTGAAGATACTTGTCGTCACGAACCTTTTCCCGCCGCACCAGGCGGACACGGACGACTTCCGCTGCCAGAACGTGACCGAGGCGCTGCGCGCACGCGGGCACACGGTGCGCGTGCTGACCTCCACGCACGGGCTGGCCTCCGAGAGCGGGCACACGGCTCAGGCAGTTGGCACCGGCTCCGAAGGCACCGCGCTGGTGCAGCGGCGGCTGCGCCTGAACGGCATCCACGGCCAGCCGACGGTCAGCGGCATGGGGGATTTGCGCGAGCTGGAGACGCGGAACAACACAGTGCTGCGCGAGACTCTCGCGGACTTCGCGCCAGACCTGGTCCATGTCTGGGGACTGAGCGGCTTGTCGAAGTCGCTGTTGCTCACGCTGCGGCGGGCAAACGTCCCGACGGCCTTCGACGTGGCGGACCCGTGGATGGCGGACGAGTTGCGCGATGACCCGTGGCTTGCCTGGTGGCACAGGCAGCACGTCCCTTTCCTGCATAAGGTGCAACGCGCGGCCATGGAGTTCCTCGACCTGCGCGCCAAGTGGGACGCGGCGACGCCCGCGTTCATCGAGCCGGACGTGCGGCGGATGCCGGGCATTTTTGACCGCGATCCTGACGCAACGTTCAAGCCGAACTCCGTCGCGTCGTTTCAATTTCGCCGGCTCTACTTCAGCAGCCCGGCGCTCAAGTCCGCGACAGTGGCGGCGGGATTCCGCGTCGGCCACGGCGAGGTGATTCACCCCGGCGTGGACACGAAACTTTTCCACGGCGAGGTGAAGGCCGCGACGGAGCTGGTGAAGAAATTTCTCATCGTCACCCGGCTCACGCCGCACTGCGGGGTCGCCACCGCCATCGAAGCGCTGAAGCTCGTCCGCGCCCAGGGAGTGAAGGCGACACTCACGGTTTATGGACGTGGCAGCTCCGAGGTGCTGGCCAAGCTCCGCACGCGCGCGGTGCAGGGCGAAGTGCCGGTGGAGTTCCGCTCCGGCGGGTTGCAGCGCGAGCTGCCGCTGATCTACACGGCGCATGACGCGTTTCTCTACACCGTCGAGCGCGAGGAGTCCTACGTGTCCGCGTTGCTGGAGGCGATGTCGTGCGGCCTGCCGGTGATCGTGAACCAGGACCACGGCGTGGAGGAACTTTTCCGGTCACGAGAGAGCTGCCTGGCCTTTCCATCGGGCGACTCGGGCCTGCTCGCGAACCGAATGCTGGAACTCATCGAGCACCGCGACCTCCGTTTCCAACTCGCGCAAGTCGGCCAGAACGAGGTGCTGACGCGCTACCAGTTCGCGACCGCCGTCGAGCAGATCGAGCGCTACCTCGAGGACACGGTGGCGCAGTGGCAGTCGGCTTGAAAGGGCTTGGCTAACCGTCCTCCGTTGCTAACTTGCCGGCATGAAACTTCTGCTTCTCCCAGCGCTTGCCGCCGCCGTTCTCCTCGCCGGGTGCAACGGCTCCGACCCGAAGCCGGCTGAGACCAAGAAGGAGACACCGAAGGCTCCGGAGAAGCTCGGCGACAACCCCATCGCCGCGCCTCTGGACTACATCCTGGTGATCGGCAAGGCGAAGAAGGCAAGCCTTGGCCGGCTCGATCAGGCCAAGCTGATTGACGCCATCCAGAAGTTCGAAGCCTTTGAGGGCCGGGCGCCCAAAGACCTGAACGAGCTGGTGCCGGGCTACATCGCCTCCATTCCGCCCGCGCCCGCCGGCATGAGGCTGGAATACACGGCGGCAGACGGGTCGTTCATGCACGTGCCGATCACGCCAGCGCCAGCGCCGGCACCGGCGGCGAAGAAGTGATTAGTAGACTCTATGCGTAATAGACAATGGCCGCTGGTTGGTGGTAGGTTTTTGGCATGAACCTGTTGCGTGCGCTGGACCAACCGCGGGTGTT
>JBEBFV010000410.1:0-5809 GCA_040081795.1 Limisphaerales bacterium | reverse complement strand
GGATGGGCAACGGGGTTCTGTCGCACTTTTTGCCGATTCGCCGCGCTGGCCCGATGAAGAGTTAGCGTTCAAAAGCTAAGGGATAATGGGTTATGTGCTTTGGGAACCGGGCTGCAAGCGCGCAAGCCCAGCCAGCACACACCGAAACCCGATGCTGCAGAGGAGACCGTCGGACGGGTAGCCGTTGCGGTGAGAGGACAATAAGTGGGCAGCGCTGTCATTATAACACGACGCCCCGCGCAACACCCGCTGACCGTCTTGCTCATCGTAGAAGTCCCCGCAAAATTCCCACACGTTCCCGCCCAGATCACACAGCCCAAACTGATTCGCAGCGAAACTCCCCACTGGCGACGTGTAGTCATAGTCATCCACCTTCAACGACTGACTGTAGTTGCCAGCCCCGCTCGGCGGCGGCCATCGCGTCCCCCATGGATACATTCCCTTGTTTTTTCCATCCTTGTCCTTTGGTCTGCCGGCCCGCGCCTCCTTCAATCCCACCGCCACACTCCACTCCCAGTCCGCCGGCAGCCGGTAGCTCTGCTGCGCGTTGAGCTTCCTTTCCCCGAGCTCCTTCGCCGTCAGCCAGGCGCAAAACAACTGCGCGTCCCGCCAACACACCTTCACCACCGGGTGCGTGTCCGTTTGGGCAAACCCGGGATTCTTCCATGCCCCATTCACCCCGGCCTGCGCTAGTGCGTAGGCTTTGTAATCCTGCACCCGCGTCTCCCACACACTGAACAACACGTCTGTCCCCGGCACTGGCAAGAACTTCATGCCCAAGCTGTTTTCCCACGCGGGCGGTCGTTGAACAGCCGCGCCGTTCTCAGACGCCGCAGGCGCTGGCCGTTCCAATTGCCAGCGACCCCACGGAATGGAGCCCCGAGCAGCCGCCTTGCCCTCCGACTGCGCGAAGAGGTGCGGCAGCAGGTTGCCCGCAGTGGACCAATCCGTGCCGCGTTGGTGGCGCACCGGCGTCAGCAGGTTCACCCGCCCCACCTGCACCAACTTGCGTAGGTCGTCCTCATCCACCGGCCCCAGTTCCCGGTGACCGTCAGGTTTGTATCGGTATTTCACAGACTCGTCACCGTTCTTCAAGCACCTACCTCAAGACGCGCGGAACCACCCGCCAGCACCAAACGGAAGCCGTGGTCGGAGCCCGTCATACTGTTGCGAAACCCGCTGGCGAGTCGAAACGAGGAGACCAGAGTGTCTGCATCGGAGCTGAACCACGAACCCCCGCGCAAGACTCCGTATTTCTGTCGTTCATCATACGAGTCTTCGCACCACTGCCACGCGTTTCCACCCATGTCGTAGAGTCCATGCACGTTCGCCGCGAAGCTCCCCACTGGCGACGTGAATTCGTAGTCATCCACATTCAACGATGGCTCATAGTTTCCTGCCCCCCACGGCGGTGGCCACTGCGTCCCCCACGGATACATCCCTTTGATTTTCCCATCCTTCATCTTCGGCGTCCCAGCCCGCGCCTCGATTAACCCCACGGCCACGCTCCACTCCCAGTCCCGCGGCAACCGGTAGCGCTGACGCGCAGTAATCCTTCCGGCCCGGCGCTCCTTTTCGGTGAGCCATTTCGCAAACGCCTGCGCAATCTCCCCGTCTACGCTCACCACCGGGTGCAACGGTCCTTGCGGATAACCGGGCGTTCTTAACGCCCGCTCCCTCGTCAAACCAAAGGGCTCGAAATCCTGCACCCGCGTATGCCACACGCTGAACAGCACCTCCGTCCCCGGCACCGATACGAACTTCATTCCCAGACTGTTCTCCCACTCGGTCCTCGGCTTGGGTGCCGGCCGCTCCAGTTCCCAACACCCCCACGGAATGGAGGCCAGCGACGTGCTGCTCTCCGGCTGCGCAAAGAGGTGCGGTAGCAGCCGGCCCGCTGTGGACCACTCCGTGGTGCGTTGAGGACGCACCGGCGTCAGAAGGTTCACCCGCCCCGCCTGCACCAGTTTGAAAAGGACGTCACTGTCCACCGGCCCCAGTTCCCGGTGACCGTCAGGTTTGTATCGGTATTTCACAGACTCGCGGCTTTCGACGCCAGCACAGCGCGAAACCCTATAGTGTCAGCACGCGTGCCGGTCCGGTAGGTTTGGCTCCAAGGTGCCAGGGCGTCCAGCATCGGCGTGATAATCCCGAAGCGCACTTCGTCGGGTTGCAGGCGTTCGGGAAAATCCCATGACAGCCCGCGCGCGAGGTCATGCGAATGCCGGTCCCCGCACCACTCCTCAACATTGCCGCCCAAGTCAAACAGACCGGCCTGGTTGGGAGGGAAACTGCCCACGGGCGAGGTGTATTTGAAGTTGTCGCAGGCGAGAATCTCGCCGTAGTTGGCAAAGTTGTCCGGCGGCCAATGGTCGGTGCCCCACGGAAAGACCTCCGCCCCCTCCGGGGTGTTTTCCAATCCCGCAGCCATGCTCCACTCCCAGTCGGCCGGCAGGCGGTAATGCTGGTCGCCCGGCAATCCTCCTTCGCACAGCTCTTTCGTCGTCAGCCAGGCACAGAACGCCTCGGCGTCCACCTTCCGCACCAGCACCGCGGGGTGCGTGGGCTCTTGAGGAAACCAGGGTCGCTGCCAGTCGCGTCGCGTTGCCTGTGCGAATAGCTCATAATCCCGCACTCGCGTCTGCCAGATGGAGAACAAGACCTCCGTCCCGGGCACCGGCACGAACTTCATTCCAAAACTGTTCTCCCAGGGTGCTTCCTTCGTTGCGGCTATTGGCATGATCAGAATTGGTGTCACGCTTCACTTCGTCACCAGCGGCCCGATGCTGGGCCTGGCCTGCTTGGACTTCCAACGCGCCAGATACCACTCTGTGTCCCGGCTCGAGCCATCGGTGGAAACTGCGGTCACCGAAATCAAGGCATCTTCAAAACCATCCCGGTCGTAGTCGCCCCGGGCGAACTCCTGCACGATGTATTCCTTGGTTTCGGAGGCAAACCGCAGTTCGTGCGCCTTCCCCTTGAACTCCTTCAGTTTGCCGGCATTCCGGTAGTCTATGAGCGTCCGCCCCTTGGCCACTTCTGCCTTGAGCGCAGCCTCCTCGTCTGGCCCATCAAAACCAAGAATCTTCACCGACATGTCCACCAACCACCCCGGAGCCAGGCGGGTTTGCTTGGAAGGAATGGCCTGCGTGGCAAAGAGCACCACGCAGCTCGTGCGGTCGAACCAGCTCTGCATCGCCCGGTCGAACGTCGTCATCGTGTAGGCCCCGCGCTTCATCGCGGCCCGATACTCCTCAACCGTCTCCACGCGGATGCGCCTCTCGTCTTCCACCGGCGGGGTTGTTGCTTGCTTCACCTTGGCCTCCGGTGCCGGCTTGGCTGGGACCGTCTCCAGTAGAAACTCGTAAGCATCCGGCTCATCGCTGCCCACCTTGACCTTCTCCTTCAACAACTGCTGCGCCACCGCTGGCGTGATGCGCCCGCTCACCGACTTGGTGGCAAATTCCAGCGGGACCGTCAACCGCACGGGCAAGGCGGGTGCTTCTGCCCCGAGCGCAGCAGTGGCGAGCCAGAGGGGAGCTAAGCAAAGGAGGACGCGGAAAGACATGACAGCGTAGTTTGGATTGAAATGCACAGCACTCATCTATCGGAACGTGGCCGCCTTGTTCAAGCAGGCTGGAACCCGACCCGGTCAATACGGCCCGCCGGGGACACCTGGCGGAAGGATGTTCACGCGGTCACGCAATTCCGGGCTGCCTGCCTGCGTGACCGCCAGTTCTGCCAACCGGGCGCGCGCGGCGGCCCCGGCTTCCTCCTGCGTCTCATACTCGCCGGGCAGTCGGTAGTATTCGCACGCAAAGGTGTCGAAGCCCTCCAGTCGCCACTTCGTTAAAGATGAGTTGTTCATGTTCCAAGCGCGGCAAACACAGCAATCGGGATTGGAGATCGATGAGTGTGCAAGCTCGCCAGATTCATCGCAAGGTTCACAAAAACGAAGAACGCTCTCGAGCGTATTCCGCATCCAGCGCGGCGGATCACCAAGAGTGAGGGCGACCTATGCTTCTGAACGCTCCAGACGGCGCGCTTTGAGTGAGGTTGCCACGCCCTGTGTCGGCACTCAGCGATATCTGCAGAGCGAGCAATCTCGGTATCCCGTCCCCCTACAGAAAAAGCAGGAACGACGGGTTGGCTTTTCATCGAACCAACTAGCCCCTTCATATCCCAGTCCGCTACAGTGGATGCAAGTGACCTTGCGTGAATTTGCGCAGGTAGTGCAGAATTCTTCAGTCCGCCTTCTCCGTTGCTCATCGGCCGACTGATCGGTGCTCGGTCGAGACAACGCAATTGCCAGAGGCGCTGACCGTTCGCGGTCGATCGCGCCGGTTTTACCGTCAACGAAATAAGCAAAGGAAATCCCGACCATCCGCCCGCGGCGAAGCTCTCCTGCGGTTGCTTGATACGGTTTGTCCCGGATGAACCAAACAACCAAACCTTTGCCTTCTGCATAGCCATCAGGATCTATCTTTCCACTCCATGTAGCAGTTTCGTCTTTCATTGGCGATGGATTCCAAATCTTTGCTCCTTCCTTCGAGACAATCCAGCCAGGGTCTGACTCTTGAATCCGGTTCCTCTGTTGCTCATCGGCCGACAGTCGAGACAACTCAATCACCAAAGGCGTTGACCGTTCGTTGTCGACCGCACCGGTTTCACCGTTAGCAAAGCTTACAAAGGAAATCCCGATCGCCCGCCCGCGGCGAAACTCTTCTGCAACTGCTTGAGCCGGTTTGTTTCTGACGAACCATACAACCAAACCTTTGCCTTCCGCATGGCCATCAGAATCGGTTTTCCCACTCCATGTCACAGTTTCGTCCTTCTTTGGATTTGGATTCCAAATCTTCGCTCCTTCCTTCGAAACAATCCAGGCAGGGGCTGATTTCGCAGGTTCGGCGGCAGCGGTTCGCGGGGTGATGGCGAACTCGCAGGCCAAACCCAGCAAGGTGGAGGCAAGCAGGATCCCCCTCATGGAGGACTTCCACGCATTGGTTGCTGTTCTGTGTGATTTCATAGGATCAGGTTTATTTGGTGTCTTGTCGATCGTTGGTTGGAGTTCGCGTTTAGAGCAATGAAAAAGGCGTCTCGCGGCATGCTTGAGCTAAAGCGCCCCGAGGTTCGCATCATTCCGCTTGCGTGGCCTTGGGCAGAAGAACGCGGGCCAACTGGGCCACGACCTCAGGCCCATCCGCATCCTTTGGAATGAACTGGGCCCGCAGTCCGGTCGTGTCGAGTATCAAATACGCCTCGGCCTCGCTCGGGCCAAGGAATAGTTTCAACACGATCCAGCCACCGGCAGGAACGTCGGTGAAGCGGCCGGCGACAGTCACGTTGCCGCCCTGGCCCAGACTCAAGTTCCGCCCGAGTATGGCGCACGAGAACTCCAGATATTCTACCAACTCGTCGGCGGCCACCTCCGGGGAGCCGCCCAGGTCGTTCACCAGTGCAGCCAGAAAGGGCCGCCCATCACTCGCACCGCAACGCCCGATCAGCCCGCTGCCGAACGCAACGGGGATAGGCCCCTTGGGTCGCGCCAGAGTAAAACGGAAAGCGAACCGCGACGCGATGTCTCCCCGCTCGTAGTAGCGCCCGATGGTGAAGTGGTGATCACCTTCGGCGTCTGAGCGCAGCAGGTTCCACTCGCTCAACTCGAACGCTGCCCCTGACCATAGATATTCTTGGTTGTTCATGATGTGGTGGAGGCTGGTAATGGTCGTGCCGTTGTCCCCGGCTCGCCTGAGCCGAGGCTGATTCGCGACGCCATGCCCGCCTCGCTTCAACCGTGCGTCCCCACCCC
>JBEBFV010000050.1:0-20540 GCA_040081795.1 Limisphaerales bacterium | reverse complement strand
GCGCTGGTAGCCTTGCTTGGCGAGGAGGGCAAGTGACTCGGCGAGGGAGAGCTTTTCGGACAAGGGGAGGTTGAAGGTGATGAGCAGTTCCGCCTCCTCACCTCGGCGGCTATCGGCTTCCCCACTGAATACTGAACACTGATTACTGATTACTTCCCAAACCTTCTGCGGCGGCTCTTTCGCCACCGGTTTCTCGCACTTGCGGCAGTGCAGCGTGGCCAGGTGCGGCCAGAGGACTTTCAGGTGGTCGCAGATTTCCGTCATCGTGCCGACGGTGCTGCGCGTGCTGCGGACGGCGTTGCGCTGCTCGATGGCGATGGCGGGCGGGATGCCCTCGATGCTGTCCACAGCGGGCTTGTCCATGCGGTCGAAGAACTGCCGCGCATACGGCGAGAAGGTCTCGATGTAGCGGCGCTGGCCCTCGGCGAAGAGCGTGTCGAACGCGAGCGAGGACTTGCCCGAGCCGCTCAAGCCGGTGACGACGATGAGCTTCCCCAGCGGCAGGTCGAGGTCGAAGCCCTTGAGGTTGTTGTGCCGCACGCCGCGGAGGCGGATGAGATTGGCGGGCGGCTTCGACATGAGGGGCGGAAGGTAGGAGAGGAGCGCAGACGAGGCAAGTGACGGGAAGGGTTGTGTCGGGAAGGGTTGCCCACGGATAACGCGGATGACGCGGATGGAAAACTGTCCGTCAGCAACGCCTCTCTTTATCCGCGTCATCCGTGGGCAAAATTTCTCCTTGGAGCTTCTGCGCCGACGACTACGCTTCCCTCCACTCGCTATGAAAACCGCCCTCCTCACCTGTCTTTCCGTCTTCGTCGCCGCCACCGCCTTTTCCGCCGAGCCACCGCAGCCCAAGTTCCGCGCGCAGGACATTGATACCGCCGTGAACATCGGCTACGGCATCGCCATCGCGGACGTGGACGGCGACAAACGCCCCGACATCCTCCTCGCCGACAAGAACACCGTTCAGTGGTATCAGAACCCCTCGTGGAAGAAGCACGTCATCGCCGAGAACCTCACCCCGCAGGACCACGTCTGCATCGCCGCGCAGGACATTGACGGCGACGGCAAGTGCGAGGTCGCCGTCGGCGCGGGCTGGAACCCCAGCGAAACCACTGACGCGACCAAGAGCGGCGCGGTCTTCTTCCTCATCGCACCCAAAGACCGCACGCAGAAGTGGGAGCCGGTGAAACTCCACCACGAGCCGACCGTTCACCGCATGCACTGGGTCAAGGCCCCGGGCGGCAAGTGGGACCTCATCGTCAAGCCCTTGCACGGGCGCGGGAACAAGGGCAACGCCGGCGACGGCAGCAAGGTCTTCGCCTACACCATGCCTGCCAACCCGAAGGACGCATGGAAGCTCTCCCTCGTCAGCGACTTCACCCACGCCAGCCACAACTTCCAGCCCATCAACTGGGACGCCGACCCCGAGCACGAACTCGTCACCGGCGCGAAGGAGGGCGTCTTCTGGTTTGGCCGCAGCACCGGCGAGTGGAAGAAGAAACAAATCTCCGACCAATGGACCGGCGAGGTGCGCGACGGCAAGCTCCCCGGCGGCACGCGCTTCCTCGCCACCATCGAGCCGATGCACGGCACCACCAGCGCCGTTTACACCCAGCCCGCGAACAACAAGGGCCTCTGGCCCCGCCTCGTCCTCGACGACACTTTGAAGGACGGTCATGCCGTCGCCGTGGCGGACTTCCTCGGCGTGGGCAGCGACCAGATTGCCGTGGGCTGGCGCGGCATGACGCCGAAGGCCGTGCCCGGCGTGCGCCTCCTCACGCCCTTGGACAAGGACGGCAAGCAATGGCGCAAGACCGACCTCTCCGCCGCCGAGGTGGCCATCGAAGACATGAAAGCCGCCGACCTCAACGGCGACGGCAAGCCCGACCTCATCCTCGCCGGCCGCGCGACCAAGAACCTGCGCGTGCTGTGGAATGAGACGTGGAAGTGAGCAACCAGCCATCGGCGCCACTGTGAACGAAGGCTTCCTCATCGCCGGTGTGGTTCTGCTGGCAAGTTTGATTGGAGGTGGCCTGTATTACTTGGACCGCCGCGCACGTCGCAACGCCTTCATGCGCTGGGCTGCAATCGAAGGCTACCGGATCATCGATTTTCAGCCGCCCTTCATCACCGAGTTGAGTCCCTTTCCCATCATCGCCTCCAAGGCTCAACAGGTTTACCAATTCACCGTTCAGCTTGCCGATGGCACCTGTAAATCGGGATGGGTGTTGCTGGGAAGCATGTGGGAAGGTTTGGATTCCGACGAAGTGGAGGTCAGATGGGATACATGAATTCAAGTCTTCGGCCTCATCCTCGCTGGCCGCGCCACGAAGAACCTGCGCGTGCAGTGGAACGAGACGGGGAAGTAGCGTCTCGCTCTTGCGTTTGCCGACGAACCGTTCGTGCATCCGTGAACGTGGATACTCGCTAACTCGATGAAACTCTTGGATGCGCTGTTACGCCCAAAGCCGTGGAAGGGTTGGAAGCCGTTGGCTCGCAAACGGTGTCCTATCTGTAAGGGTGAAATCCTATTCCGGCGAGTAGGTGGCGCAACTCTCGATGGGATCAAGTGGGATGGTGTAGAATCAATCTGTCCTGCGTGTGGAAAAGAGACTGTTGATGACCCGTTCATGCCCGACAACGACAACCCGGTGCAATCGGTAAAAACCAATCCGAAGGGATGGATTGATTGCCCCTGCTGCAAAATGCGGTTCAAGCTCTCAGATGTAGGTGCCTTTCGGGACGGCCACCACAGGAGATGTGGCCAACGTCTGATTGTTGAAGGCATTGTTCCACCGCTTTCCAGCGGCTAGTCCTGAACGCCGCCAGCCGCCCCAGCCGCTTCTCTCCCGTAAGGCGGAACGAGTGCCCGCCAACCGCTGCGAGTGTTCGTCAAGTCTCTGAACCTCGTCGCCTTTCTCCCTCACCCTTTCCTTCTCCCGCTGGGAGCGGGGAGCCGGCGTGGCCGCGTCGTGTTCCGTTGCGCGTCGCGCAGCGTCCGCCCCGGCAACATTTGGTCTGAGTCAACTCAGTCTTCGCGTCAGGCACAAACTCCACTTGCCTTTGCGTTCTCTTACGCAACACTCGCCGCGCGTTATGAGCAAAATCTCCGCCCAAAAAATCTCCAGGAAGTTCGCCGCCTACCCGCGCCTCAACCCCCTCGGCGTCGGCAAGGACATCTCCGCCGCCGACCTGATTGACCAGGTCATGCTCGCCTACAACGGCGGCCGGCTCCGCGAGGCGAGCCAGCTCCTCGCGAAGAAGATGCTGCCGAAGGACGGCTTCATCGGCATGAGCCTGACGGGCGCGCTCACGCCCGCCGGCCTCGGCAAGTCCTGCCTCATCCCGCTCATGAAGGCCGGCTTCGTGGACTGGATCATCTCCACCGGCGCGAACCTCTACCACGACCTGCACTTCGGCCTCGATATGCAGCTCCACAGCGGCTCGCCGTTCCTCGACGACGTGCAGCTCCACCAGGACGGAGTCATCCGCATCTATGACGTGCTCTTCGACTACAACGTGCTGCTCGACACCGACGCATTCGTCCGCGAAGTCATCCAAGGCCCGGAGTTTCAGCGGCCCATGGGCACGGATGAATTCCACTACCTCCTCGGCAAATACGTCGCCGCGCGCGGCAAGAAGCTCGGCTTGAAGGATTCCTCCGTCCTCGCCACCGCCTACGAGTGCGGCATCCCGATTTTCACCAGCAGCCCCGGCGACTCCAGCATCGGCATGAACGTCGCCGCCATGGCCATGCGCGGCTCGGCGCTCCTGCCTGACGTGAACCGCGACGTGAACCAGACCGCCGCCATCGTCTATCACGCCAAGTCCACCGGCCACACCAGCAGCGTCTTCATCCTCGGCGGCGGCTCGCCGAAGAACTTCATGCTCCAGACCGAGCCGCAGATTCAGGAAGTGCTCGGCATCCAGGAGAAGGGCCACGACTACTTCCTCCAAGTCACCGACGCTCGTCCCGACACCGGCGGCCTGAGCGGCGCGACACCCGCCGAAGCCGTGAGCTGGGGCAAGGTGGACCCGGACAAACTCCCCGACTCCGTCGTCTGCTACACCGACAGCACCATTGCCCTCCCTCTCCTCACCGCCTACGTCCTCTCTCGCGTGAAGCCGCGCAAGCTCAAGCGCCTCTACGACCACCGCGACGCCATCCTTGAAGTGGTGAAGCAGAAGTATCTCAAGCTCGGCACCGTGACAAAAGTGCTGACCAGCCGGAAGATCGCCAAGCGCTCCAGCAGCGTGGGATTAAAGTAAGGCGCGTTGCGCGGGACTTGCCACGCGGTTGACCTGCCGTTGCTGCACGGCCATTCTCCGCACATCATGCGTCTCTGCCGTTTCTCTCAAGGCCGCGACCCGCGCGCGGGTTTCTTCTTCGACTCCACCATTGTCCCGCTGGACGCCGCCGTGCGCTTCCATCGCGAGCACACGCACAAGGATGTCGCTTTACCCACCGGTGACGACCTGCTCGCGCTGCTGCCGGGCGGAAGCCACTTCGCCGCCATGCGCGAGCTAGGCGGCTGGCTGGCGGCCAATCGTGGTGCAGCCGATGGCGCGGCCCTGGCGGCGGACAAAGTGCAACTGCTCACGCCCATCCCGCGCCCGCCGAAAATCATTCTTCTCGCTGGCAATTACAACGAGCACATCAAGGAAGGCGGCGGCCAGGCCACGGAACGCGCCAAGACCTTTCCCTACCTTTTCCAAAAACCGCCAACCACCACGCTCAACCATCCCGGCGCGCCCATCGTCATCCCGAAGGTCTCGCCCAACCACGTTGACTGGGAATGCGAGCTGGGCGTGGTCATGGCGAAGCGCTGCAAGGCCGTGAACGAGGCCGACGCGCTCGGCTACGTGGCCGGCTACACCGTGGTGAACGACATCTCCGACCGGAAGTTCCGTCCGAACCCCGGCCGCGAGAAACGCGAGAAGGACACGTTCTTCGACTGGCAGCATGGCAAGTGGCACGACACGTTTTGCCCCGTAGGCCCGTGCGTGACCTCCGCCTACGCGCTGCCCGACCCGCAGAAGCTCGGCCTCACGCTCAAGGTCAACGGCAAGATTTGGCAGAACTCCAGCACGGCGCAGATGATTTTCCCCGTCGCGGCCATCATCGAGTTCGTCTCGGCCATCGTGACGCTGGAGCCGGGCGACATCATCTCCACCGGCACGCCGTCCGGCGTCGGCAACGCCACCGGCACCTACCTCAAGCCCGGCGACCAGATGGAGGCCGCCATCGAGGGCATCGGAGTGCTGCGCAGCCACATGGTCGCGGAGTGACTTTCCCCTCCTGCTCGTAATCCCAATCCTGATCCTGCTCTCGGCTGATAGGGAAGGAGCAGGATTAGGATCAAGATCAGGAGCACGAGCCGAGGGAAGCCCCGGCTCGACACCCCCTCCGTCCCCCGCCTACCTTCGGCTCGCCCGATGCCCGTCGCCGCCCACAAGCTGCTCCGCGAACTCATCGCGCTGCCCAGCGTGAACCCCGCGTTCCTGCCGGGCCGCGACGACCTCACCGGCGAGCGCCGCGTCGCGGACTTCCTCGCCTTCACCGCCGACCGCGCCGGGCTGGAGTTGAAGTGGCAGGAGGTTTTTCCCGGTCGCTCGAATCTGCTCATCCACCTCACGCCCGCCGGGGGCAAGGTCCGTCGCCGCATCCTGCTCGCCCCGCACATGGACACCGTGGGCGTGGACGGCGAAGCGCGCTTCAAGCCCGTTGTGAAGGCTGGACGCCTGCACGGACGCGGCACCTGCGACACCAAGGGCAGCATTGCCGCTTACCTCGCCGCGCTGCTCGAACTCGCCGCCAGCGGCCCGCGTCCGCGCGAGACAGAAATCGTCCTCACCGCCCTCGTGGACGAGGAGAACAACCAGAGCGGCAGCCGGGCGTTGGTCAGCCAAGTAGGTCAGTGCATCTTGCCTGACCTCCATTCAGAACGAGCCGCTCAAGCGGTGGCTGGAAGTCAGAAAGGCAAGCGGGACGCGCTGCTCCACTTGGCCGACCTCGCCATCGTCGGTGAACCCACGCTCTGCAAAGTCGTCACCGCGCACAAGGGCGACCTCTGGCTCCGCCTCACCACGCACGGCAAGTCCGCCCACGGCTCCAAGCCGCACCTCGGCAAGAACGCCGTCCACGCGATGGCCCGCGTGGTCGAGGAGTTGGAGACGAACTACGCCGGCACGCTGAAGCGACGCACGCACCCGCTGCTCGGCCACGCCACGGTCAACGTCGGCTTCATCGCCGGCGGCAAGCAGCCGAACATCGTGCCCGACCGCTGCGAAATCCTCATTGACCGCCGCACGCTGCCCGGCGAATCGGACACGGGTGTCATGGCGGAACTCCGCGCGTTGCTGCGCCACCTCGGCGTGAACGGCGAGTTGACCGACACCAAGAACGCCCCGTGTCCCGCGCTGGAGACGGACCCAAATCTCCCGCTCGTGTGCCAGCTCACGCGGTGCGCCGGACAACGACGCGCGCTCGGCGTGGATTACTTCTCGGATGCAGCGGTGCTGGCCAGCGGCGGCATTCCCAGCGTGCTCCTCGGACCCGGCGACATCGCGCAAGCCCACACGGCGGACGAGTGGGTTGCACTGGCGCAGCTCGAACGGTTGACGCGCGTGCTGGTCAAATTCCTGCGTGACCAGCCATGAACCACCCCGTAGTCGCAACCTTTAGGTTGCGCGTCGCTTTCCGCACCGAAGCATTCAAGCGCAACCTGAAGGTTGCGACTACACGGCTGTTGCCTTCCTCGCGTCCCGCATGAGCGACGAGCAGCTACGCAACTACGACGCCTCGGACGAGCCGGTGAAACGGTATTCGCTGCCCGGCGAGCCGCCGGTGCCATCACCGCTTGAAACCCTTTTGCCAAAGCCTTCGCCGGCACCTCCGCCCCTGTTGCTGAAGCCGAGTTCAGACAAGTCTGTGAAGGAGACCGTGTATTTGGGGCTTCCGCTTAAGCCTGCGTCGCCCACCAGTTCGGCAAACCTGCTCACACCTGAGTCACTGATCGAGAACGCAGTGGCGAGAGCTGGAAAGCGCATCAACAAACTCCCACTTGTCACCATCATCATTCCAGCCCGCCCCGGTGACGATGAACCACTTGCGCTTGGCGCTGCATACAAGCTCGATTACCCGGCCAAGTGGCTAGAGATCGTTGTCGCGCGCGGCAAGCAACCCTCCGTGCAGCGCAACACCGCGCTGCGCGCCGCGAAGGGCGACTTGATCTACTTCCTCGATGACGATTCGCTCCCGCCGGCAGACAATCTCCGCCGAACGCTCACGCACTTCACTGACCCGAAGGTCGTGATGGTCGGCGGGCCAAACGTGTGCCCGGCGGACGCGCCGCCGTTGGAGCAGGCTTTTGCGGCGGTGATGGGTAGCTGGCTCGCGTTCGGCCCGAGTCGCGCACGCTACACACCGGTCGGCGAGGCGCGGGCAAGTGGAGAGAAGGAGTTGATCCTCTGCAACCTCATGGGCCGACGCGAGGCGTTGCTGGCAGCCGGCGGCTTCGACGAGGCACTTTATCCCAATGAGGAGAACGCGCTGATGGACGAGTTGCAGAAGCGGGGCGGCAAGCTGATTTACGACCCGGAGTTCATCGTCCACCGCCGTCCGCGCCGCACGCTCGGTGCGTTCTGCAAGATGCTGATGAACTACGGGCGTGGCCGCGCGGAGCAGTTCCGTCTGCATCCCACGCTTGGCTCCGCGCCGAACTTCGTGCCGCCGCTGTTCCTGCTCTACCTCGTGCTCACGCCGTTCCTGCCGCCGCTGCTGCTGTGGCCGCTCGCACTCTACGCCGTCGCGGTGCTGGCGCAGACGCTGGTGTCCAGTTCGCACTGCCTGTTCAACGCCGCCCGAGTTGCGCCACTGATTGTGGTGTCGCACGTCTTTTACGGGCTGGGCTTCTGGAAAGGCCTCTTCACCCGCCCGCAGCCCAAGCCGCCGGAGCAGGTGCCAGTGACGCTGGAAACCATCCTTCCCGCATGAGTGCTGAGTCGAGAGCCTCCTTCTTCCGGCAAAGCGGCTGGCTTGTCATCGCCACGTTCGTAAGCGGCGTGGCGATGTGGGCGGTGCATCTTTTCTCGAAACACCCCGCGCTGGCACCCGGCGAATACGGCGTCTTCACCACGATGCTCCAACTGCTCTACTGGATGATGATTCCGGGCATCGGGGTCGGGCTGGTCTTTGCCCAGCAGGCTGCCGCCGTGACGGACGAGGCCGGCCGCCAGCGTCTCGCCGGTGCGGTGCGCACGGTGACAGGGGCGATGTTCGCGCTCTGGCTGCTCGCGTGTGGCGTGCTGGCCCTGACGCAGGCGCAGGTGGTGGCGGCGCTCAACCTGCCGTCGCCCGCGCCGCTGTGGGTTACGCTCGCCACTGGCCTCTGCCTTGGCTGGCAGCCAATTTGGTTCGGCGTGCTGCAAGGCCGCCACGATTTCTTCTGGCTCGGCACCGTGCAAATGTTCAACGGCTTCGGACGCATTGGCGGGGCGGCGGTGATGCTTTTGCTGCTGCAACAAGTCCACGCCACCGGACTGGTCACGGGGGCGTTCCTCGGCCTCGCTGTTTCCACGGGCCTCGCAATTTGGCTCGGGCGCGACCTGCTCACGGGACCGGCTCAACCGCTGGTCTGGCGTCCGTGGCTCCGCCATGTCGTGCCGCTGACGCTCGGCATGGGAACCACGATGTTCTTCCTGAGCGCGGACATGGTGTTCGTGCAAAGCCGTTTCCCCGAGGCCGCGGGCGGAACTGACGCCTACGGTGCCGCTGGCACGCTGGCGCGCGCGCTGGTGACGTTTACCGCGCCGCTGTCCGCCGTGATGTTCCCGCTGCTGGTGCGGGCGGGGGCGCAGGGGACGCGGTCGGAAGCGGGGACGCTGACCCTCGTCGCCACGCTCGTGATGGGCCTCGGCGGCGCGGTCGCGCTGACTGTGTTGGCTGGATTTTTTTTGCGCCTCGGGTTCAGTCCGAAGTTTGCCGCCGCCGCGCCGCTCGTCCCGTGGTTCGCGTGGGGGATGTTGCCGCTGACGTTGACGAACGTGCTGGTGGCGCAGCTCTTCGCACGCGAGCGCTACGCCGCTGCTCCGTGGCTGGCGCTCACGGCACTGGCCTACGCCGGTGGCTTGTGGCTGTGGGTGCCGAAGTTCCAACCCGGCGGCGATCACCTTGCCGGCTTCGTGCGAGTGACCCAGATCATCGGCGGCTTCAACCTGCTGCTGCTGGCGGTCGCGGCGTGGTTCACTTGGGGAAGGGCTGATGGCCCAAAGACCAAGGTCCAAGAGTCCAACGGGCTCGAGCGGCAGGGCGGTGTTTGATGTATGAGCGAACAACTGGTGAATGCCGCGCGCGGACTGGGTGATGCCGTCGGGCGGCTGCGTTTCAAGCCGCCGGTGGCGTTCGTTTACAACCCGCTCGACTACGCGTGGGCGGCGCATGAGATGTTCCTGCGCAAGTTCGGCGGTGGACGCAAGCGCGTGCTGTTCCTGGGCATGAACCCCGGGCCGTTCGGCATGGCGCAGACGGGCGTGCCCTTCGGCGAGGTGGCCGCGGTGCGCGACTGGATGGGAATTTACACGCTGGTAGCGCAGCCAAAACGCGCGCATCCGAAGCGGCCCATCGAGGGCTTCGCGTGCCCGCGCTCGGAGGTGAGCGGGCGGCGGCTGTGGGGGTTGTTCGCGGCGAAATTTGGCGCGCCGGAGAAGTTCTTCGCGGAGCACTTCGTGGTGAACTTCTGCCCGCTGGTGTTCATGGACGAAGGCGGGCGCAACGTGACGCCGGACAAGCTCGCAGCTGCGGAGCGGGAGACGCTGTTCGCGCTCTGCGACGAGCATCTGCGGCAAGTCGTGGCGAGCACGCGGGCCGAATGTGTCATCGGCGTCGGTGACTTCGCGGAGAAGCGGGCGCGCGAGGCGCTGGGCGAGGGTGGCGTGCGGTTCGGGAGGATTCTTCATCCCAGCCCGGCGAGTCCGGCGGCGAACAAGGGCTGGGCAGGAGTGGCGGAGCGGCAGTTGAAGGTGATGGGCGTGTGGGGAGGGGGGAAAGTAATTAGTGATTAGTAATTTGTCCGCGCGTGGCCGAACACGACTTCGCCCACTAATTACTAACTACTTCCCTCCCGGCACCTGCGGGAAGACCTGGTAGAGCAGGAGGTAAATCACCACGCCGGTCACGGACACGTAGAGCCAGATGGGAAGCGTCCAGCGGGCGATGGCTTTGTGCGCCTCGAAGCGCTCCCTCGCGGCGCGGCTCACGGTCATCAGCACGAGCGGGACGATGGCGATGGCGCCGACGAGGTGCGTGAAAAGAATGGTGAGGTAAATGGGGCGGAACCACGCGGGGTCAACGAACTTCGTGTGGGCCGCGCCGTGGACCTGCTGCATCTTCCAATGATAGTAGAGGTAGCAGGCGAGGAAGGCCGCCGAGGTGCAGAGCGCGGCGATCATGCAGTTGCGGTGCGCGACTTTGCGCCCGGCGCAGATGTGGAGCCAGCCCAACACGAGAAGCACGGTGCAGGTGGTGTTGAGGCAGGCGTTGACGAGCGGAAGATCGGTATAGGTCATCGTGGGGGTGGAACTTAACGCAAGGGCGCAAGGGCGCAAAGACGCGGGCCTTCTCCCTTCGAGGAGCGAGGGAAGGTGGCCGGAGGCCGGATGAGGGGTGCGGCCACCAACGCCGACGCACGTAACCCCTCACCCCGGCCCTCTCCCCTCATCCGATGAAGGGAGAGGGAGACGCGCGGCGCATTCACTTGTTCGTCTCCATGAGAAGCGCGTTCACAGTTTCGAGCAGGCGGGGTTTCACGGTTTTCTCCCACGTGCTTTGGTCGCGGCTCGCGCCGGTGGCGACTTCCTCCTCGGTCAGCACAGTGTCGAGGCTCTCGAACACGGCGCGCAGGCGGCCTTGCTTGTCCACGACGACGAAGATGGTCGAGTGGATGAAGAGGTCGTTGGGCGAGGTGCGCTTGGCTTCCTCGGTGTCGAGCACGGTGAGCTTGAGGCTGTTGACCGCGAGCTTCACGAGATCGGCCTTCGGGCCGGTGAGGAAATGCCAGCGGTTTGAGTCCGCGCCGAAGCGCGCCGCGTAGCTGGCGAGGGCGCGCGGCGTGTCGTGCGCGGGGTCGGTGGTGAGGGAGATGAGCTTGACGGGGGAGCTCGCCGGGAGCGCGGATTGCAGCTCACTCATGCGTTTGGTCATCGTGGCGCAGGGGCCGGGACAGCGGCTGAAGATGATGTCGGCCACCCAGACCTGGCCGCGCAAATCAGCGAGGCGGACGGGGCGGTCAAGCTGGTTGGTGAGGGTGAAGTCGGCGACTTGCGCGATGACGGGCAACCGGAGCGTGGGCAGCTTGAAGCCAAAGCCGGTGACGCGTTCGCGAACGAATGCCGCGCCAATCGCTAGCACCACGAAGGCGATGCCGCCCCAGACAGCCCACTCGACGGAGCGGGACTGGGCGCGTTTGGACTCGGGAGATTCGGTGGACACAAAAAAGGGCGCGCGCTCGTGGCGCGCGCCCGGTGAAAGGAAGGTTTCGACTACTCGAAGCTCTGGGGCGCGCCGCCGGCCTTGCTGGTCTTCTCGGCGAACCACTTGTCATACTCCTCCGGCGAGTCCACGACGAAGAGCGCGCTCATGGAGGCGTGGCCGTTGCCGCAGAGCTGGGCGCAGGTGATGTTGAACTTGCCGACCTTGGTGGGCGTGAAGTGAACGGGGATGCTCATGCCGGGCATGCAGTCCTGCGTCATCCGCATGGCGGTGACCTTGAAGGAGTGGATCACATCCTTGGTGGTCAGGTGGACGATGACGGGCTTGAAGGAGTCCTTGCCGTCCACCTTCACGGGGATGAGCGGGACGTGGATGTCCTTGGGCGGGGAGAGCCGGTCGTCGTCGCCGGCGGTGTCCTTCTCGACGTAGCCCAGCGGGTTCTTGTCGGTGATGAGCTTCATGTCCTGTGCGCCAAACTTGCCGTCCTTGCCGGGGTAGCGGGCCTGCCAGGAGAACTGCTCGGCGGTGAGGCGCATGACAGTGGCGTCCTTCTCAGCGGGGTATTTCTCGACGGCCTTGGCCCAGAGCGGGATGGCGAAGGCGAGGAGCAGGACGGCCTCGACGATGACGACGGCGATCTCGGCGTTGTTGGCGATGGTGCCCTTTGCGCCCACGTAGTCGGCCTTGGGGTTGGCGCTCTTGCGGAAGCGGAAGAGCGCGTAGCAGAAGTAGGCCATCCACCCGACGAAGAGCACGGCCATCAGCCAGTGGATGAGGAGGATGAAGTAGTCCACATCCTTGCCGTGCTCGGAGGCGAGGATGGGCATGAAGCCCTGCTTGAGCTGTTCGATGAAGGTGGGCTGCGGTTGCATGGTTCAGTGGTTCAAGGATTCGACTGGAGAAAGGGTTTCCGACGGGATGGGCAGAGGGTGCGTGGCCGCGCGGCGGACGATGAAGAAGAAGAAGCCGGCGATGGCGAAGAGCACGCCGCCGATGACGCCCAGCAGCGCGAAGATGCCGGCGTTCATGCCTTCGGCGAGCTTGGAGTCGGACTTGCCGAAGCACGCGGCGCAGGCGGAGGCGTCTGACGCGCTCACGAGGAGCAGGGTCAGCGCCACGAGCGCGAGGATGGGGAGGCGGCGGTTCACAGGTAGCTGATGTTCTTGAGCTTCTTCAGGAAGTAGATGCCGTAGGCGATGAGCGAAGCGCCCGTGACGCAGGAGCCGACGCCGAACCACAGATCCATCGCCGCCTTGGTGTCTGCGTAGGTGCTCAGTTCGAACCAGGCGAACCAGAACGACAACGCGACCGAGGCCGTGATGAACAGGATGTGGAAGGCTTTCAGCGACATGGCAGGTTGTTCACTCAGGTGGGTTTGCCGTCCATAATGGTGAAGAACGGGAAGTCGTTCATCGCCCAGAGCGTCAGGCCCATGAGGCCGACGAGGAAGAAGACGGTGCAGGTGAGGATGCCGTAGATCATCTTCCTCTCGTCCGAGAGGTGCATGAAGACGCCGGCGACGAAGCCGGCTTTGACGGTCGCGATGGCTAGGGCGATGGCGATGGTCAAGGCGACGCTGTTGAAATGGACGAAATACATCGCAACGGTCAGCGCCGTGCCCCCGAAGAGGATGCCGCCGACCATCAGATACTTCTTGATGGTCTTCTGTATGTATTCCGGCGAGTTGTGGTCGTCGTGCGAGTGCCCGTGGTCGCAGGCTTCGCCGGGGCCGTGGGAATGGGAGTGGTCTTGGCTCATGTGCGGTTAGAGGAGATAGATGATGGGGAAAAGGAAAATCCAGACGAGGTCAACAAAGTGCCAGAAGAGGCCGCCGACCTCGACGCGGTTGGCGAGCTGCTCAGGGTTCTTCTTCCACCACTTGTCGGCGGTGAGCAGGAAGTAGGTGAGCACAATCGCGCCACCGAGGACGTGCAGGCCGTGCAGCGCGGTGATGGTGAAGTAAATCGCGAAGTAGGTGCTGTGCGACGGGACGTAGGCTGAGAGGCGCATCACGTCGCTCAACTTGACCTCGATGGGCTTGGGGTGGTCGTGCGTGCCGTGCGGGGCGTCGGGAGTGAACTGAACGGTCTCCTTCTTCGCTCCTACGAGGCTCTTGAGGGTCGCGAAGAGCGGGTTGCCCTCGAGATGTCCGGCGAGCTGGACCTGGTTCGCGTCGTAGGTGGCCTTGGTGTTGTGGAGGTGGAAGCGCTCGACAAACTGTTTGCGGGCGACTTCCTCACCTTTCTCCCCGTAGGCGGCGGTGAAATACTTCTGCGCGGTGGCGGAGTCCTTGAACCACACGTCGTAGTGCGTGAACTTCGCGTGATACTCGAAGCTCTTCACCCCGAGGAATCCCAGCGCGCACAGGATGGTCGCCGCCATGTAGCCCTTGAAGGCGGAGAGCCGGCCGAGCTTGAGTGAGGCCCACGACATGACCACGGTCACGGAGGAGGCGATGAGCACGAAGGTGTTGAACGTGCCGACCGGGATGCTGACCATGCCGTGGGGCCAGAGGTCCGCGCTGACCCGTAGCAGGATGTAGGAGGAGAAGAGGCCGCCGAAGAGCATAACCTCGGACGCCAGGAAGAGCCAGATGCCGAGCTTCGCGTTGTAGAGTCCCGTGTCGGGCCGGGGTTTGACTGCGTAGGGGATTTCCATTTTGAGGATGGGGGATGGGTGATTGGAAATAGGGAGGACTACTTCGCGGGCTTCGGGTCGGGCAGGTTCTGGGGGCTGAAGTCGGTCGGGTGGCCGGGCACGCTGTATTCGTAGGGGCCACGATGCACGACGATGGACTTGGTGAAGTTGCCGTGCGGCGGCGGCGTAGGCGTCTGCCAGTCGAGCGTGGTGGCATCCCACGGGTTGTCGTTCTCGACCTTCTTGCCGTTATACATGGACATGAAGACGTTGATGATGAAGGGAATCTGGGTGATGAGCAGCAGCACGGCGGCGTGGGTGACGAAGACGTTGAGCTTGATGACCGTGCTGGTGAGCGCGGTGACGACACCCTCGTTCGCGGTGTTGGCCAACGCGTAGGTCGCGCCGCCATCGCTCATGCGGCGGCTCATTCCGTAGAGGCCTTGGAAGAACATGGGCATGAAGACGAGGTTCATCGCGATGAGTGAACCCCAGAAGTGAATCTTGCCCAGAGTCTCGCTCATGTAGCGCCCGGTCATTTTCGGATACCAGAAATACACGCCCGCAAAGAGCGCGAAAATGGTCCCCGGCGCGACGACGTAGTGGAAGTGCGCGATGACGTAGTAGGAGTCGTGGAGGTGGAGATCGCTGAAGTTGAAGCCCAGCGGCAGCCCCGTCAGGCCGCCGATGCCGAACATCGGCAGGAACGCCAGCGCGAAGAGCATCGGCGTGTTAAACCGGATCGAGCCGCCCCAGAGCGACATGAAAAGACACGTCAGGATGATGACTGACGGGATCGAGATGATCATGGTCGTGGTCTGGAAGAACGTGGAGATCTTCGTGCCCATGCCGGTGAGATACATGTGGTGTGCCCACACGATGAAGCTGATGAAGCCCACCGCCAGCACCGAGTAAACGAGGGACTTGTAGCCCCAGAGCGGCTTGCGGGTGTTGCAGGCGACGATCTCAGCGACCACGCCCATCGCCGGCAGGATCAGGACGTAAACCTCCGGGTGGCCGAGGAACCAGAACAGGTGCTGCCACAGCAACGGGCTGCCGCCACCAGAGACGTCGTATGCCTTGCCGGAGACGACCAGGCCGGTCGGGATGAAGAAGCTCGATCCGAGCACCTTGTCAACGAGCTGGAGGATGCCGGCGGCCTCGAGCGGCGGGAAGGCCAGCAGCAGGATGAACGCCGTCACAAACTGCGTCCACACGAAGAAGGGCATCCGCAGCCACGTCATGCCCGGCGCGCGGAGCTGGATGACGGTGGCGATGAAGTTCACCGCGCCCAGCAGCGACGAGGTGATGAGGAACACCATGCCGATGAGCCAGAAGGTCTGCCCGTGCGTCGGGATGATGGTGGCCAGCGGCGAGTAGGAGGTCCAGCCCGCCTGTGCCGCGCCGCCGGGGATGAAGAAGCTGACGAACATCACCACGCCGCCGACCGCGAAGCACTGGTAGCTCACCATGTTCACGCGCGGAAAGGCCATGTCCACCGCGCCGATTTGGAGCGGCACAACGTAGTTGCCGAATGCGGCGAAGGCCAGCGGCACAATCGCGAGGAAGACCATGATCGTGCCGTGCATCGCGCCGAAGGCGTTGTAGAGGTCGGGCGACATCACGCCGCCCTTGGCCACCTCTCCCAAGAGGGATTCCAGGAGCTTGCCGACAATGGGGATGGCCTCGCCGGGCTTCGCGAGCTGCGCGCGCATGCACATCATCAGCAGGAAGCCGAACATCAGGAACACCAGCGCGGTGAAGCCGTATTGGATGCCGATGACCTTGTGGTCGGTGGAGAAGACGTAGGACCGGATGAAGCCGGGATTGTGGTGCGCCTCGTGGCTGTGAGCCGCTTCCGTGTTCGTCGTTGTCGTGGCCTGCATAAGTCGTATTTCAGTCTGCGTTCGGTTGCTTCCCGCGCAGAGCGCGCTTTGTCTAGCGGCGCGGGATTGAAAGTCAATTACGGACTAAGCTGCTTCGCGTTTCTTGCTCTCTTTTAACTTCGCCTTGCTACCGCTTGTCAAAAACCATCAGCCCCAGCAGCAGCGGCAGATACAAAATCGAGGCGAAGAACAGCCGCCGCGCGCTCAGGCGGTCCATGTGCTTGGCGAACCGCGCCGCACACCAGAGGAAAACCAGCCCCAGCACCAGGGCGCCGGACAAGTAAAGAGCGCCGGACATTTGGAAAACAAACGGGCTGAGGCTCACCGGCAGCAGGCCCAGCGTGTGGCTCACGGCCGAGCGCCCAGTGCGCGTGCCGTCGCGGTCCACCAGCGGCAGCATCACGAAACCGCCACGCGCGTAGTCCTCGCGATACATCCACGCGATGGCGAGGAAGTGCGGGAGCTGCCAGAAGAAGAGGATTGCGAAGAGCGCCCAGCCCTCGATGGACAAGTCGCCGCGCGCCGCCGTCCAGCCCATCAGCGGCGGGAGCGCGCCGGGAATCGCGCCGATGGCCGTGTTCAGCGTGGTTTTGCGCTTCAACGGCGTGTAGATGAACAGGTAGCTGATGAGCGTGACCGCGCCGAGGACGGCGGTGAGCAAGTTTGCTCCAAACGCCAGCCACAGCAGCCCCGCCACGGAGATCACCCCGCCCAGCACCACGACGGTCTGCGGCTGGATGAGGCCCGCCGGCAAGGGCCGGTCTTCCGTGCGCTCCATCAGCGCATCGAAGTCGCGTTCAAGATACTGGTTGAGGGCCGCCGCGCCGCACGCCAGCAGGCCGGTGCCCATCAGCGTGTTGACGAGCAGCAGCCAGTTCATCCCACCGCGCTGGCCGAGGTAGAAGCCGACTAGCGTGGTCAGCAGAACCAGGCTCGTGAGCCGCGCCTTGAACAGCTCCGCGAGGACGCTGGAGCGCGCCTTGTCGTGGGCGGCGGCGTCTGCGGTCAGGGTTTGGGCGGTGGTCTTCACCAAAATCAGGTTGAGATTAAGATTAAGTTCGGGATCAAGAGCAAGAGCGAAGGCAGCCCATCCGCATCTTAATCCTGCTCTTAATCCTAATCATTATCATGCTCCCGGCGCGTGTGTCGGACAGTTCTCCCCGACGGGCAGCGGACTGGAATTTCCACCCCACACAACCGACGCCAGCAGCGTCAGCAGCGCGCCCGTGACCAGGCTGGCTGCGCCCACGAGGACGTGCAGCGTGGCGATGTCGGCCGACTTGTTGCTCAGAACCGTCCAGATGCCGAGGCCGAGCTGGACGCAAATCAACGCGAACCACCCGACGGCCACGCGCGCCAGCGGATGCCCCGCGCCCATCGTGCGTCGCAGCTTGAGCAGGCAGCCCAGCACGTGGCCGAACACCACCAGCGCTCCGATGCGATGCGCCATGTGCAAGTTGATTTGGCCGGCGGTGATTGGCTTGAACTCCCGGTGGTCGTTGCGGGAGCGGTTGTAGGCTTCGAGCGCATTCGAGTCCGTCGCGGGCCAGACCTTGCCGTGTGCCAGCGGGAAATCCGGCACGGCCAGGCCCGCGTGCTGGTGGCGCATCGAAGCGCCGAGCGCGAGCTGGCCGAGGATCAAGAGCGTCGTGACCAGCAGGAAGTTGCGCAACTTCGCGGGGACGGGTGCGAGCTGAGTTTCAGCCGTCAGCCGCTGCCACCAGCCGCTCGTCACCAGCGCGAGGGCGCAGATCAACACGAGGAAACATTGCGCCAGCGTGCCGTGGAAGATGCCCAGCCAGTCCGCCAGCGCCGTCACGCGCAGCCCGCCCAGCAGCCCCTGCACGATGACCAGCACCAGCGCGAGCAAGCCGAACCGGGCCAGCCGCGGGCTGATGGGTTCATGACGAGGCCAGACGAAGCTGATGCCAAAACCCGCCGCCCCCGTGCCCACGAGGAACAGCACGTTGTCGAGCTTGACCTTCGCGCTCGTGGACGCCGCCAGCCCCAGCGCCAGCACGACGACGCTTCCCCAACGCAGCCACTTCGCGGCGGGCCGGCCGTTCAGCCACAGCGCGAGGACCAGCGTCAGAAGCCCGACCACGGACCCGGCCAGCCGATGCGAGTGTTCGTAAAGGATGCCGCCGACCCACAAAGACACTGGGAAGGTGAACATGTTGTAGCCGTAGCTGTTCGGCCAGTCCGGCACCGCCATGCCAGCGCCGTGACTCGTCACAAGCCCGCCGATGCCGATGAGCACGAGGGTCGCCACCGCCGTGAGCAAGGCGAAGCGATGGAGCCAGGGAGTCATGCGCGGAATGACCAATGACCAATGACCGATGACCAATGAATGACCAAGCCCCAATGCCCGTAACCCGGTGCCGTCGGACTGGCACTGGGCATTGGGCGTTGATTGGGCATTGGGGAATTGGACATTGGTCATTCCACCGACGGCGGGGCGTAAACGCAAAAGCCGCCGCGCCCTTTTGGACGCGGCGGCTCGGAGCCGGTAAATTACTTGGCCGTGATGTCGAGGTCGGCCTTCGCGCCACCCTTGACCTCGATGTCCTTCTCGACCTTGCCGCCTTTGCGGTGCTCGACGACCAGCTTGTATTTGCCGTCCGGCACGCCGGTGATCTTGAAGGAGCCGTCCTTGCCGCTGACGGCGTGGTAGCCGTGATCAAACACGCTCACGTAGGCGAACATCCACGGATGCACGTCGCACTTGAAGCGGAGGAACTTCTCGGCCTTGGTGAAGGCGAAGTCGAGCGGCTTGCCGCCGGCCATCTGGGCCTTGTTGTCCTCCTTGTTGCCGTCCACCGCCGGGGTGGGATGCACGTTGTGCATGAGGGGGTCGGAGTTAAGCACGCGGATCGGCTGGCCGGCCTGGGCGGAGTTGATGTAGGGCAGGTATTCGCAGCCTTTCTGGTCAATGACGACCGCAGCCGCCGGGGCCGCGCCGCCCTTGGCGCCCTCGATATACACCACGCAGTCCGCGAGGCCGCCAGTGGCGTCCGCCACGTAAAAGCGGGTCATCATTTTCTTGCCGGCTTGCAGCTTGCCACAGGTGGGGTCCACGGGGATTTCCTTCTCGGGCGCGGGCGTGCCCTTGAGGGTGATCTTGCCGGTGACATCGCCCGCCGAGGCGGTGCCGGCCACGATGGCGACGGCGGTGAGGGTCAGTATCAGGGATTTCATGTTCGTGTTTTAGGGTTGTCCAAATTGACGCCTGGCCAGTCCGGCCCGGCTGCCAAAGTGGACGGAGAGTAGCGGGCCGCAATTCGCGGTCAAGGGGGTGGTCAAGATTTCAACCGGCCTGTTCCACGGGAGTCGGAGCGCTTATGCGGCGCGGCCTACGGGAGGACCTTGATGTGGCTGACACGGAAGAGCGCGCCGCGCGGCTCATTGGGCAGGCATTCGATCTCCCAGCCGTGGGCCAGGATGATCTGCTGGACGATGGCCAGGCCCAGCCCGGTGCCTTTCTGGTGCGTGGTGAAGTAGGGTTTGAAGATTTCCTTCAGATTCTCGGGCGCGACGCCGGGGCCGTTGTCGCTGATTTCCAGCGTGAGCGTGTTCTCGCCGCTGCGTGTCGCGTTCACGCGGATTTCGCCTCCCCGGTCGAGCGCCTGGGTGGCGTTGAGGAGCAGGTTGAAGAGCGCCTGCCGCAGGAGCTGCTCGTCGGCCTCGATGCGCGGGAGGTCGGGCTGGACGGTGAGCTGGATGGCCTTCTCCTCCAGATCGTAGCCGAGCGCGCGCACGACCTCGCCGACGGCGCTGACCAGCGGCACAGGCGAGCGGCGGACCTCGCGCGGCCGGGAGTAGTTGATGAACTCGTTCAACTGCGCGGTCACGCGGTCCGCCTCATCCACGATGCCGCGCGACTTCTCGGCAATGGCGGGTGGAGCGTCGTCCTGCTTGGAGATCATCTGGGCCAGGCCGCGGATGATGTTGAGCGGGTTCTTGGTCTCGTGGGCGAGGCCGGCGGCGGCGAGGTTCATCTCGCGCAGGTGCGAGTTCAGCTCGCTGGCGCGCAGCAGGCGGAACTGAAGGTCGGCGGACTTGCTGAGGTTGCGCAGCGCAAGGGCGACGCCCAACGCGGCCACGCCGGCGAAGCTGACGATCAGCGTGCGCGTCCAGAAATCCGTCTCCTTGGCCTGGAGGAAAGGCGCGGTGGACAGGGCGATCAGGAATCCGTGCGTGGTGCGGTTCTCCGCGAGCTTCTTGAACTCGGCCTCGGGAATCCACGGCGGGCGGCCGAACGACGAACCGTTGGGCGGGCGGCGGAACGCGTCGCGGCGGTCGGGGCGATTCGTCGAGACCTGGCTGCTGACGCTCAGGTTGGTGCCGTCACCGGTCTGCGAAATCGGGATCGCGTTCGTCTCGGTGGGACGCGGTTCGCGCGGCTCGCCGGGCGGGCGGGGCGGCGGCCGGAAATCCTCACGCGGCGGCGCGTTCGTGTCGCGCGGCGGCAGGACGACGACGACGTTGGTGCCGAGGTCCATCGGGTTGACCACGGTGAGGACTTT
>JBEBFV010000409.1:0-5847 GCA_040081795.1 Limisphaerales bacterium | reverse complement strand
CGGAGCACGATGCCGTCGGTGAACGTCACCGGCGTGGTGCCTGCCGGGGCGGTGGGACTCACGGTGAGCGTGAGGTGCGCGAGCTGGTTGGAGCCGGCGGGGAAGACGTTGCCCGCGCCCTTCGAGATGAGCACGCCCACCGCGCCGGTGCTGCTGCCGGTCGTGTTCACCGCGAGCAGGCAGTCAAGCGCGTTGCTGCCGAGTGTCACGCTGTTGAACGTGAAGAGCGTCGGGGAAAACAGGAGCGTGAAGCCGAGCGAGTTTTCCACGCCCGAGCCAATCATGCTGACGGGAATGCTGATGGTCTCGCCTGCGAAGGTGTCCTTGTGCGTAAGGAAAATTCCCGCCGGCACCACCTGGATGGTGAAGGTCTGCACCGCGCTCGTGTCCACGCCGCCGTTCGCGGTGCCGCCATTGTCCTTGAGCACGACCGTCACCGTGGCGATGCCGAACGCGCCAGAAGGCGTGTAGGTGAGCGTGCCGGACGGCGAGATGGCGGGCTGCACGGAGAAGAGCGAGTTGCTGTTGTTGGTCACGGTGAAAGTGAGCGTCTGCGAGGACTCGTTGGCCGGGCCGGCGAGGATGCTCGTCGCGAAGTTCGTGACCGTCTGCGTGCCGGCGGTGAAGAACACAATCTGGTTCGGGCCGACGGTGAAGCTCGGCGCGTCGTTCACGGGCAGGATGGTGATGACGAAGGTCTGCGCCGTGGATGGGTCGGGCACGCCGTTGATGACGGCGATGACGGTGACGACTGCCGTGCCGAAGGCGCCCGGTGCCGGGGTGAAGGTGAGCGTGCCGTTCAGCGCCAGCGCGGGCTGGACGGAGAACAGCGGGTTGTTGTTATTGGTGACGATGAAGGCCGTGACGGTGTTGGAGATGCCGCTGGCAAAGCCGGGGATCGACTGCGCCGGGGAGTTTTCCAAGTAGCCGGGGGCGCTGTTCAGCAGGTTCGTGTTCAGCGTGAAAATCGGCGCGGCGAACGTCAGGAACTGGCCTGCCGCGAAGCCGATGATTTCCTGGCCCGCCGTAATGGGCGTGGGGTTGAACTGCGAGATGCCCTCGTGGTGGAAATACCAGCGGCCGCGTCCGACTGACACGGTGAAATTTGCCATGTCGCCGAGGTTCGTGAAGTTGCCGATGAGCGAGGTCGCGCCGTCGGAGAGGCGCGTGCGGACGATGGTATTCGCGTCGCGCACGTAGGCGACGTAGAGATTGCCGCCGAAGGACTCCGCCACACCCCAGTAGGCCCAGCTCTCGGAAACCGCGCGCGCCGGGATGGTCACCGCGCCGTGGCTCGTGACTGTGCCGTCGGGCAGGTGGATGGAGAACGCCGCCGTGCCGGTGTGCAGGATGATGCGGTTGTAGCCGGAGAAGATGCCGACGGTCGCGGTGTAAAGCCCGGTGCCGGGCAGCGCGATGGGCGCGCTCAACGCGATGGTCGTGCCGGTGGGCAGGCCGTTGGTGGCGTTGATTTCGATGAGCGTGTTGACCGTGCCGCCGAAGATGCCCAGCGGCGTCGCGCCGTTGGCGAGGACGTAAGCCTTCTCGTTCGCGAGGTTGGCGACGAGCGATTCGTATTGGAGGAACTGCTGCTGGCCGGCGGACGGGTCGGGCAGGCGCATGCCGTTCGTGAGCGTAGCGGCATCAAATGCGCCGACGAACTCGTCGCCGCGCAGGAACGCGCGCGCGGGCGTGACCACGAGGCCGCCGCGGTCGTCGCCAGAAGCGAACTGCGCGTCGGCGATGGTCGCGCCCGTGCCGGAGAGAGAAAGAATCTTGAACGTGTCCGCGTCGAGCGTGAACACGGTGAGTGTCGCGCCCGCGCTGACCGCGCCGCCAAAGCCGTTCGTCACGCCGCACGAATACACGCCGGCGTCGGCAGCGCTGGCGCTGGCGATGGTGTAGGTCGCGCTGGTCGCGCCGGGGATGGGCACGCCGTTCTTCAGCCATTGATACAAGATGGGCAGGCTGCCTGCCGCGCCGACGGTGAAGGAGGCGGATTCACCCGGCAGCACGCTGACGTTGACGGGGTTCACGCTGACGAGCACCGGTGCTGGCGGAGTTGTGAAAGTGGCGTCCGCAAAGCCGAGCGTTTCGTCACCTGAGCGGAAGACCGACGTGCCCTCGTGGTGGAAATACCAGCGGCCCGCCGCCGGCGACACCGTGAAGCTGGCCATGTCGTTCAGGTTCGCGAACGTGGCGATGACCGTCTGCTGGCCGTCCGACACGCGCGTGCGGACGATGGTCTGGAAGTCACGCACGTAGGCGAGGTGGACCTGCCCGCCGATGAACTCCGCCACGCCCCAATAAGCCCAGCTCTCGGAGGACATGCGCTGCGGAGTGCCCATCGCGCCGAGGGCGGTCACCGTGCCGGTGGTGAGGTCAATGTTGAAGACCTGCGCGCCCGTGTGAATCACGACCCGGTCCCAGCCGGAGAAAATGCCGGCCGAGGAATTTGCGCCGGTCACCGTGATGGGCGTCGAGAGCGTGATGACGTTAGTGGTCAGCGTGCCGTTGTCGCCGTCGAGCTGGATGAACGCCGTGACCGTGCCGCCGCCGAAGGGCAGGGGCGTCGAGCCGTTGGCGAGCGTATAGACGCGTTCGTTGCGGAGGTTGGAGCAGAGCGCGTCGCGCACCGCGCCGAGCGCCACGCCGTTGCCGAGGGTGCTGCGGTTGAAGCGCGCGGTCGAGGCGTCGCCGGTGAGGAAGACGGTGGTGCCCGAGACGGCAATGCCGCCGCGGTCATCGCCCGTCACGGCATTGGCCTCGACAGTGACGACGTTGTTCGCGGTGAGGCTGGTGATCTGGAAGTCCTGCGCGTGCGCCACGGCAGCCAAGGCGAGGCACGCGAACAAGACCGCGACCAGCCGGCGGCGAAGATTAAGGCTGGAGTTGGGCGCGACTGACCGGGGGGGACAGGAAGGAGGGTTCATAATTGGAACAGACAGCAGACACCCGGGGATATAACCGGACTTTACGTCCGAAAGTAAAGTGTCAAAGCACCCGTCGTGGGAGCGCACTTTCTGAATGGCGTTTTTCCCCGGCGAGTCGAAAGCTCTGCCTATGACACAGTCTCGACTCGCTTGGTCAAGCCTCGCCGTGATCGCGTGGCTTTCCGTGACCACGCCCGCCTCCGCCGCGCCGCGCAAGATTGATTTCAACCGCGACATCCGGCCCATCCTGTCCGACAACTGCTACGCCTGCCACGGGCCGGACGAGAAGGCCCGCAAGGCCAAGCTCCGCCTCGACGTGGCGGAGAGCGCGCTCGCGAAGAAGGCCGTTGTGCCGAAGGACTTGAAGAAGTCCGACCTGTGGGCGCGCGTGACGACGAAGGACGCGAATGACCTGATGCCCCCGGCGGAGTCGAAGAAGAAACCGCTCAAGCCGGAGCAAATCGCGCTGCTCAAGCAGTGGATCGAGGAAGGCGCGAATTATCAGGGGCACTGGTCCTTCATCGCGCCGGTGAAGCCGAAAGCTCCTTCAATCAGCAATCGGCAATCGGCAATCGGCAATCCGATAGACGCCTTCGTCGCCGCCAAGCTCGCCGAGAAGAAGCTCACGCCGAACGCCGAGGCCGGCAAGGAAGTGCTGATCCGCCGCGTGACCTTCGACCTCACGGGCCTGCCGCCCACGCCCGCCGAAGTGGACGCCTTCCTCGCCGACAAATCTCCCGACGCCTACGAGAAGCTCGTGGACCGCGTGCTCAAGTCCCCCCACTACGGCGAGCACCTGGGCCGCATCTGGCTCGACGCCGCGCGCTACGGCGACACGCACGGGATGCACCTCGACAACGAGCGCTCCATGTGGCCTTACCGCGACTGGGTCGTGCGCGCGTTCAATCGCAACCTGCCTTTCGACCAGTTCACCATCGAGCAGCTCGCTGGCGATTTGCTGCCCAGCCCCACGCAGGACCAGCTCATCGCCACCGGGTTCAACCGCTGCAACGTCACCACGGGCGAGGGCGGCAGCATCAACGAGGAGTGGATTTTCCGTTACGCCGTGGACCGCACGGAGACCGCCGCCGCCGTGTGGATGGGCCTGACCGCCGGCTGCTGCGTCTGCCACGACCACAAATACGACCCGGTCACGATGAAGGATTTTTACTCGATGTATGCCTTCTTCCACAGCAACGCCGACCCGGCCATGGACGGCAACGCGCTGTTCACCGCGCCCATCCTCAAGCTCACCACGCCGGAGCAGCAGAAGAAGCTCGATGACTTCAACGCGCAAATCGGAGAGGTGGACAAGCGCATCAAGGCCGCGCTCGGCAAGGTGGCTTACACCGACCCGTCCACGCTCAATCCGCCGCCCCCGCTCAAGAAGTTCGACACGAGCTGGGTGGACGATGACTTCCCCGCCGGCGCGAAGGTCGAGGCCAGCGCCGCTTCCACCACCGCGAAGTGGGTCACTGAGAAGGACGGCAAGGTTCTCGCCGGAAAACGCGCGCTCAAGCGCACCGACCCCGGCGTGGGCCAGGACTTCTTCTCCGAGCTGAAGACGCCCTTCACCATCCCGCCGAATGGCAAGGTGTTCCTCAACGTGTTCCTCGACCCCCAGGACCCGCCGAAGTCCGTGATGCTCCAGTTCAACACCGGCGCTTGGTCGCACCGCGCCGTGTGGGGCGACCTCGACGCGATTGACTTCGGCCAGCGCAACACGAACGAGCGCAAACGCCTCGGCGACCTGCCGAAGCTCGGCGAGTGGGTGAAGCTGGAGTTCGCCGCGTCGGCGCTCGGCTTCAAGGCCGGCGACCAAATCAAGGGTCTCGCCTTCACGCTGTTCCGGGGCACTGTCACGTGGGACAAGGTCGGCATCACCGGGGAAAGCAATCCGTCGAAAGACCCGAACGAATCACTCGCCGTGTGGCTGAAGGAAAATCAGGGCAAGGCGCTCACGACTGTCCCCGACGACGTGAAGCGCCTCTTCCGGTCCGTGAAGCCCGAGGACCGCAAGCCCGAGGAGACGAAGCGGCTGCACGAGTATTACTTCGAGTTCGTCTGCAACTCGACGCGGCCCGCCTTCGCCAAGCTGCACGGGGAGAAAGACCCGATTGCCAAGGCACGCGACGACTTCGACAAGGCCATCCCCGCGACCTTCATCTGGAAGGATTTGGAGAAGCCGCGCGACAGCTTCGTGATGGTGCGCGGCCAATACAACAAGCCCGGCCAGCAGGTGTGGCCGAACGTCCCCGCCGTGCTCCCGCCGCTGTCGAAGTCCGGCACGACGAACCGGCTCGACTTCGCCAAGTGGCTCGTCAGCCCGCAGCACCCGCTGACGTCGCGCGTGGCGGTGAACCGCTTCTGGCAGCAGCTCTTCGGCACCGGGCTGGTGAAGACCGCCTCCGACTTCGGTGCGCAGGGCGAAGCGCCGTCGCATCCCGAGTTGCTCGACTGGCTGGCCGTGACGTTCCGCGAGCAGGGCTGGGACGTGAAGCAGTTCATGAAGCTGCTCGTGACCTCCGCGACCTACCGGCAGGACTCGAAGGCCACGCCGCAGAAGATTGCCGCCGACCCGGAGAACCGCCTTTACGCGCGTGGCCCGCGCTTCCGTCTCGACGCCGAGCAGGTCCGCGACAACGCGCTGGCCGTGAGCGGCCTGCTCGTTCCCACCCTCGGCGGCAAGGGCGTGCGCACCTACCAGCCCGACAACATCTGGGAGCCGGTGGCCTACTCCGGCAGCAACACCAAGACCTACAAACGCGACGACGGCGACGCGCTCTGGCGGCGCAGCCTCTACACCTTCATCAAGCGCACCGCGCCCGCGCCGAGCATGACGACCTTCGACGCGCCGAGCCGCGAGCAGTCCTGCGTGCGCCGCGAGCGCAGCAACACGCCGCTCCAGGCGCTC
>JBEBFV010000049.1:0-20664 GCA_040081795.1 Limisphaerales bacterium | reverse complement strand
GGAAAAATGGAGCCGATCACGATGCTCCAGGCCTGCCAGTTGGGCATCATCTTCGGCACCTCGATCTCGCGGCCGTCCACCTTGATTTTGATTTTTTCGGACGGCGGCGGCGGGGCCGGCGCAGCGGCGGGCGCGGCGGGCTTGGCTTCGGTTGTCGCGGGGGCGGACATGCTCAGGAAATCACTCCAGCGTGGAGGTCGGTGATGGGGAAAATCATCTGGTAGTCGCCCCAGACAAGGTCCCCCTCGTGAATGCGGAAGCTCTTGAACTTCTTCAAGTCGCGGTAGTCGGTCGTGTCGGGGTTGCGCACCTTGGCGAGGAACGGACCGAAATCAACGATGCGCTCTTCGCCATCGTTGAAAGAGACGTGAATCTTGTAGCCCGACACGTAGCGGGCCTTGGTCACTTCGAGGTAGTCAGTGGCGGTCACGTTCATTTGACTCTCCGGGTGATGGTTTCAGGTTTGGTGCGGACGTTGTGCACGAAAAAGTTAACCCAACGTTCGACAATCTCGTCGGCCTTCGCTGCCACGAAGGTTTCAAAGTCCCTGAGCTTGGCCCCTTCAAGGGGGCGCTTGCCAGGGATGTCGCTGACTTCGACCCGCATGACACGTCCGTTCTCCACGAAGATTTCCGCGCGACTCTCCCGCCCCGCGTGCTTCCCGTGAACATGGATTGGCTCGTGCTCATTCGAGTAGAAGTAAATCAGAATGCCGAGGTATTCATAGAGCTTGGGCATACGGGCTAGCTCTGCGGACTCGCCGCGATTTTCAATTCGTTCGTCGGGCCGGCACCGACGGCAGCATGCTTCGCCTCATCCGCCGCGCCCTTCGTCTCGAAGTCGTCCTTGAACTTCTTCACGTAGCTCAGGACCGGCCAGGCGCAGGCTTCGCCGAAGGCGCAGATGGTGCGGCCCTGGATGTTCTGTGCGATGTGCAGCAGGTAGTCGGCGTCGGCTTTGCGGCCGTGGCCGTGGGTGAGGCGGTGGAGGGCCTTGCTCATCCACAGCGAGCCTTCGCGGCAGGGCGTGCACTGACCGCAGCTCTCGTGCGCATAAAACTCGGCGAGGTTCGCGAGGGCCTCGACGATGTCGCGGGTGTCGTCGAGCACGATGATGGCGCCGGAACCGGACATGGTGCCGGCGGCCATGAGGGAATCGAAGTCGTAGGGCAGGTCGAGGAGCGGCACGTCCACCTTGGCCATCTGGCCGTCGGGGCCTTTGCGGTTGAGTTTGAAGGTCTCGCCGGCCTTGAGGATTTTCGAGGACGAGCCGCCGGGGATGATGGCCTTGAGCTTCCGTCCGTCCCGCAGGCCACCGCCGAACGCGGGGTCGTTGATGAGTTCGCCGATGGTGACCTTGCCCACCTCGATTTCAAAATAGCCGGGACGTTTCACGTCGCCGCTGAGGCTGACGATGCGGGTGCCGGTGTTGTTGGGCGTGCCGAGCTTCGCGTATTCGGACGCGCCCATGTTCACGATGTGCTTCACGTGGCAGAGGGTCTCCACGTTGTTCACGATGGTCGGGCACATGTAGAGGCCCAGCACGGCAGGGAAGTAGGGCGGCTTGATGCGCGGATAAGCGCGCTTGCCCTCGAGCGACTCGATGAGGCCGGTCTCCTCGCCGCAGATATAAGCGCCCGCGCCGCGATGCACGTAAATCTCCAGGTCGTAGCCGGAGCCGAGAATGTTTTTGCCTAGGAAGTTCTTCGCCCGCGCCTCGTCGAGCGCCTTGTTCAGCAGCTTCGCGCCCTGCGGCATCTCGCCGCGGATGTAGAGGTAGGCGAGCTTCACGTCGTTCGCCCAGCAGGAGAGAATCATCCCCTCGATGAGCTGGTGCGGGTCCTTGTGGATGATTTGGCGGTCCTTGAACGTGCCCGGCTCGGACTCGTCGGCATTGCAGATGAGGTAGATGGGCTTGCCGGACTTGCGGTCCACGAGCGACCACTTGATGCCCGCGCTGAAGCCCGCACCGCCGCGACCGCGCAGGCCGGAGGCTTTCACGTCTTCGCGGACCTGCTCCTGGGGCGTGAGCTTCTTGCCGTCGGGCAAGTCTTTGGGCGCGAGGGCGAGCACCTTCTTCAGCGCGTCGTAGCCGCCGTGGCGGAGATAGCACTCGAGGTCCGGTGTGTAACCGGGCTGGTCGGCGTGCTTCAGAATGAGGCGGTGTTCCTGCGGCATGGCGGCTTGACTCTCAGTTTGAAATCCCTACTTTGCCCGGCGCTACGGACTGCCCGATGGTGTAATGGTAGCACAACAGTCTCTGAATCTGTTTGTCATGGTTCAAATCCATGTCGGGCAACCAAGGTTTCATTTCGACTTCCCCTTCGCCACGATTTCATCCGCCTGTGCGGAGGTGACTTTGGCCAGCAAATCCTCGTTCAACAGCACCACCGGCGCGTTGCCGCAGTCGGCGAGGCACTCGACGAACTCGACAGTGAACTTCCCGTCTGGCGTGGTCTGGGCCGCGTGCTTGTGCGCGTCGAAGCCGAGCTTCGAGCAGAAGTGCGTGCGCAGCTCCGTGCTGCCGGCCAGCGCACAGCTCAACGTGCGGCAGACCTTGATGTGCGTCTTGCCGAGCGGCTCCTGCCGGAACATCGGGTAGAACGTGACCAGCTCGTAGATGTTGATGGGCTGGAGGCCGAGCTTCCGCGCGGTCCACTCCACGGCGTCGCGCGAGATGTAGCCGAAGTGCTCCTGCAACGCGTGCAGCAGCATGAGCGACGCGCTCCGCTTCTGCGGGTAGTGCGTGACCAGCTCATCGAGTTGGGTTTCCAGGTTGGCGGGGACGGCGAAGCTCATCGGTCACATTCTCCCATCACGAAGTCAATCGAGCCGAGGATGCTCACCACGTCGCTCATCATGTGGCCGGGCAGCACGTGCGGCAGGATGCTCAGGTTGCAGAAGGAGGGCGCGCGAATCTTCAGCCGATACGGTGTGCCGCCGCCGCGCGAGTTGATGTAGAAGCCCAGCTCGCCCTTCGGGTTCTCCGCGCCGAAATAGACTTCTCCCGGCGGCGCGTTCACGCCCTGTGTCACCAGCATGAACTGGTGAATCAGCTCCTCCATGCTCGTGAGCACCTTGTCCTTCGCGGGCAAGACGACTTTGCCATCGGGCACGTTGATGGGTTCCTTCGATTCGTTGTCGCCGCCACCGGGCAGGCGGTCGAGGCACTGACGAATGATTCGCACGCTCTGGCGCATCTCTTCCATGCGGACGAGGTAACGGTCGTAACTGTCGCCGACGGAGCCGACGGGCACCTCGAAGTCCAGCTCGCCATAGACCAGATACGGATGCGCCTTGCGCACATCGTAATCCACGCCGCTGCCGCGCAGGTTCGGACCGGTGAGGCCGTAATCAATCGCGTCCGCGCCCGAGATGATGCCGACGTTCCGTGTGCGGTCCACGAAGATGCGGTTGCGCGTGAGCAGCGTCTCGGACTCGGCGAAGTTCACTTCGACTTCATCGCAGAATTTGCGCAGCGCATCCGCCCAACCCGGCGGCAAATCGCGCGAAAGGCCGCCGATGCGCGTGTAGCTCGTCGTGAATCGCGCGCCGGTGAGCCGTTCGATGAGCGAGTAAATCTTCTCGCGCTCGGTGAACGTGTGTAGGAAGACCGTCAGCGCGCCGATGTCCATCGCGAACGCGCCGAGGCCGAGCAGGTGCGCCGAGATGCGCGCCATCTCGCAGCAGATGACTCGGATGTAATGGCAGCGCGGCGGGAGCTGCTTTTCGATGCCGAGCAATTTCTCCACCGCCATCGCGTAAGCCACGTTGTTCGCCAGCGGCGCGAGGTAATCCAGCCGGTCCGTGTAAGGGATGAACTGGGTGTAGGTCATGTTCTCGGCGATTTTCTCGTCGCCGCGATGCAGATAACCCACGTCTGGCGTGGCCTTGGTGATGATTTCGCCGTCCAGCTCCAACACGATGCGCAAGACGCCGTGCGTGGAGGGATGCGACGGCCCCATGTTGAGAACCATCTTCTCCCCGACCAAGTCGCCGTCATCGCCGACCGGAGACGGCGCGGGTGCAGGCATGAGCGACTTCGCCCCTTCCGCCACACGGGAAGCTGGCTCGCGAAATTCGATGGTTTGAGCGGTGGCCATGAAATCAGTGCTCCGGCACGCGCACACGCGGCTCGCGCGCGATGCTGTCTTTGGCACCGGGAAGCGTCACGAACGGCCCGCCTTCCAGCGGTGCGGGCTTGGTGAACGCCACATCGGGCAGGTCAGTTGGCTTGCCCGCCATCGGGAAGTCCTTCCGCAACGGGAAATACGGGTAGCCGTCCCACATCAGGATGCGCCGCAAGTCCGGGTGCCCGGCGAAGCGGATGCCCATCATGTCGTAAATCTCCCGTTCGTGCCAATCGGCTCCGCGCCAGACTCCGGTGACGGTCGGTGACTCGGACTTCTCCTCACTGACCTCGGTCTTGATACGCAGATGGCAACCGTGCCCTGTGCCGTAAAGCTCATAAACCAGCGTCCAGCGCGGGTCTTCGCCGTAGTTGTCGATGCTCGTGATGTCCAAAAGCATGTCGTAGCTAAGGGACTTCTTGGCAAACTCGCACACCTCCGCGATGTGCTCGGTATCGGCCAGCTTCAGCGTGACTTCGCCCCGGAACTCGCTGGGTGTGGACAGCAAGTCGCCGAACTTGGCTTTCAACTGGTTGGCGAGTTCGGCGGAGGCCACGGGGGAGGTTGAGAGTTGGGGAGTTGAGAGGTGAGAGGTGGTTCAGGCGGTCAGCACCGGCTCCTTCTGAATCTTGTTTTGCAGTTTGATGAGCGCGTCCAGCAGCGCCTCGGGACGCGGCGGGCAGCCGGCCACATACACGTCCACGGGGACGATTTGGTCCACGCCTTGGAGCACCGCGTAGCTGCGATACATGCCGCCGGTCGAGGCGCACGCGCCCATCGCGATGACCCACTTCGGCTCCGGCATCTGGTCGTAAATACGGCGCACGGCCAGCGCCATTTTGTAAGTCACCGTGCCCGCGACAATCATCACGTCCGACTGCCGGGGCGAGAAGCGCATGACCTCCGAGCCGAACCGCGAGATGTCGAACTTGCTCGCGCCCGCCGCCATCAACTCGATGGCACAGCAGGCCAGCCCCATAGGCATCGGCCACAGGGATTGTTTGCGGCACCAGTTGATCGCCGCGTCCACACGCGTGACCACGACGTCGCCCTCGATCTTCGAGTTGTAGCCTAGTTCAGTGCTGGTCGGCATGGTGAATGTGCGCGGAAATTGTCCGCGAACACGGCAAGTAAAGCACTGGCAAGACACGCGGCAAGCGTTTTGTGATTTTTTTCACAAGCAACCGGGTTAATCCAACGAAGCAGTGGCTTGCACAGCCCGGCAGCAGTCTGGTTTGCTACCCGCATGAATCGCCACCACTTCCTAAAGCTCGCCTCCACCTCCACGATTGCCGCTGTCCTGTGCGGCGCTTCCTCCTCGGCCGCCGACAAGCCGGCCAGCCCCACCCAATTCCGCGCCTACGTCGGCACCTACACTGGGAAGAAGAGCCAGGGCATCTACACGTTCACTTTCAACTCAGCGACGGGCGAAGTCGGCAAGCCGGAACTCGCGGGCGAGGTGACCAACCCGTCCTTTCTTGCCATCCACCCCAACGGCAAGAACCTCTACGCCGTGGGCGAGGTCGCGGCGGTGGACGGCAAGAAGGGCGGCGGCGTGAGCGCGTTCGCCATCCAGCCGGACGGCAAACTGAAGCTCCTCAGCCAGGCGTCCACCGTCGGCTCCGGCCCGTGCCACATCTCGGTGGACAGGAGCGGAAAAGTGGCGCTCGCGGCGAACTACGGCGGCGGCAGCGTCGTGGCATTGCCCATCAAGGCTGACGGCTCCGTCGGCGAGCACACAGGCTTTGTGCAGCACACCGGCAAGAGCGTCACCAAGCGGCAGAGCCAGCCTAACGCCCACTCCGTGAACCTCTCGCCCGACAACCGCTTCGCCTTCGTCGCCGACCTCGGGCTCGACAAGGTGCTCATCTACAAGCTCGACGCCGCGAAGGGCACGCTGACCCCGAACGACCCGCCGTCCGCCAGCGTCCCGCCCGGCAGCGGCCCGCGCCACTTTGCCTTCCATCCCAGCGGCAAGTTCGCCTACGTCATCAACGAGATTACCCTCACCATGACCGCGTTCAGCTACGACGCCGCGAAGGGCGCGCTGAAGGAAATCCACACCGTCTCCACGCTGCCCGCCGCCGACGGCCCCGGCCCGAAACCCGGCTGGAGCACGGCGGAAGTCGTCGCGCATCCGAACGGGAAGTTCCTCTACGGCTCGAACCGCGGCCACGACACCATCGCGGTGTTCTCGGTCGCGACCGATGGCAAAATCACCCTTGTGCAAAACGCGCCGGCGGAGGTGAAGACCCCGCGCAACTTCAACCTCGACCCGACCGGCAAGTGGCTCTTCACCGAAGGCCAAGGCTCCGACACCATCGCGCTCTTCAAGGTGGACCCGGCGACCGGCAAGCTCACCGCGACCGGCACGAAGCTCGAAGTCGGCTCACCTGTGTGCATGAAGTTTCTGGCGGTGAAGTGAAGTGGTGGCCGCCGACGTGAGGAGGCGGATTCCTTCGTCAACTCATGCCCTCCATGGTCCGCCTCGTCACCTCGGCGGCTACGGAACGCTACGCAATCCGCATCGTCAGCCCACCATCAATCGTCACCGTGTCGCCGGTGATGTAGTCGTTTTTCACCAGCATGAGGATGGCGTCGGCCACCTGCTCGGGAGTGCCTTCGCGCTTGAGCGGGATGCGCTGCTCGAGGTTCAGCTTCTTCTGCTCCGCCGACATCTTCTCGTGGAAGCGCGTGCGAACCACCCCGGGCGCGACGCAGTTGATGCGGATGTTGTCCGGCGCGAACTCCCGAGCCAGCCCGCGCGTGATGTGCGGGATCGCGCCCTTCACGGCTTGATAGGCGATGTTGCTCGGCGTCGCCAGCTTCCCGGCTGTAGAGGAGATGAGGATGATCGCGCCCTCCTTCTTCGGCCGCATGAGCGGGATCGCCGCGCGGCACAGGTGGAATATGGCGTGAACATGGACATCGAACGCACCTTGCCACGCCTCGGGCGTCAGCTCCAGCAAACCGCCGTTCACGGCCCCGCCAGCCGAGTGGATCAGCACATCCACACCGCCCAGCAGCCGCGCCGTTTCCTCCACGCAGCGCGTGCAATCAGCGGGCTTCGCACAGTCGGCGAGGATCAATTCGCAGCGCCGCCCCAGCGCCTGTATCGCCGCCTGCGTCTGCCGCGCCTCGTCATCCTCCGTGCGTCCGGCGATGGCGACATCCGCGCCCTCCCGTGCGAGCGCGAACGCCGCCGCTGCGCCGATGCCGCGTGTCCCGCCAGTGACCAGCCCGACTTTTCCGGTGAGTTGCATATATGAGTGATTGTTGAAACCGCTGCGGTTCGTGCCGTCGCAGCGGAGGAGAGTCAACCTCAAATCCAAAGCTGCGACGATCAGAGCACGTTCAGCGGCACGTCCTCGAATGAACGGCCCATGCTCGATTGCTCCTGCGGTTCTACAGGCTCCGGCACGAGGGCGCTCGCGAGCGCGGGCATCGGCGCAACCGCCTCGTCGTTGGCAATCGTGACGTGGACATCGTGCGCGCGGAGCAGGTCGAGGAAACTTTCCGGTGCACCGGCGTCCGTCACCACCGCGTCAATCACGTCCAGATCGCACAGCTTGGAAATGGACTGCCGGCCGAACTTCGAGGAGTCCACGCACAGGATTACGCGCCGGGCGGCACTGATCATGGCGTGCTGGATCTCGATCAAAAGGCCGTGAGAGTTGGAGACGCCCTCCTCCGTGACTCCCCCGCAGCTCAGGATCGCCACGTCGGCCCGTAGTTTGGTGAAGGCCTCCACTGCCAGCGGCCCCACGAGCACGCCGAGCTTGGGATAGATCACGCCGCCGCTGACGACCACCTCCAGCCGGCTGGACGATGAGAAGTGGTTCGCCACTGGCAGAGAGTTGGTGATGATATGTGGCGACTTCGCCTCCAACTGCACTGCCACGTGGTAGCAGGTGGTCCCCGCGTCAATAATCACGGTCTGGTTGGCCGGAATCAGGCTGGCACAAGCCCTTCCGATCGCCTCCTTCTGGGCCAGTTGGTGAGTGTCCCGGGTGCTGAAAGTGTATTCGTCGGTCTTGGGGTTCGCCAACCGAGCCCCCCCGTGAGTTCGGCAGACCAGCCCACGCGACTCCATCAGGCTCACATCCCGCCTGACCGTGGAAACCGAGGCATCCACCAGCTCCGAAAGCTCTTCGAGCGAGGCGAATTCCACCTTGAGCAGGTGCTCTTCGATTCGCTTTTGGCGCTCTTCTAACTGCATCGTTCCAACATCGTGGAAGAGTCTGGAAGAATTTGCAAGAATATGTTTGACAAAGATTCACTATCTGGCACAACTACGCCCAGAAATGTCTGCGACCGTTCAATCGCTACCGCACCGCGCTGTCATCGAGCACATGGTCCGGCAGTCTGTTTACGCCCGCTTGGGTAAGCCGCTGCCCCGGACGGCTAGCGCGCCAAACCCCCTCGTCGTCAACGTCAGTGCCCGCCATTGCCATCTCACGGAGGACGCCGTCGAGGCCCTTTTCGGCAAGGGGCACAAGCTCCAAGTCCACAAGTGGCTCTACATGGACGGGCAATTCGCCGCGAAGGAAACCGTCACGCTCGTCGGCCCGCGCAGCCGCATCATTTCGAACCTCCGCATTCTCGGCCCTTGCCGGAACTTGAACCAAGTCGAGCTGGCCTACACTGACGGCATCGCGCTCGGGTTCGACCTGCCGCTCCGCAGCTCCGGCGACATCAAGGACACTCTCGGCGGGATGCTCATGGGCCCGGCGGGCTTCTTCGAGCTGCCGCAGGGCATCATCCGCGCGAGGCGCCACGTCCACATGACCCCCGCGGACGCGGAATACTACGGCGTGAAAGCAGGCGACATGATGAAGCTTCGCATCGGCGGCGATTGCGGTCTTGTTCTGAACCAACTGCTGTGCCGCGTGGACCCAAGTTTCAAACTGGAAGTCCACATTGACACCGACGAAGGCAACGCCTGCAACCTCCAGCCCGACACCACGTGCGAGCTGATCAAGTGACTTTGAACCGAAACATCAAACGACAGGAACCAAAACTATGAGCGAAGCAATCGGCATGATCGAAACCAAGGGCTACACCGGAAACGTCGAGGCAACCGACGCGATGGCCAAGGCCGCAAACGTCACCATCTCCAAGACCATCCCGATCGGCGGCGGTCTCATCACGGTGATCTGCCGCGGCGATGTCGCCAGCGTCAAGGCCGCCGTGGACGCCGGCTCCAAGGCCGCCGCCAAGATCGGCGAACTCGTGGCCGCCCACGTTCTCGCCCGCCCGCATGACGACCTCGTGAAGGGTTTCCTCGGGGACCCGGCCGCCGCCGTGAAGAAGTAACCGCCTCAACCTACAACCAGTAATTCTCAACTACTCACCACCACTATGGCTCAACAAGCGATTGGAATGATTGAATGCAAGGGTCTCTGCGCGCTGTTCGAGGCGACCGACGCTGCCCTCAAGGCAGCGAACGTCACCTTCACCGGCTGGGACAAAATCGGCTCCGGCTACGTGACCGCGTTTTTCCGCGGTGACGTCGCCAGCGTGAAGGCCGCCACCGACGCCGGTGCCGCCGCCGCCGCGCAGGTCGGCTCTGTCGTCAGCGTCCAGGTCATCCCCCGTCCACACGACGGCTTGGCGGTCCTCGGCAAGTGGCTCCAATGAACGGGGAGCGCGGAACTCGGAATGCGGAAACACTTCGCGTCCCGAGATTGATTCCGCGTTCCGCATTCTGCGATCCGCGTTAATGAAGATCCTCGTCGCCAACCTCGGCTCGACCTCGCTCAAGTGGCGGCTGTTCGACTTTGCGAACAGCGCCGAGCGGTTGCTCCACAAGGGCGGCTTCGAGCGCGTGACGGATTATCCCAAGGCGATTGAGGATTGCCTGGCGCAGCTCAAGGAATCAGGTGCTATTGCCAGCGAAAGCGAGCTCGCTGCCGTCGGCTTCAAGACCGTCATCGCCAAGGATGTCACCGGCTGCGTGCGGCTCGACGAGCGCGTCCTGAGCGCGATGGAGGCCTACAACGGCCTCGCGCCCGCGCACAACCCGCCCTACATCGCCGGCATCCGCCTCTTCGCCAAGCGCGTCCCCGGCGTGCCGCTGGTCGCGCTCTTTGAGACCGCGTTCTACCAGTTCGCCCCCGAGGCGATGATGCGCTACGCCGTGCCGGCCTCGTGGCACGAGATTGGAGTGCGCCGGTGGGGCTTCCATGGCGCGAGCCACAAGTTCATCGCCGAGCGCAGCGCGGCGTTGCTGGGCCGCGAGGATGTCGCCCAGCGCGCGCAGAATCTTTACGTGGACGGCGGCAAATCCCCGGCGAGCGGCGCTCCGCTCCGCGTCATCTCCTGCCACCTTGGCGGCAGCTCAAGCATCACCGGCACGTTGAACGGCGTCGCCATCGGCAACAGCCTGGGCATGAGCCCGCAGTCCGGGCTGCCGCACAACAACCGCGTTGGTGACCTCGACGCCGAGGCGTTGCCCTACGCAGTCAAGACGCTCCGAATCACGATCGAAGAAGCCCAGCGCCAGCTCACGAAAGAAGGAGGCCTCAAGGGACTCAGCGGAATCTCGAACGACATCCGGGACATCCATGATGCTGCCGCGAGCGGCAATGCAAGGGCATCTCTGGCGCTCGACGTGTTCGTCAGCGAGGCGCGCCGTTGGATTGGCGGCTATTTTCTCCAGCTCAATGGTGCAGACGCCCTCGTCTTCACCGCCGGCATCGGCGAAAACCGCGCCGAGCTCCGCGCCGCCATCTGCGCCAACCTCGACCAACTCGGCATCGTTCTCGACCCCGCGAAGAACGCTGCACTCTGTGGCGCCGAGGGGATCATCAGCACCGACAGTTCCCGCGTTAAAGTCCTCGTCATCCCGACGAACGAGGAACTCGTCGTCGCTCGCGAAACCAAGCGCCTCCTCGAACACAGCAACAACTGATTACTGAAAACTGACTACTGGTCTTCCATCTCCACCATCAACACAAAGAAAAACTATGGCACAACAAGCAATTGGCATGATTGAAACGCGCGGCCTCGTCGCGCTCGTCGAAGCGACCGATGCGATGCTCAAGGCCGCGAACGTCGAGCTGGCCGGCCCGATGATCCAGGTCGGCAACGCGCTCGTCACCGCCGTCATCGTCGGCGACGTCGCCGCCGTGAAGGCCGCCACCGACGCCGGAGCCCAGGCCGTCAAGGCCATCAAAGGCGAGGTCGTCAGCGTCCACGTCATCGCGCGTCCGCACAACGACGTCGAGACCGTGCTGCCCAAGAAGAAATAACAGCGTGAGCCGTGATGCGTGATGCGTGACCCGGAGCTACGGCTCGGTTCGCCCGTCAGGTTTCACGAATCGCGCATCACGCATCACACACAATGTTCCTCGCACGCGTTGAAGGCTCGGTGGTCTCGACCAAGAAGGACGCCAACATGAGCGGCCGCAAGCTGCTCCTGCTGCGCCCCCAGCTCGTGGACGACAAGGACCCCACTCAATTCCGCGCGGGCCAGAACACCATCGTCGCCGTGGACACGCTCGGTGCGGGCATCGGCGAGCTTGTCCTCTTCTGCCAGGGCAGCAGCGCACGTCTCGCCGGCGGATTGCGAGAAGCGCCCGTGGACGCCGTCGTCATCGGCATCGTGGACGTGGTGGATGTGCTCGGGAAACAGATTTACAACGCGAAGACCTAGCGCGGGCAAAACCCCGCGCGCCGCCCATCGTTTGTTTTTGTGGCTTGTTGAAATTGTATGAGTGCCGTGAACGAAACTTTGATCCGCGATGTGGTGGCCGACGTGCTGGCCCGGCTCGGTGGCGCACCTGCCGCCGCCAAATTTGCACCCGCCCCGGCGGCGAAAGCTGACTGTGGCTGCGGCGGCAAATCCGCTGCCGGTGGCCCCGCGCTGCGCGGGAAGTTCGGCGTCTTCATAGATGCCAACGAGGCCTGCGCCGCCGCGCACGAGTCCTTCCTGCAATTGCAGAAGGCCGGCGTCGCCGCGCGCGTGAAGATAGTCGAGATCGTCAAGGCGATGGCGGAATCCAACGCGGAAGTGTGGGGCAAGCTCGAACTCGACGAGACGAAGATCGGCCGGCTCGACCACAAGATCGAGAAGCTCAAGATCATCAAGCTCGTTCCGGGCGTGGAATGGCTCCGGCCAGACGCCCGCAGCGGCGATCACGGCATCACGCTCGAGGAATACACGCCCTTCGGCGTCGTCGGCGCAGTGACGCCCAGCACGCATTCCATCCCGACCCTCAGCGGCAACATCGTGAACATCTGCGCGGCGGGAAATGCCGTCGTGTTCAACCCGCATCCGAGCGCGGCGCGTTGCGCCGCCATCGCCGTGCGTGCCTACAACGAGGCCATCTTCCGCGAGACGGGCATTGAGAACATCGCCACCATCATCGAGAAGCCCTCAATGGAGAGCTTCGGCGCGATGTGCAAGCACGAGGCCGTGCGCATCCTGCTCGTCACCGGCGGTCCCGGCGTCGTGAAGGCCGCGATGCAGACCGGCAAGCGCGCCATCTGCGCCGGCCCGGGAAACCCGCCCGTTTACGTGGACGACACCGCCTGCATGAAGCGCGCGGCGAAGGCGATCATCCAGGGCGCAAGCTACGACAACAACCTGCTCTGCATCGGCGAGAAGGAAGTCTTCGCGCTCGAAGGCATCGCGGACAAGTTGATGGAGCAGATGTCGCAGAACGGCGCGGTGAAACTCACCAACGCCCAGCTCGATGCGTTGACGAAGGCCGCGTTCACCATCACGCCCGGCCAGGGCGGCGGTTGCAGCCACGCGGCGGTGAACAAGGATTTCATCGGCAAGGATCCCATCGTGCTCGCGAAAGCTGCGGGCGTGAACATCCCGGCCGGCACGCAGTTGCTTTTCGCCGAGACCGGCGCGGATCATCCGTTCGTCGTCGAGGAGCAGATGATGCCCTTCCTGCCGATCACACGGGTGAAGAGCCTGGAAGAAGGCGTCGCCCGCTCACTCGAAGCCGAGCACGGCTACAAGCACACGAGCATCATCCACTCGCACGATTTGGAGGCGCTGACGCAGATGGGTCGCGCGCTCGACACGACGCTCTTCATCAAGAACGGCCCGTGCATGGCGGGCCTCGGCCTCGGCGGCGAGGGCTACCTGAGCTTCAGCATCGCCACGCCGACGGGCGAAGGCGTGAGCAACCCGCGCACGTTCACCCGCGTGCGGCGCTGCGTGATGGTGGATAACCTGAGGATTTACTGATGAACCACGAAGGCACAAAGGACACAAAGAGGGAGGGAGTTGAATTGCTCCTTCCCCGGTCTTCTTCGTGCCCTTCGTGTCTTCGTGGTTGTTTATGCTTCTAGCGCGCGTCGAAGGCAATGTGGTCGCCACCCGGAAGCATCCGAGCTTCGAGGGTTGGCGGCTCGTCATCTGCCAGCCGATCAACAACGCGGGCGAACCGGAAGGTGCGCCACAGGTCGCGATTGATGCGCACGGTGCCGGCATGCACCAGCGCGTGGTGATTTCCTCCGACGGCGCGGCGGCACGCAGACTTGTGGGCAGTGAGAAGAGTCCCGTCCGCTGGCTCATCGCCGGCATTGTGGACGAGATCGAACCGGGGGTGCCGGTGTGAGCGTCAACCACAAAGACACAAAGGACACGAAGAAGGCGGCAAAGGCTGAAACTGGTTTCTATCTGGCTTTGTGGCCTTCGTGTCTTCGTGGTTCAAGCAAATGAAACTCGGCTCCGTAATAGGTCGCGTCACCTTGAGCAAGGCTGTGCCCGAACTCACGGGTGCGCGCTGGCTCATCGTCTCGCCGTTCACGCGCGAGCATTTCCAGCGCGGAACCGAGGCGCTGGCGGGCGTGAGCAAGGACCCGAGCCTCGTCGTTTACGACAGCCTCGGCGGCGGCGTGGGCCAGACCATCGGCTACGTCGAGGGTCGCGAGGCGGCGCAGCCTTTTGAGATTTCCCCGCCCATCGACGCGATCAACGCCGCGCTGGTGGACGACATTTTTTACAACCCGTTTTAACCCATGAGCAACGTTCTCACCGCAAAAGACCTCGAAGCCATCATCGCCAAAGGTGGCGATCCCAACGCCGCCGCGAAGGACGCTGTCCTCACGCCCTCGGCGCGCGACACGCTGCGCGATTACGCCAACGCCCAGCGCCGGGCTGCCTCCGCAGTATCCGGCACCACGACCGCGCCGACGAAGCCGCTCACTTCGAAGTCCTCGAAGGCGGAACTCGAAGCGTATTTCAACTCACCCGCCGCGCACGCGCTCAAGGAGCAGCTCTGCGACATCGGCCGCCGCCTGTGGGGCCGCGCCTACGTGGACGGCAACGGCGGCAACATCGCCATCAAGGTCGGCGAGGACATCGCCATCTGCACGCCGACGCTCGTGAGCAAGGGCTTCATGAAGCCCGAGGACATGTGCCTCGTGGACTTCGAGGGCAACCAACTCGCCGGCGTGAAGCGCCGCACGAGCGAGATTCTGATGCACTTGGAAATCATGAAGCGTCAGCCCAAAGCCGTCGCGACGTGCCACTGCCACCCGCCTTACAGCACCGGCTTCGCGGTCGCGGGCCTGGTGCCGCCGACGTGCATGATCCCGGAGTATGAAGTGTTCGCGTCCGTGGCGGTCGCGCCGTATCGCACGCCCGGCACGCCGGAGATGGGCAAGCTCGTGGCCGACCTCGTGGACAAGCACAACACCATCCTCATGGCGAACCACGGCGTGGTGAGCTGGAGCCATAACAACGTCGAGGACGCCTATTTCAAGATGGAGATTCTGGAGGCCTACTGCCGCACGATTCTCGTGACCGCGCAAGTTGGCAAGCCGGCGCAGACGATGACCGCGCCGCAGCTCCAGGACTTGCTGAAGATCAAGCAGAGCCTCGGCATCCCCGACCCGCGCCACGGCTTGAAGGAATGTGAGCTGTGCGACAACGCCGAGTGGCGTCCGGGCGTCGCCTGCGCGGTGCCACCGAAAGCGGAGTCCGCCACGCTGGATGCGGAGGCGGAGCGCACCGTGCAGGCCATCACGGACCAGATCTTGGCGCAGATGAAGTAAACCTTTAGCCACGGATGAAACACGGATTGAACACGGAAGCGGGATTGCAAACGTGGATTCATCTTCCCCAATCCGTGTTTCATCCGTGTTCAATCCGTGGCTGAAATGATTTTAAGAATATGAAAGTCACCATCATCGGCGGCGGCGGGCGAGTCGGCTCGTGCGCTGCGTTTGCCCTCCAGTGCGGCGGCCTCGTCGCGGAGCTTCAGCTCATTGACGCCAACAAGGACACCGCCGAGGGCGAGGCCCTCGACCTGCTCCACGGCAGCGCGTTCTGCGGCGACCAAAAAATCTATGCGGGCGACTACGCCCGCGCCGCTGACAGCGACATTTTCCTCATCACCGCCGGCCTGCGCCGCAAGCCCGACGAGTCGCGGCTCGACCTCATCAACCGCAACGTCGCGCTCTTCGTCGGCATCCTCGACAGCATCAAGGCCGCCGGCTTCCGCAAGGACGCGCAGGTCTTCGTCGTGTCGAACCCGGTGGACATCCTCACGCAGCTCGCGGTGCAGCGGTTGGGCCTGCCGTGGCCGCAGGTCTATGGCTTGGGCACGATGCTCGACACGTCGCGCTTCAGCTCGTTCATCGCGGACGAACTCAAGCTCGCGCCCACGCAGGTGAAGGCGCTCATCCTCGGCGAGCACGGCGACTCGATGCTGCCCGTCTGGTCGAGCGCGACGGTGAACGGCCTGCCGCTCACCGGCCTGTCGGAGTGCTCGCCCGGTTTCCAGAATGCCGTCTTCGAGCGCACCAAGGGCAGCGGCGCGGAAGTCATCAAGAAAAAGGGCGGGGCCGGCTGGGCCGTGGGCATCGCGATTCGCGACGTGATTCACGCCGTGCTGCTCAACAAGAAATCACTGCTGCCCGTTTCCTCACTCGTGCAGGGCGCCTACGACATCCGCGACATCTGCCTGAGCGTGCCGAGCGTCGTCGGTCGCGGCGGTGTGCTCAAGCACGTCGAGATCAAGCTTTGGCCGAAGGAGCAGATGGCGTTGCAGGCGTCGGCCCGCGCGCTGAAGGACACGCTGGCGAAGGTGAAGGCGTAGCACTTCATGAAGTCACTCGACGTCAAGCTGGCAGAGGTGAAGGCGAACCGCGCCTCGCGCGCCTTCATCATCGCCGATGCGAAGGACGCGGACATGGCGTTCGGCGTTCGGGCGCCGGGACCGCGCGGCTTTCTGGCGAAGCGCGGCTCGCAGCCCGCGAAGTTCTCGCCCGAGGTCTGGAGCCGCGACGAGTTCGGCTACCGCAACCTGCCCGAGTTCCTCGACATCATCCGCGAGGTCACGCACCAGGGTCTCGTGGACATCATGCTGATGTCCGCCTACGTGAACGAGCAGCTCGCCATCAAGGAAGGTCTCTTCAAGAACTCGCACGTCACGCCCGCCGCGCGCGCGAACGACACCACCGACGTGTGGGCCGTGCGGCACGGCTGCTACACGCGTGAGCCTAGCCAGCCCTTCCGCAGCGCGAGCATTGACCACATCCAGTGCGGCGAGGTGGAGTGCGACCGCGACGGCAGCGGCAGTTTTCCCGGCGCAAACCTCGGCCTCTACTCCATCACCTTCGTCAACGAGCTGGACCAGGACCGCGAGGCACTGCTCTGGTATAAGGAGTTTCGCGAGGAGGCGGAGCGCAAGGGCTTCCGGCACTTCCTCGAAATCTTCGACCCGAACGTCAGCAGCGGCATCGCGCCGGAGAAGCTGGGCGAGTTCATCAACGACAACATCCTGCGCACGCTGGCGGGCGTCCCCGAGGCGGGCCGACCCGTGTTCCTCAAAATCGTCTATCACGGCCCGAAGGCGATGGAGGAGCTGGCGCAATACGACCCGAACCTCGTCGTCGGCATCCTCGGCGGCAGCGCGGGCACGACCTACGACGCCTTCCGGCTGATCCACGACGCGCAGAAATACGGCGCCCGCGTGGCGCTCTTCGGACGGAAGATCAACAACGCCGAGCACCAGCTCGCGTTCATCGAGATGCTGCGGCTCATCACCGACGGCAAAATCTCACCCGACGAGGCGGTCCGCGCCTACCACGGCGTGCTTCAGGGCAAAGGCATCAAGCCAACGCGCGCACTCGAGGACGACCTCAAGCTGACCGACCAGGCGATGAGCTACGACGGAAGCGCAACGAAACGCGCGACGGTCGAGGTGCGGGACAACCCTCTGGGCGCACGCGCAGGCGAAACCTCAAACTCCAAACCCCAAAATCTGAACTCTGGAGATTGGCCGAAGCTCACGAATGGCAGGCCAGACTTCGACCAGATGAGCGCAGCGCAGCGCAACGCATATCACGGCGGGCGGTTGAAGCGGACATTTGGCTGAGAACACTTTCCGCAAGTCGCCGTCAGAGCACGCTACCGCTGCGTGGCGGGATGATCCCACTTCACGGAGAACGCCAGCGAGCCGTAGGCGTCTATCTCGCGCTGGCCGACGAACTCCTTGCTGCGGATGGTCTGCGTGAGCGACACGTCGAAGCGCTTGCCGGAATAGACGAGGCCGAACTTCGCGTCGCCCACGAGGGGGAACTTGTCCACATGCTGGCTCTGCTGCCAGAGGTTGCCGTCGAGGAAAGTGCTGTAGGCAACCGCACGTCCCTCGACACCCGCGAAGGCGAAAATCCCGCGCCGGGCCTCCGCGCCCGACGTGCGACCCAGGCTGGGCAGGGCGATTGAATCAATGATCTGCACTCCAAAATCCCCCGGCAGCCGCCAGCCGGCGCGCACCTGGCCACCGAACGCGGCGTAGGTGCCGATGTTCCCCAGGCTCAAACCCGCCGCCGGCAGGAAGTCCCAGCCCCAGCCGTCCTGTGCGCCTTGCACCCAGCGCCAGGTGCGTTGATAGCGCAGCGCCAGCGCCGGCTCCGTGCGCAACTGGTGCGCCCAGCCGCGGGCGAGGTCGAGCTTGCGCACGCTGTGCACAGTATTCTGCGCCTCTTCTGCCTGCGACTCTGGCCCGATGACGCCGAGGTCCAGCCGCCAGTTGTCCAGCAACGGCGTGCCGCCCGCGGTCGCGCCGCGTTTCTGGAGCAGCAGCGACGCGTAGAGCACGCCTGCATAGGGCCGGTCCTTCACCTGCAAGGCGCTCGTGCCGATGTCCGTAGGTGTGAAGATGCTCTGACCGAGACTGGCACCAAGGCGTGCGGCGTGCGGCACCGCTCCAAAATCGGGCGTGCGCTCCGCGAGCCAGACCGGGAAATGGAAGCCCGGCTGCTCGCGCGCCCTGGCGACCTCGCTGCCGAGCAGCGTGAACTTGGTGCCGTGCGTGTAATGCCGGTCCGTGCGCACGACCATGTCGTTCTCGGCTACGAGGTTGAAGGCTGGACCGAGCAGGTCGTTCTCCGCGCCTTGGCTGGCTAGGGCAAAAACGGAGACCATCAGCACGGCCCGGAGCCGGAGACAGAATTTCATTCTCATGGGAGTGATCTGCCCAGCGCGACAGCACGTGGGAACTGCGGGCATCCGCGAAGCACACGCCAATGATGGGCGGCATTCGGAAGCAGTTTCAGCCTTCGCTTTCATCTTGGGCGAGACTAGGGAGACCGGGCAGTTCTGCAACGACACTTTGCTCCAGCTTCGATCCGACGAAGCCCTCTGCGTGCTTCAGCGAGGGAGGAATGCGTGGCCGGCAGCCGTCCTCGCATTAGCGACCTTCCTTCCGACGATGGAGAAAACTTCAAGTTGCCCAACGCCGAAAAAACCCCTTGTGAAAGATTTCACGTCACGCCAACCTACGCGCCGTTTTCGACCCGGCGCAAAGGCTCAAGTGTCTCTGCACGCGGCGCGATTCAAACGTGAAAAACTTGTTCAAAGCATTTTTGGCGGCGGCGCTTTTGGCCCTGTTGCCGGCGGTTCTTTCCGCAGCGGAAGCCTTGCCCGGATCGGTCGCGAAGGCTGTCGAGCACGGCGCAAAGGACGCGCACGCGGCGGCGGCTCATCACGGGCTGCCGGCGGCGGCACCGGTGTTCAACCTCGGCCCGCTCCAGTTCACCAGTTCGACGGTCATCACGTGGATTGTCGCCCTCGGGCTCATCATCTTCGCCCAGATGGCGACGCGGAACATTCAGATGGTCCCGAGCGGCTTGCAGAACTTCGCGGAGTGGCTGGTCGAGGGGATGTATGACTTCTTCACGGAGATTCTGGGCAAGGAACTGGTTAAAAAGACGTTTTGGTTCTTCTGCACGCTCTTCATTTTCATTCTGTTCACCAACTGGATTGGCCTCATCCCTGGCGTGGGCACGGTGGGCTACGGCACGGCGGATGCCCAAGGGCACTTCCACCTGACCAAGCCTTTCCTGCGCGGCGGCAACGCGGACCTGAACATGACGCTGGCGATGTCGCTGACGTTCTTCTTCCTGTGGACGGTGTGGTCGCTTCAGGCGCTCGGCCCGGGCGGCATCGCAAAGCATCTGTTCAGCGGCGGGGACAATGGCAAGGGCTTCATGGCGCTGTTCATGATGGGCATCTTCTTCTTCGTCGGCATCATTGAAGTCATCTCCATCGCCTTCCGCCCGGTTTCCCTCAGCTTCCGTCTCTACGGCAACATCTTCGCGGGCGAGAACATCCTCGAATCCATGATGGTGCTCATTCCGTGGCTGGGCTGGCTGCTGCCGCTCCCGTTTTACTTTCTGGAGCTGCTCGTCGGGCTGGTGCAGGCGCTTGTTTTCGCGCTGCTCACATCGGTTTTCACCGCGCTGATGTGTGCGCACCATGACGAGGGTCATGGCGAGGAGCACGGCCACGGAGAACACAAGCACGCACACTAAACAATTTGGCCGCCAGACCGTGGGCAACCTGCGGGGGCGGCTGAGAAACACAACAGGAAAGGCAACTAACATGACTGGTAGTCTTCACATCGGTTTGGCGGCCCTCGGGTCGGCCATTGGCGTGGGCATCATTGGCATGAAGGCCGCTGAAGCGACCGGACGCAATCCGGGCGCGGCTGGCGCCATCCGCAACCAGGCGATCATCTTCGCCGCCCTTGCGGAAGGCGTGGTCTTCTTCGCCATCTTCCTGGCCAAGTAACACTGTGGCGCGGGGCCGTGAGGCTCCGCGCCCTTCCTTTCCGCGCTGATTTATGAATTTGATCGCCCTCTTCGCCGCTGCCGCGCCGACCGGCAACCCGATTGCTGACATCGCGCACCAGTTCGGCGTGAACTGGCAGTTGCTGATCTCGCAGATCATCCTCTTCGGCATCGTCGCGTTCGCCCTCAAGAAGTTCGCCTACGGACCAATCCTTGAAATGCTCGATGTGCGCCGAACGCGTATCGCCGAGAGCCTTGCCAATGCGGACAAGATCAAGATCGAGCTAGCCAAGGCACAGGCCACGGCCCAGGAAGTCATCGGCCAGGCCAGCGCGCAGGCGCAGAAGATCATCGAGGAATCCCGCGCAGCAGCAGCCCGCGTCGCCGAGGTCGAGCGCCAGAAGGCCATTGCTGACGCCGCGAACATCATTGCCAAGGCCAAGGAATCCAACGACGCCGAGCTGGCCCGCATGAAGGGCGAGTTGCGG
>JBEBFV010000048.1:0-20666 GCA_040081795.1 Limisphaerales bacterium | reverse complement strand
GGGGTGAATGATTGGAATAGAGCAAGGAGCAGCCAGCACCCCCAGGCTCACCCGCGAGGAGCAGGCGGTCCTCGCCGATCTGCGTGCCCTCGAAAAGAACTGCACGCAGTTGGACCGCTTGGACCAAATGCTCCGGCAGTTCAACGTGTTCCGTGTGCTCCGGTTCGAGCACGGGGAGATTCGCCACTCAAACATGCTGGCGTGGCTGCTACAGCCAGACGAGACGCATAAGCTGGGCGACTCCTTCCTGCGAGGCTGGTTGCTCCGCGTGGTGAATGATGCCGCTCCAGATTTGCTAGGCGGGCTTACGGCGGAATCAATCAAAGCCGGGAAAATTGGGGATGTGGAAATCGCGCGTGAATGGAACTTCCTTGATCTGTTGGTGAAGGTGACGACGACAGAAGGTGACGCTTGGGTCATTGCCATCGAGAACAAGTGGTGGGCGAAGCAGGGAAAAAACCAACTGGCGGGCTACCGGAGGAAAGTGGAGTCAGCATTCCCGACGGCCCGGCGCATGTTCGTCTTCCTGACGGCAAAGGATGAGTCGCCGGATGACGAAGCGTGGGTGACGGCAAAACATCGGCAGGTGTATGAGGTGCTTTCGACCTGCCTCAAACAAAGGGCAACCAAGCGTGGGAGGGAGGCAGTGATGCTGATGCGGCATTACCTAACCATTTTGGAGGAAAGGTGTATGGAGAACCCGAAGATCACAGAACTAGCCCGGAAGATTTACGAACGTCATCGCCGCGCCCTTGACGTGATAATTGAACATCGGACAGAACCGATTCAATTGCTCACAGACGCGCTCGGAAAGTGCATCCAGAGTTCGGCGCGACGAAGCGGAGTAATTCCCATGGCGACAGAAAACGGTTATGCAAGGTTGCTCCCGCTCAGCTGGAATACGAAAGCAAACAGGGCTGGTCACGAGTGGGGGGCAACTGACTCCGCATTTGTCCTGATCGAAATTGGCATTCGCTGGGGTTCGCAACCGTGGTTTGAAGTCATCGCCAGCAAGTCACCCAATAAAAATTGGCGGCGGGAGCTTTACGAGATTTCTCAGCAGAATGAACTGCCCATCGGGCGATGGGATAAGGGAACAACGGATGACTGGATGCGAATCTATTCCGTGAAATGCCCGATCAAGATCGACCGAGAGAATCTTCGCGATGTTGACGGCAAAGCGATGGAGATTTGGATCTGGTGCAGCGAGGCGCTGAAGAAGCCAGATTTTCAGAAGGTTATTCGTCTAGTGGCGGCGCACTTGAAGAAGTTGCCCCAGCCTAAATTCAGGAATGAAGTATGACACTGGGGAAATTCATTCGGGACCAGTTTAAGCACCGGTTCGATGCCGGCCCATTCGGCCGCTCCCTCACCATCGCCCATGACCTGGAAGACCTGTGCGACGTGAAAGCGCCGGAGAAGAAAGTGAAAAAAAGCAGGCAAAAAGAATGGCGGCGATCAGATCGAGTTGGAACAAGACTGCGAATGCACGCCCCTCCGCAAACAAGTATGAGCGTGTTTGCCATCCACCCAGTCGGTTGGGATTGCAGAACGCGGGAGTTCTTTGTCTTCGACGAAGGTGAAATGGTGGAACTCGGTCAAAAGGTGCATTCGTTCCTGATCCGATTGACCAAGGATCGGAATGCCTCCGAGTTTATCTATTTCATGGAGATGAAGTTGGTTTGGCTTGCCGCCGGAGAGTGGCGGCTCGACCAGATCAATCATCATGAAACAAAAAGCAGCGATCCGAAGAGATTCCGCGGAAAGCGTGTGCCAAACGAGCTGCTGCCGGCCGTCGCCGAGCGCATGGGAATCATCATTCGATCCAGCCCGCCATTGAGCATGGTTTCTTCTGGCGCAGTGTGGCGGACAGATAAGGCGACCCAGATGTGGAAACATCTTGAGGAACACCTGGTAACAGTTGGTAGCGACTATCGGGTTGAACATATAACGACTAATTCTGAGGATGTTTTCCGATTGTTCAAAGGAAGCCCTATTCGCAATTAAATTATGCCCACAATTGACGCCAAGGAAAAAGCCATCCGCGAAGTGTTCCATCGCGATTACGCCTTTTCGATTCCGCCTTACCAGCGGCCCTACAGTTGGGGGACCGATCAGGCAAAAACCTTGTTGAGCGATCTTGTGGCAGCGAGTGCCACGTTCCAAGTCGGTATGGATGCCTCGAAAGTTACGCCATATTTCTTGGGCAGCATCGTCGTCATCAAGCAGCAAACCCAACCCGAGGCACAGGTCATTGACGGTCAGCAACGGTTGACGACCCTGTCGCTTTTACTCTCGGCCCTGCGCACGCAATTTCCCAATGACGATGACAAGGCCACTTTTCAAGGCCTGATCTTGGAAAAGGGCAATCCGCTTGTTGGCACGACGGATCGTTGTCGCTTGGTTTTGCGTGAGCGAGATCACGCCTTTTTTGAGAGCAACTTTCTACGCCATCCCAAGCAGGATCATTTGAAAGGGCTGCTGACCGGTAAACTGAGCGACCCACAACGACATCTGACGGAAAACTCACAGGCGTTGCTCGACGAAGTCGCCAAACTTGATTCATCAAGGCGTGAATCCCTCGCGGCTTTCCTGCTGCAGCACACGTATCTGGTGGTGGTTTCCACCGCCAGCTTGGAATCGGCATTCCGCATCTTCTCGGTGCTGAACGATCGCGGCTTGGATTTGACGGTGGCCGACATCCTGAAGTCGGAGATCATCGGTAGGTTGCCATCGGGTCAACAGATCGGCTACGTGGAGAAATGGGAGGACGCGGAAGAAGAGCTCGGCACGCAAAGTTTCGCCGACCTGTTCTCGCACATCCGCATGATTCACGACCGAAAGAAACTACGCACCACCGTGCTGGAAGGATTCCGCGCCGCCGTGCCAATCAGCAGTCCAGCTGCATTCATAGACGATGAGCTGTTGCCGTTCTCAGACGCAACCCAGGTGATTCTGCAGGCGGACTTCGAGTGTGCGGACCCCGCGGTGGAGAAGGCAATCAACCGGTCACTGCGTTGGCTGCTGCGAGTGGGTGATCGTGACTGGATGCCGGTGGCGTTGCGCCTGCTGACGCACTACTCAGCTACGCCCAAGTTGATTGACGCCAAAATCACCGAATTGGAACAACTCGCCGCCATCCTGTGGCTGAGCCGATTCGATGAGAACAGCCGGATCGAGCGTTACGGGAAAATCCTCGAAGAGATCAAGAATGACACCTCCAAGACAGGCAACCTGCCGTCGCTGGGCGCGTCCAAGGAGGAAAAGAAGTGCGCCGCCGACATAATTGACGGCGACATCTACAATCTCTCCCCGAAGCCCAAGCGAACCTTTGTGTTGTTGCGTTTGGACGCGGCGCTGTCCTCGGGTGAGGCCAGTTACGACTTTGACACCATCACGGTGGAGCATGTGCTACCGCAAACACCCGACGCCAACAGCCAGTGGTTGCAGTGGTGGCCCGATGCCACTACGCGTCAGGGAGAAGTTCATCGGTTGGGCAATCTGGCGCTGCTGAATCGCAGGCAAAATTCGGCAGCCAAGAACTGGGAATTTGATGTAAAGAAGACCAAGTATTTTCAGAAGAAAACCGGAGGTAGTCCGTTCCAAATCACTTCTCGCGTTTTGAAGGAGACGGAATGGACCCCGACCGTCCTGGCGCGACATCAAATGGAAACCGTCGCGAAGCTGAAGGAGATTTGGGAACTCTGAAGGGCATCAACCTCAAAACTCCATAATGCGCCTCGAACAATTCATTTCCGATCACTTGCGTGAAGTGCTGACCGACCGCCGAGTTCTGACGGTGTTCGACCCTGCCCGTCGCCTGTTGGAGGTTTCCCGATCGCTGGCTGGCGAACAATGTCAGGTTATCGAAGTGGGCGACGACCTCATCACCGTCCGTGAGCAGGCCCTGGAGCTGCTGGCCGAGTTGGGGAAGGACGCGACTAATTCCAGTAGCCTCGTTCTGTATTTGCCGAGAGCACGACCGCTGGATCAAGAGGCTGTGTGCCTTGACCCTTTCACTCCGCTTGTCTTGGCTGGCGGTGTTTTTCCGGACGGTGCAGGCGACAGTTACCTCGCCTTGTGCCAGCGGTTCCTGCCCGAACAGGCCGGTGTGATCGAGGAAATGTTTCAGCACGGCGAACCAACCTTTCTCGAAATCAACAGCCTCGTGGTCGGCGCGGATGGCGCACCAGTGCTGAGTAGCCTGCTCCGGGCCGAGGGCACGCGGGATCTGCTGGTGCGTTTCCTTTGCCTGAACGCCAAGGATTCGAAGGGGCTCAAGGAATCACCCCATTGGCGCAAGGAACTGCAAACCCTGGTGAGCAAGACGCTCGGCCTGACCTTGCCGGCGGAGTTGACCAAGCTCGACGAGCTGCGGCACCTGCTGTGGCGCTTCCTCTTGTTCAGCGAGTTCGTGGCGGATCTGCCGGCAGCGTTGCCCCCGGCGCTGGGTGGCGTGCCCAAGGCCGCGCCCAAATATCATCGGTTCGTATTGGATCTGTGCGCCACGCTGCGCGACCGAACCAGCGCTCAACAGAGTTACGAGGAATTCGCCAACCGCGTCGCCGAGGAACTCGGCCTGGAGACACACTGCGGCACGCTGGATGATCTAGGCGTGCTGGACACCTTCGCCTTCGAGGAACGTTGCTTCCTCCGCACCTTCGCCAAAGCCTCTTTGGCGGGCGATCTGGCGAAGGCCGGACAATTCGTGGGGGAGCGGTCCAAATCATTCTGGATTCGCGATGGCGCTCGCGCGGGCGAATGGAAGCTGGCCGGTTGCTGCGTGGACGTTTTGCAGGGAGTGGCCGATCTCAAACAGGTGCTCAAAGCCGCAGCACCCACGGGTGTTGCCGGCTGGCTGGATTTTCAGATCGCTCACGGGCATCGGCTGGACACGGCCCATCGGCTCATGGAGCAAGTCGCCCAGGACTTGCTGCCTGAACCGGGGCCTTTGGCGGATGTGATTGCCAGGGCGCGGGAGACGCACCGGGAGTTCGTGGATCGGGTCACGCGCGCCTTCCAGGATGCCGTGGTCAAGGAGGGCTGGCCGGTGCCGGGACGCCCAAGGGCCAACGACATCTACGATCAGTTCGTGCGCGTCCCCTGGCAGGATGGCAAACGGGTGGCGTTTTTCTGGATCGACGCGTTCCGCTATGACTTGGCGAAGCTGCTCGCCGCTTCGGCTTCGAGCCGTCACTTGGTCACCGTGAATGCCGTCTGCGCGCAGTTGCCGACGATCACCAAAATCGGAATGGCCGCGTTGTTGCCCGGAGCCGGTGAGGACTTTCGTGTCGCGGTGGAGTCGGGTGAGTTGGTGCCAGTCGTCAAAGGTCGGAGCCTGCCGGCACTTCCGCAAAGATTGGACTACATCAAAGAGGTGGTGGGAGCCAACCGCTTTGCCGCAATGGAACTTGCGGACATCCTTGCGACTAAGGACCTGGCTTCCCTCAACCACGTCGAGGTGCTGGTGGTGAGGACTTCGGAAATCGATCAGCTCGGCGAGAACAATCCGGCGTATCTGACTGGGCTACTGCCCGGGGCAGTGCGTGATCTGCAACTAGCGCTGAACCGGCTCGCGGATGTCGGGTTCGCCGTAGCGGTGTTGGCCACCGACCACGGCTTTTGCTGGTTTGACAGCGTCGAGAGTGGTGATGCCATCCAAAAGCCGCCTGGTGAATGGGTTGAGGTGAAGAACCGGGCCTTGCTCGGCGCGGGCCAACCGAACGCCCAAGTCGTGTGCGTGGAAGCCGCCCATGTCGGAATCCGTGGAGAGATTTCGCGCTACGTGGCAGCGCGCGGGTTAGCCACGTTCACCAAGGGCGTGCGCTATTTTCACGAAGGGCTTTCGCTTCAGGAGTGCCTGCTGCCAGTCCTGCAAGTCGGCCTAAAGCCTTCACCCAAGAAAATCGCCGCTGTTCGGGTGGAATTGTTCCTGACTTACCGTGGTGCCAATACGGGCTCGGTGACCACCTTGCGCCCGAGCGTGGAAGTCAGTCTGCCGGGCAGCGATTTGTTCGGGCCGGCAGACGTGTCCTTCGTCCTGGAAGGATTCGATTCCACAAGCAAGAAAGTGGCGGAAGCCGCTTCTAGTCCGGTGACTGATCCGGCGACGGGCGAAGTGCGTATGTTGCGCGGCCAGTCGATCAAGGTTCCCATCCGCATCCAGGAAGGATTCAACGGACGTTTTGAACTCCGCGCCGCTCACCCGGGAACGGGTGAGATTTTCGCCACCCTCAAATTGATCACTGATTTTCACCATTAACCCTTTCTCCACATGACACCGCTCAGCGCCAAGCTCAACCAAGTCTTTCCCGGTCGGGTCGTCCGCAAGGATCTCGTCCAACGCGTGAAGAAGGGCACCAATGTTCCCACCTTCGTGCTTGAGTTTCTTCTGGCCCGCTATTGCGCGACCGATGACCTTGATGAAATCGAGGCGGGATTGCAGGCGGTGAACGAAACCATTCAAGGCAACTTCGTCCGCCCAAACGAATCCAACGCCGCCCAGTCGCTCGTTCAGCGCAACGGGAACCACAAATTCATCGACAAAGTCCGCGTGGTTCACAAGGAATCCGAGAAACGGCACTGGGCCGAGATGGAGAACTTTGGGAGCAAGCGAATCGCCATCAATGAACGGCATTATCGGGAGAACCAACGGTTGCTTGAGGGTGGTCTCTGGTGCGAGGCCACCATCGGCTACAACACGGTTGAAGAAGACGACTACACGTTCCATGTCGAAGAAATCCGGCCGATCCAGATTTCTCGATTCGATTTCGAGGCTTTCGTTGCTGGTCGTGAGCAGTTCACTCGTGATGAATGGCTGGACGCACTGCTAGCCACGATCGGGCTTGAGCCATCGAAGATCACTCCGCGTCAGAAACTGCATTACCTGACCCGACTCGTTCCTCTGGTGGAGCAAAACTATAACCTGATCGAACTCGGGCCGCCGGGCACGGGTAAATCCTACGCCTTCTCGGAGTTCTCTCCCTACGCGACGCTCATCAGCGGCGGCCAGACCAGCACTGCCATCCTTTTCTTCAACAAGGTGCGCCGGCAGGTCGGCATCATCGGCTACTGGGATGTGGTCGCCTTCGACGAAGTCGGCGGCATGAGGATCAAGGATCCTGGCACCGTGCAAATCCTGAAGGACTACATGGCGAACGGGCGCTTCAGCCTGGGCACGGAAGTCACCGCGCCGGCGAGCCTTGCGTTCATGGGAAACATTTACGATTCGATCTCGGCCGTGGTCGCGCACCCCAAGCAGGACCTTTTCAAACCACTGCCGCCAGAGTTCGACATCGCTGTCATCCATCGCTTCCACAACTTCATACCAGGCTGGGAGCTGCCGCCCAATTCAAGCAGCCTGTTGACCGACGAATACGGATTCATCACGGACTACATGGCGGAGGCGCTGCACTACCTCAACAAACATCGCAATTTCTACACGACGGTGAAGAAGCGCGCTCAACTGGGAGATGGATTCCAAGGGCGTGACGAAACGGCCGTTTACAAGACGGTGGCTGCCTTCCTCAAACTATTGCATCCGTCAGGCGAATGTTCTGATGCCGAGTTCGACGAGTATGTGGCCTACGCGATCGAAGGCCGCCGCCGCGTCAAGGAGCAGCTCAACAAGCGCAAGCAGGATGACGATTTCGCCCAAATCCACCTCGGCTATCGCAATCATGCGGGCGATCTCGTGGAAGTGCATTGTCCGGAATCGCGAGGGGTGAGCGCCACTCTCGATCCGCGTCGTAATTCACCTGTGACCATCTCAGCCCCCTGCCCGGCACCATCGGCATCAGCGCCACCACCGTCCGTTGCGCTGGCCATTCCGGTTGAACCACCAGCGGCTTCGACCGTGCCAGCCCCAGCGGCTGCGGATCTGGTGGAAAAGCATATCACGATCCGCTATGGCGACACCGGCTATTCCTACGAGGCGCTTTTTGGAGCCTACCTAGGCGGTGCGAAGGAGCTGACTGTGGAGGATCCCTACATTCGCCGAGACCACCAGCTCAGGAATTTCATCCAACTATGCGAACTGTGTGTCCAGGTTGGGACGATCAAGAAAATTGCGCTCGTTACCGGGACTGACCACGACTACCAAAAAACCGAGGTTGAACCCAAGTTCCAATCACTAGCCGAAAGTCTGGCTGACGCTGGGGTGGAGTTCGCCTGGCGCTTCGATGACAAGATTCACGATCGGGAATTGCGCACGGACACTGGCTGGCACATCCGCATCGGCCGAGGTCTGGACATCTACCAGCGCACCGAAACATGGATTCAAATCGGTGCCAGCAATCTCAACGTGCGTCCCTGCATGGAAACCAAGGTGAGCATTTTCAGAGCTTCAACGGCGTGATCAGCACTGCCTGCTCCACTTCGGCTCGAAGCCCGAGTGGCGTCGTCAACCTACCTATTCGCCATGATCAACCTTGCTTGCGCATCATCGAGGCTGACGTTGGCCTCGACCACGTCCTCGCGAACCAACCCTCAGAGGAATTTGGCTGGTTTTGTATGGATGAGCATGTTCGCTGGCAGTTCGGCGTCCCGCCCAAGGGCAACGTCAACTTCGCCTAGGTGCAGCACTTCATCCACCACCTTGCGCCGCACGGCATGGCCGGCTTCGTCCTCCGAGGAAAAGATGCCGCGCCTCTTCGCCGAACTGCACGCCCAGTTCGCCACCCTGCGCGACACGCTGCTGCCAAAGCTGCTGAGCGGGGAGGTGAGGACCACCGGCGAATGAAAATTGCCCTCACCGTCCAAGGCGGCGCGGACCAAATCGAAGTCGATGCGCAGCCGTTCTCCATCCGCTCGGCGGATGGTTCCTTCTGCGTCACGACCCCAATGCACGACGACTGGTTGCAGTCCGTGAACTTCGACCTGCGGCAGGCCATGGCAGAGATTGTCAGCCAGACCCCCATCTGGGTGATTTGCTTTCCCGACGCCAAAGCACGAAGCCAGTTTCAAGCATGGCTCACCGAAGCCAACGCCAAGGCCCGACACGGATACAGCACCATGTATCCATGAGCACCCCCACCAATCCCGCACCTGGCCACCTTGCGCGACACGCTGCTACCGAAGCAGTTAAGCGGGGAACTCACGACCGGCCTACCAAAGCCAGCTCAATTAGTATGAACACACACGATCCGCGCGAACACATCCGAGGCATCCACCAAATCCTGATCTCAGACAAGAAGCGAATCGGCTTCTTGTTCGGTGCAGGGACTTCATTTGCGACGGGACTGCCGACTGTCCTTGTTCCCGCGATTGAGAAGATGACGAAGACCATCGTCGTTGAAGTGGAGGCGCACTCGCCTGAGTTCGCTGTTGCGACAAAGGAAATTCAAACCGAGACCGAGCTTCTGAAGGTCGCCTTCAACATCGAAACCCTGCTCTCAAGCATCGAAGCCAAGCGGGCAGTCATCGGTGCAGGAAAGCTCAATGGGCTCAATTCGGCCGGGTTCACCGCCCTGGCGAAATTGGTGAAGACCCGTGTCGTGAAACTTGTTTCAGTGCATGAAACCCTGCTGGCCGACGACCGCAAGAAGCTGGCTCACGCTCGACTAGCGAATTGGGTTCAAAAGGCGAGACGGCGGTTTCCCGCTGAAATCTTCACGACCAACTACGACTACTTGTTCGAGATTGCCCTCGAAGGTTCAGGCATACCGTATTTCGACGGCTTCTCCGGAAGCTTTGAACCGTTCTTCTGCCCCGAGGCCGTGGAGGATGTCCAGGCATACCCCCACCTCGTGAAACTTTGGAAAATGCATGGTTCGCTTGGGTGGACTTATCGCGAATCAGACAAGGCTGTGATTCGGCAGCAATCTGCCCCAGAGGATTCCATCCTCATCTATCCTTCGCATCTCAAATACAACACCTCGAAGAAACAGCCGTATGTCGGACTTATCGACCGACTTTGCGCCTTCCTCCAGCAGGACGACGCAGTATTGTTTACCTGCGGATATTCGTTCGGTGACAATCACATCAACGAACGACTCGTGACGTCCTTGAGACGGGGAGCGAACTCCCACGTTATTGCGATGTATTACGATGAAGCGTGGAGCAAGGAAAAAGAGAGTGTGTTTGGTCTCACAGACCCGACGAACAGCGTGCGCGGCCTCGCAACGCACGAGACCGGTGGCAAAATGTCAGTCTATGGTCTTCGTCACGCCGTTATCGGTGGGAAATTTGGAGAGTGGAGGTTGAGAGATGAGCCGAAGACGACGGAGTCCATCCGGGTGAGCCAATACTTTGACGAAGACGCCGCCACTCCTTCGGACGAGGCAGGCGAGCGAAAGGGTGATGAACGCTGGGAAGGCACCGGGCGTTTTCTTCTCCCGGATTTTCGGAAGCTCACTGAATTTCTAAACGACTTGTCCTCGTCCGACGGGCCTGCCAGCACGCTTTGACAGCCATGAAACACAATCCAACGCACATCGGTCAGGTTGAGAGTGTGAGCGGAAACTCCGTTACGATTAAAATGGCGAGTAACTACCCGTCGAACATGCCGATCGTCGACGGCACGGTTTACCGGATTGGGCAGATCGGTTCGTTTCTCAAGATTCCGTTGGGATACGCGAATCTATATGGGCTTATCACGCAGGCTGGAGTTCTGGCGCTGCCAGAGTCTCTGTTGATGGCTTACAAGGAGAACCCGTCCATCGTTGATGGCCACCGCTGGTTGAGGATGATTCTGGTTGGTGAGCAGATCGGCTCATCCTTCGAGCGAGGAGTCCTCCAGTCGCCGACTTCGGGTGACCAAGTTCATCTTGTCACGAATGAAGACCTCCGGATTGTCTATGGCGGTTACAATGCCAAGTCGTCGATTGTCATTGGGAATCAAAGTGCTTCGGAAGGACTCGCTGCACAGTTGGATATGGACAAGCTCATCTCCCGGCATTGCGCGATTCTTGGTGCTACCGGTAGCGGAAAGTCGAACGCGGTCAGCATCGTTGTGAAAGCAATTGCAGAGAAGCCCTTTCCGAGCGCGCGTGTCCTGATGATTGACCCGCACGGTGAGTATGCGAGTTCGCTGGCCGGCAAATGCCGGGTATTTCGAGTTGGAGCGAATGCGGCGGAGGGCGAAGACGAACTCTGTGTTCCCTTCTGGGCGCTGCCGTTCAAAGAACTGATGGCGATTTTCCCTGGGCGTCTCTCCGACCAGAATGAAGATTACATTCGAGGAAAAGTGGTGGACCTAAAGCGTGTGTCGGCTGCTGCAATCGGTGGACTTCGGGCAGAGGCAATCACTGCAGACAGCCCGATTCCATTTTCGATAAACCAACTGTGGTTCGATTTGGATAACTTCGAGAGGATTACCTTCAAAACTGACCGCACGACGCCAGAGGCTTTGATTGCCGCTGGTGCCCCGGCGACACTAAAATCGAACCAGTATCCCACGGCCGGACTGGGGAGCAGCGCCCCATTCTTGAATTCGAAAGCAAAGGGCATCCTAGGTTTCTTGGACGGAATGAGGTCTCGGCTTCTCGACCAAAGCTACAATTTTCTTTTCCGTCCGATCGGATATTCGCCCGCCCTGAATGGCACGACACCGAATGACCTTCCGAAGTTGTTTTCAACTTGGTTTGGACACGGTTTTCCTGTCGCGATTCTCGACCTTTCAGCGATTCCGTCAGAGATCATGCAGACGATTTCAGGCTGCATTCTGAAGATCATCTACGACGCCCTTTACTGGGGTCAAAACACGCTGGTCGGAGGAAAGAAGCAGCCATTGTTCGTCGTCCTCGATGAAGCTCATGCATACCTGAAGGCGGGCGAGGACTCGATTTCGTCGAGAACTGTTCAGGCCATTGCGAAAGAGGGGCGAAAGTATGGTGTCGGCATGCTGCTAGTCACTCAGCGGCCATCGGAATTGGACGAGACCGTTCTGAGTCAGTGCGGTTCGATTATCGCATTGAGGATGACAAATACCCGGGACAAAGGGCACGTTTCTTCAGCGATGCAGGATGAACTCCGTGAAATGGCTGACGTGCTCTCGAGCCTGCGAACGGGCGAAGCGATTGTTAGCGGTGAGGCTGTCCGCATTCCATCCCGCGTGAAGTTCTTCCAAGCGGACAATGCGGTGAAGAGTTCCGACCCAATCGCATCGAAGCTATGGGCGAACGCCCGACCCGATGTAGCCGTATACGAAACCAGCGTTCGCAACTGGAGAAATCAATCATTCAACTAAGGAAAACTTATGCCAATGCCAGAAATGCAACCCGTCAGCTCATCGAATATCGCAGCTATCGGCTACGATTCAGAAAACGCAACTGTCTATGTTCAATTTCTGAACGGTTCTGAGCACGAATTCGACAACTTGAGAACAGCACCGTCCGTCGGATCTTACCTGAATCGGAACTACAAGAATGTTTACCCGTATGAGCGCGCGTGACGTTGCGCAGCATTTTATGGTAAGCCTTAATGAATCGAGCGTCGAAGATGCCGCCCTGGGATGGTTCGGAGAACTGGGCTACGCCATCGGCCATGGGCCGCAGATGGCTCCGGGTGAACCAGCGGCGGAGCGGGATTCGTTTGGTGACGTGGTGCTCGTGGGACGGTTGCGCGAGGCGATTCAGCGGTTGAATCCGCTCATTCCAGAGGAGGCGCGGGAGGAGGCGTTACGAAAGGTGCTGCGGGTGGGGACGCCTTCGCTCACGCAGACGAATCGCGCCGTTCACCCGAATACTGCGCGATGGCGTGCCGGTGGATTATCTGCGGCCCGATGGCAGCATCGCGGGCGATCATGCGCCGCTGGTGGATTTCGATGAGGTGCCGGCGAACGACTGGCTGGCGGTGAACCAGTTCACGGTCATCGAGGGCCAGCACAACGGCGGCCGGACATCGTGGTTTTCGTCAACGGCCTGCCGCTGGCAGTGGTTGAGCTGAAGAACGCCGCAGATGAAGATGCGACGATCTGGAGCGCCTACCCGCCGGACTTGCAGGAGGGGGCAACAAAGACAGTGCTGGCTCATGCGGAGCTGCTGTGCGCGGACTGGGCCTGCTGAATTGCTTCAGACGTATTTCTTCCGCAGGTTGGACCAGCATTGATCCCGCGTCGCTGCTGATAGCTAAAGAAAAGAAATCGGTGTGAGCCAATTCCTTCTCCTCACCTCACACCCCCAACTTCCGGAGCTTTCGCTCTGAAGTTGCAGGGGTGGAGGTTGACGGACGCGCTCTGCCAACCGACCACTGTTTCAGCCCGGCAATCTGTTCTGCCATCAGCTTCGACAGCGGCACGAAGCTGCTCATGGAGGCGGCGATGTCCATCTCGGTAGGCTCATCGCCGCGTTCAAAGGCAGCAAACATCCCCTCCAGGAACACGGCCTCGATTTCAGCGCCGGTCAAACCTTCGCTGCTCTTCGCCAGTTGTTCCAGGTCGTAGTCGATTGCTTTCCGGTTCCGCCGCTCAACCACGATCTTCCAGATGGCTTCCCGCTCAGCTTCATCCGGCAGGTCCACGAAGAACAGCTCGTCGAAACGGCCCTTCCTGAGCATTTCGGGCGGGAGCTGGCTGACGTCATTGGCGGTGGCGACGATGAACACGGGCTTCGTTTTCTCCTGCATCCAGCTCAGGAATGAGCCGAACACCCGAGCTGAAGTGCCCCCATCCGTTGAGCCGCTGGACTTCGACCCAGCAAAGCCCTTCTCCAGCTCATCAATCCACAGGCAGCAGGGAGCAATGGCTTCAGCCGTGTTGATGACCGCACGCAGGTTGGCTTCGCTCTGGCCGACGATACCTCCGTAGAGCTTGCCGGCGTCGAGTTTCAACAGCGGCACATTGAAGACGGCGGCGGTGGCTTTGGCGGTGAGCGATTTTCCAGTGCCGGGCAGGCCCAGAATCAGCAGGCCCTTCGGAGCAGGCAGACCATAGGCTTGAGCGCGCTGGCTGAACGCATCCTTCCTTCTCAACAGCCAATCCTTGAGCAGATCCAAGCCGCCGATGCTGTTGAGCGTTTCCTTGACCTCCACGATTTCGAGCAGTCCGTTCTTCTTCACCGCCTGAGCTTTCTCCCGAGCGATGATTGATGGGGTGATGGTTTTCGTTTCCGCGTAAGACAGCGAGAAGGCGTTCTCGGCCTCGGTGGTGGTCAATCCCGACGCAGCCTCCAAGGCTTTCTGTCGGGTTTCAACATCGAGGCTCTTGATGCCGGCCGACTCCATGATGCCGCCGAGAACACCGCGAAGCTCAACGGGGCCGGGGAGCTTGAACTCAACAACGGTTAGTTCGTGTTCCAGTTCCGGGGGCAGGCAGAGACGACAGCCGAGGATGACGAGGGTCTTCTGTTTCGTCTTGGCGTGGAGCAGTGTGTCTTTGAGCTTCCGCAGCAGGAACGGGTTTGGGTCGGTGAGGTGCAGGTGAAAGTCCTTCAGCAGCACCACCGATTTCGCGGGCAGTGATGCAACAGCTTCCAGCACCTCCAGCGGGTCATTGGCGTTCTTCACGGTCTTCGCCTTCACGTCCACCAAGCCGTCCACCACTGACCAGAAGTGGAGGGAGTAGCCGAGGCGTTCAGTGATGGCTTGGAACTCGGCCTCTACGCGCAGCTCTTCTGCGGAGACGACGTAGAGGCCGGGGAAGGCGGCGTCGATGTAGTGGGTGATTGCGGCCGACATCTCAGACAGCAAACCGGCGCTGTCCGAGCTTGGGGGTTTCGATGGATTTGGTTTGGGCATGGTTGTTGAGTGGTTGAGGTTTGACGGGTTCGTAGGCGTGGGTGGCGGAGCACTGTTCATCGGCCCGCCCCATGTCCACTGCCCGCGTGTGCTTGCAGGAACGAGAACCATCCGCCGCCACCCGACGCGTCCAGCCGGGGCAATTGCACGACATGGACTGGTCGGTGTAGCGGAGGGTTTCGTAGTTGATGTCTGGATTGGAGTCGCTGGTGAACTGCCACACCTGGCTGATGGGTTTGCTCATCGGTTTAGTGGTTGAATCGGTCCAGCTCCCACGCCAGACAGCAGGAGCGTGAAGGGTCGCTGTGGAGGGTTAACCCTGTAGCGTCCTTCACCTCCCACTGTTGAACGGCAGAGTTGAACTCGATTGAAGTGGCACGCTGGACTTCCAAGGTGCCGAGGGTTTGCAGCGGGATGGCGTCGGTGTGGAGACAGTGGCCGGTTCCATCCACATCGAACGTCAACACGGGGTTCATCGGCCGAGTTGCTGTTGCTGTTGAGCGGTAGCTTGCTGGTGGAACTCGGGCTTCTTCACCTTCGAGTTCACGACGCCCAGTGCTTCCTCCAGAAACTTCGTGGCCTTCTCGCAGCCAGCGCCTTTGAACCCGACGCCCTCAATGGTGAACTCGCCGGTGGGGGAGACGATAATCTCAATGGTGGGTTTCATAGGGTGGCGAGGATGAGCTTGATGGAGCCGTTGGGTTGTTGGTTGCGCATCACGGAGTAGCCCTTCTTCCGGGCTTCCATGCTGGCCTTGTGGACGCCGTAGAGCTGGAGCAGGCGGCCAAAGTTGGTGCCGACCTCCCGCTCGACATGGCCATCCCACCAGTCGGTCGTTAAACCGAAGGTGGCATCGGGCTGTTGATTGACAGCGATGTCGTAGGGGCCTTTGAGCCGGATGACGAAATCGCCCTTGGTCTTGTTGCTGATGTAGCCGCGCGCTTCGGTGTTGGGGATGAGCTGCAAGCCCAACTCGTTGACCGCTGACCGCAAGGCTTCCACGTCCTTGATCTGCGTTTTGATGGTGGTGAAGTGAGACATTGATGGTGTTGAGGGTTGTGGGTTGAGAGTTGAGAGCCGCGAAAGGGCACAGGGGAGCGCATTGAGATCTGCTCTGCGTCCTGTGCGTTCTCTCGCGGCCAGTGACTGAGGAAGCGACTACGTGCTGTTCAAGGGGTGCTACGCTGACGGTAGTCCCTGAAAGCCTGTGGGGATTCTGAGGGGGAAGTCCGGGAGCCTAACGCTGTCCCGCAAACAGCTTCTTGGCCGCCTCGTATTCGTGACGAACGTCGAAGCCGATGTCAGTGCCGGGTGCCATCCGTTGCATCGCCACGTAGAGGAAGCACACCATCGCCAGCCCGGAGAACTCGCCGTTGAGTCCTTTGAGCCGGTAGCGGCTTTTCGGATTGTGGACCTCGAATCCGTTCCGACCCGCCATCGCCAGCTCCAACGAGAGCTTCTGCAATTCGGCCAAGGGCATGGGCGACAATCGCTGGAGGGCGTCCAGACAGTAGTGCAGCACGTCCTGCCGGACCACCACTTCGCGCACCTTGTCGTAGCTGGACTGGGCCAAGGTGTTGCTCCCAGCCCGCGCCTGTTCAGCAAGGTCGCTGTGCGGATTGATCTCCACGGCCCGGCGGTATGCGGCTTCAGCCTCCTTGGTGCGTTTGGCCAGTCGGCACGCATCCGCCAACCCCAGCCAGGCGATCTGGTCGTCTGGCAGCAGGCGGGTAGCCGCTTCGTAGTGGCTGATCGATTCCTCGGCCTTGCCCGTTTGAAGCAGCAGTCCGCCCAGATTGCGTTGCGCCCACGGATTCTTCCCGTCGCGCTGGACCGCTGTCCGCAGCACCACGATGGCTTCGTCCTGACGCCCCATCCGGCCCAAGGCCACCCCGAGTGCGACGGCGATGTTCGTATCGGCTGGCTGAATCGTTGCAGCACGCCGCAGACACTGTTCGGCCCGCTCCAATCGGCCCACATCACTCAGCGCCACGCCCAAGTTGTAGAGGATGACGGCATCCTGCGGCCGGTGGGTCAGCAGCATCTCCAGGAGTTGAATGCCCTCCGCGTGCCGGCCTTGATGCAACTTCTGAATGATGGGCGGCAGCGGGTTGGCGTCTTTGGAATCCGCATCCCAGCTTACCTTGATCGTTTGATCATCAACGCGAATCGCTGCGTGCCCGCCAAAGTCCCGGAACTCGGCCTGAAGAAACGCGCTTACGGCCTCACGAAAGGCTGCCGTGCCAGGAGTCCGTGACGCCTCCGGCAGGAGGTTCACATCGAACGCGGTGCTGGCGATGGAGAAGGCGAGGGCAGCCATGCTACTTCGGGGCAGAGTATGGCACCCACTGGCACCAGTCCGCGATGCCAAACCACTCGGCCCAGCTATCCACGAGCTGGCTGTCGTTCTCTGGCAGGTCAGGGATGGCCTCCCAGATGGCGAGCAATGAAGCGCCCGCCTCCAGATGGCCGGTGGCCTTGTAAGGCAGGGTCAGTTGCGGTTGTTCCAAGCGCTGAGACCAGAAGGCTGCGAATGCGGCGCTGATTCCTTGGGTGGCATCGAAGATCAATCGTGGCGTGCTCTGCCGATGCTGCGGGGCCAGGGTGAGCACCGCGTCCTGCAACTGTTGTAGGACGGCTTGCCGTTGGAGTTCCTTGAGTTCCGGAAACTCCGAAGCCAGCCAGCGGTCCACCCGCATGCCGATGGGAATCGAACGCAGATGCTGGAGCAGGCCGTCACGGAGCATCTGCACGAACTGGGGCAAAGCAGATGGCGGCAACATCTGGGCCACGGGGTGTTCCTTGACCAGTCGCTCGACCGCCACGTTTGCAGCAGCGGTGCCGGCGAAGTCCTTGCGGCTTTCCGGGGGCGTGGCGAACAGGCGCAGGATGAAGCCTGCCTGCTTGCAGATCAGATAGTCAGGCGGTGTCGCGCTGTTGGGCCGATATACGACACGGTGGAGCGCCACCTTGCCTCGGGCCATGGTCACCGTCGCCAGCAAGGTGCCGGGGAGGTTGGGGTCAGGCTCCACATGCACGGGGATGCCAGAGCGTTCCTCGACCAGGCGGAGCACTTTGCGCGTTGTTTCGTTGAGGCTCATGGGCTGAAAACCACCCGCCACAATTATTTTGTCCGGTCGGGATTGGCGAGCAGCGAATGACGGCGGGCCGAGAAAATCCATCGGCGAGGAGGTGGGAGCTTCGACTGACCCGCTGCTGCTTAATGGCATGAGTTCGTCGGGCTGTTTCGGAATGGGGGTGAAGTGAGTCATTGATGGTGTTGAGGGTTGAGAGGGGCCACAAAAAGGCACAGGAGGCGCAAGATGACATGCTCCTCCTCCTGTGCCTGATTGTGGTGGTTCGCGGTTGTGTTGCTAGGCAGCGGCTTCGTAGTCGAAGTTGCCCTGGGCCATCTCGGCGAGGAGTTCGTCCGGGGAGAGGCCGTATTTCATGCAGGCCTCGATGATGACCTGGCTGACGTCATCCGCCGCAAGGCTGCTCAGTTCCGCCAGCCATTGCTGTTCTGGGATGGCGAGTGCTGCGCAACGCTGGTGGATTTCCTCCAGCGCGTCCTCCAGACGGAACCGTTGGGAGCTGGCCCGATCGGTTTGCTCCAACTCCCAACGGAGATCGGGAACCGACGACCGTCGCTCTGCTTTGACTTCGACGAGGTTTGCCCGCCAGGCGTCGGGGAAGTCCACCGTGACCTTCGCGCCCATTTGAAAGCGCGCCAGTTCATCGTGCATGGTGGCAGGCACCATCGCTGCCAGGCTCGGGTCCAGCGCCCAAAATCGGCTCAGGTCTGGCTCGAAGCAGTTGCCATCCAGATACAGCCGGGCGTGCAACTCGTGGTGCTCCGCATCCATCCGGCCCACGGTGAGGTGCAGCCCGTCCTGGTTCCATTCGTTCTGCTCGTCTGTCGAGGACTGGAACGCGCTGGCCGAGCAGTGATGATGCACCGTGCCGAAGTAGAGCCAGTCGTCCGAAGGCTCGGAGTGCCATGAGGCAAACCGCGCTCGCGCCTGCTCGGGAGTTTCTTGCGCCGGCAGCTCCCGAGCCGTCATGCCCGTGCGAGCCTCCTGCGGGAACGCCCAGGCACCCCAGCGTCCGAGCCGGTGGTTGACATAGAGGCGCACCTGGCTCTCGCTCTGCATCTCCTTGTGCGTCCACCGGAAGAAGGACAGCACCTGATGCCACAGCTCCGGGGTGAACTTCGGTCCCGCATACTCCAGCCGGCCTTTGGCGGTCTTCACTTCATACTCGATGCGGCACTGGAGCAGGCCAGGCACTTCCTTGGTTTCACTGACTTGGGGTTGGTTGATTTTGATGAGTTTCATGGTCGTTGTTTACAGTTGCGCCGCCAGTTCGGGATGCCGGTCCCGCATGAAGGCGAGCACGGTGTTGCGAAGGTCGCCTCGGTTGAAGCTGGTCTCGCTGTCGTCGGTTTCACTGGATTCGTGGTCGCTGTAGTCGTAGTCGCCGGAGTCATCCATGCTGGGGTCGCACTGGTGCCACGCGTCGTCGTCGATCTTGCTGGCGATGGCGTCAACGACTTCGTCGAGGCCATCACCTTCATCAATCGCCGTCCGCACGATCTCCAGCAATTCCACCGCACCAACCCGGAACGACTCAGTGCCGTAGCGCCGGACCGAATAGCTGGCCCGACCGCATTCCGTCTCCGAGAAGTCCACGTTGATCACGATGCCGCCCTCTTGGTTGTGCCGGGTGGTGGATGTGGGGGACTGTTTGAGCCGCTTCTCGCAGTTCAACTCCACCCATTCCTTGAGCTGCTCGAAGGTCTCACACTCCGGCGGAGGCAGCTTGCCAGTGAGTTTCAGGATCAACGCACGGACTTGGGGATTGCGGGGCACGAGCTGCACCAGTTCGAGGAAGTTCACGTCGAACAAGTCCTCGAACACGCACTTCCGCCGCACCACCGGAACGACTGGCTCCGGCGCGGTCATCACTTCAGTCATGGGAGACTCCTTTCAACGTGTGGGTTTCAAGCCTGCTGAGGTTGGCGACGAGCTTGTGTGGCAGGCGCTCGACCGTTTCCTTGTCCATGCGTGGCGCTTTCAGGTGCCACAACACAAACAGGTGTTCGGCCAGCGCCGCTGCCATCAGGTTTGCCGAGACCAACTGGCGGTTGGTTTCTTGCACCTCGCCGGTGCAACCAATAGAGGCCGCGCGCGGATCACCACTGCGGTCGGTCGTGATCTCCGGGTAATACACGCGCGGGTCACGCGGGGTGCCCTTCCACGCACGCCGGTAGTAGTAGGCCTCCGCCGAGTGCGACTCGTTCGCGGCGAAGATGGCCTGGCAGCCGTGCTCGTCACACACCTCGATGGCTTCGAGGCGCGTGCGGTGGTTGTCCACTAGGCAGAGCAGCCAGTCCGTGCGGTAATGGCGGAGCTTCCCCCGCGCAAACCACTCCGGGAGCGCGTGGCAGCCAAACTTGCTGGCGAGCGCCTGCGCCTTGTTCTTCCCGATCTGGCCGGCGTCGAACATCTGGCGGTTGAGGTTCTTCCGTTCGATGGTGTCGCCGTCAATCAGGGTGATGTCGGTGGGGGACTTGAGCAGACAGAATGAGGGGACGATGGCCGAGCCAACGCCCCCGCAGCCGATGATGTAGTTCATGTGATTTCCTTCAGGGTTGCGGCAAGGGTCTTGCCGACTTGGTTGGGTGGATTGGCTTTCTCGTGGTAGCGCTCCAGAGCGTTTGAGCACAGACCGAGCAGTTGCGTGTGTTCTTCCGAGGTGAGCAGCTTGGCCACGTTTTCGTCATGCACGAGCAGGCCCGCGATGACCGAAGCCGTAGGCAGGCTGCCCCGCTCCCAGCCGGTGTGTTTGAAACGCTCCCAGGCCTCGGCCAGCAGCTTCTCCGAGAAACTGGTGTCCTGGGTGGGGCACGCCTTGAGCTGTGTCGCGAGCAGTAACAGCGGGCTGGATGGGGTGCTCACAGGATGACCCTTTCCATGATGCTGGTGGACACC
>JBEBFV010000408.1:0-5858 GCA_040081795.1 Limisphaerales bacterium | reverse complement strand
GTTGAGGACCGTGGTAAACGTGTTCAGCACATTCGCGACGGAACGGGGCGCGAGGTCCAGGTCGGCGGCCCATTCCTCGATGTCTGCCTGCCGGATGGCGTTGAGGGCGGTGCCGCCGAATTCGGCGAGGACGTGCTTCAGCTCGCTGTTATAGGTGGCCAACGTGTGGGGCTTGCAGCTCAGTTTCCGCCCGGCCAGAAACCCCCGTGTGAAGCTCTCCAGAGTGGGCGACTTGCGTCCACCCGGATGGGCCCGCACGTAGAAATCGGCGGCCTCGGTCAAGGTGGCCCCGAACGGCTTGAGGCGCTGAGTGGCATGCACCGCATCGGCCAGTTGGGCTGCTGGCAACACTTCAGCCAGATCCCCGAGGCGCTGCTGCGATGCCAGCGTTCCCTCAATGAACAGGTTGGCGTCGGCGCGGCGGTCGAAGTAACGCCGCTGCGGGTGACCACCGGTGAACTTGCGCCCCAGGCGGACACACCAGCGAACCTGCCCATGCACTGCGGTTTTGGTGGCTTTCATGGCAGAGGAATCAGGGAGCGGGCTCGGAGATTGTGGGCGTGGCGGCCGGGTCCGATGCCGGCTGGTCCGCGACGGAGACGGGATCTGGGTCAGATGGCTGTGAATTCCCTGAGCCAGCCCCCGAGCTCGGACGCCCTTCAGACTCAAGCCGCAGTAGGCAGGCGGCGATGTCGGCGATGCTGTAGCTGGTCATCCGGTTCTCACTGGTGTGGGGACGCAGCCAGCCCTCCCTAACGCACGCCTCGAGCACCTCCCGGCTTTCCATCAGCGCCTTGACGGCGTCCTCGCGACGCAGGAACAACGAACCGTAATGCCGGACGAGCTGCGCCGTGAGTTCGTGGTGGCTCAACAGCGGCAGCCCAAATGATTGGATTCGCTGGCTACGGATGACAAACGGCGTGGAGCTCGCCTCTGGTGAACGTGGGGGACGAGGTCTGCCTTTGCGCGGATGCTGTTCTTTGGCAAGGGGGGAGCCGGGGTTAATGGAATGGGACGCCATCTGCGTCGGGGCAGGAGGCGTATTCGCGTTCGCCTGAAGTTTTGTTGTCATATATGTTTTAGGTTGGCGGCGATTCAGTCCCGACCGCACCGGGGGCAGCACTCGAACCACGCGCATCAATTTGGTTGGCGGCGTTTCGGATCCCCCTACGAGCGATTCGCTTCTCGGGAGTCAGGGCGTCGGCGTTGGCGGTCATTTCAATTGAAAGATTGGCCAGGTTTCAGAGTGGCCACCTGGGCCTCCGGCAGACGGTTCCCTATCGGGTTTGGGGGCGTTTCAGCGCTGGCTGGAAAGGAGGCGGAGGGGCTTTGTTTGGCCGCATTTCGCTCCGGACTCGGTTTTGAGAAGAAGAAGATGTTTGACTGGAAATGAGTCGGCAGGGCACGACTTTTGGCGTAGCCGTCCCCCTCCCTTGACGAGATTAGGAAATCTCGCTACCCTATAACCGCCTCTGGAGGAGGCGGACGCAAAAAATCAGTTTTTCCATAATGAGTTTAATACACAATTATGGAAAACTAGTTCACTTCGGTGGAGCAGGAGATTCCCACCGGCAAACACCCTCTTGAGGACGACCGCTACTTGGCCTTCTTTGGCTGCTTATACAGCCCGAGTTTGTGCATCAGCCGATTGCACTGCGAAGGTGCAAAGGCAACTCGGAATCGTTTCTGAATGTAACGGCCCAGCTCCATCGCTGTCCACCGGGTCACCTTGCGGGAGCCGGCCTTGGCACCCCGACGCTGGCGGGCGATGAGGGCATCTTGAAGTTGTTTCCACTGGTTGGACTGAAGTCGCGGCGGACGACCGGGAGTTGCCGGTGGACCGGACTGATTGCCCCCATCCGCCTGCCACAGGCGGAACCAATTGGTCGCTGCGGTGATGGAAACGCCCAGGCTCTTGGCGACGTGGGCTGGCCGGCTCTGGGCTTCGAACATCTCATACCCGCGCCGCTTGCGCTGCCGCCTAAACTCCAACGACTCACCCCCCGCTTGGTCCGGGTGCTTGGCCTTGGCCGGTGGGGCTTTTCCGCCGGACGGAGCCGCAAGTTGGAGGCCGGAACGCCATTGCACAGCCTGTGCCTCCGAGAGCACTGAAAGCCCAGGGACTCCAAAATTCTGAACGAAGGAATCCTTGGATCCTGACGGATTCGTCCGATGCCAGCGCCAGTTGACAAGAATCTGGAGTCCCTTAGGCGGCGCGGCTCGCTTCTTAGTCGCAGACGTGCGTGCGCTCTCGAGGATATCCCCGTAGCCAATCAATCCGGATCCTTGCATCGCCACAAACAACTCCTGCCCCTGCCGGAATCGGCCAAGCTGCTGGCGCGCCCGGGCGTCGATCGCTACCCCACCTGAGCGGATGCAGCTTCGCCAACGTTGGCGGTCGAGATCTGCGGGGAGGCACAGCAACAGTGGCTCGGCGGAACCGGGACGAGCCGCAGCGGGATGCGCCGGAGTCGGCTTCTGTTCCCACTCAAACTCCGGGGGCGCCGTGCCATAACGGGCGGGGGCATGAAGCTGCATCTTCAACAAGCCAATGTGCAGGCCGGTGTTCTCAGCCAGAAAACTTATGGCCCGCTTGCACCACGGAGAGAACGAGTGGGCAACGATCACCAGAAACACCGGGTGGCGGGCGTGCTTTGGCAGATCAGCATTGAAATATGTTCTGAAGCGACTGTGAAGATCGCAGCACGGCTGCTGCTTCCTCACCCGGCGGATCAACTCCTCGGTCGGATACAAACCAATCCAACTGCCGTAGGCGAGCAACTGCCCCACCGCATCCCAATGGGCGACGTCCCGTTTGAACTCGAAAACCCATGGTGCGCCATGGCAGTCCATGGCGAGCACGTCGAGGGCGTTGGAATCCTCGTCCTTTGGGCGGAACTGCCGCATCAGCGGCATCAGCCCCCACGGATTTCCGGGCTGCAAACGGCGGACAAAGGCGCCCTCCCCACGGCTCTCATATTCCACCGGGGTGTTGTATTTCAGGTGTTTGCCGGTGCCCATCACATGGCTTTCTTGGGGAAAGTTAAGGTGATGGGCGACGCGCGAGCAAGCACTCGACGACATCCACCACCGGGTCTAGGATCGGTCCATGCGCCGCCGTCAGCGAAGGGAACCCGATGGACTCCGGCTGGCGGACATTTCCCGGCCGGTCACCTTCCGCTGGCGAGCTGACTCAGTCGACGATTTCCTGCGGCAGGTGGCGGAGGCTCGCGACCCTGGCCGCAGCGAAGAGTTTCTGCGGCCCGACCCACCGTTGGTCAATCTGCTGCAACGGCACCCGTGTTGCGTGCGCGCAGTGGATCGTTTGCGCCGCGCGGTCCGCAACCGAGAGCATGTTCTGCTCTACTCTGACTATGACTGTGACGGCGTGGTTGCCCTGACCATCCTCAAGGAACTCCTGCTCGCGATGGGATTGCCCTTGAACCGGCTGACATGGTTGATACCACACCGCATCCACGACGGATACGGGCTCTCGCTTGCGCTCCTCCGGAAGCACTACCGGGGGCTGGCGGCCAAATGCCGGCCTGGGCTGGTCGTCACGCTGGATTGCGGCAGCGCCGCGTCCAAAGAGGTGGCCTGGTTGATTGGTCAATCAGCCGACGTGCTCGTGGTGGATCACCACCAGGTATTCCAGGATTCATCGGCGCATGCCAATCCGCGTGTCATTCACCTGAACCCTTGGGCGTTTGACGCGCCGCCACGCCACCAAGCCCGGATCACCCGACTCCGCCAAATGTGTGCGGCGGGCCTAACTTGGCTGCTCGCCCGCGCCGCACTGCCCCCCAACAGCAAGGCCGCTGCGCGTCGGCGTGACCGCTTCACCTTGCTGGCCGGCCTGGCCACGGTGGCTGACGTGGTGCCGCTGCTGGGGGGCAACCGGGCGCTGGTCAAACGCTCGCTGGCACTCGCCAATGATGCGGAGGCGTTGGCTCAATTATGCCCGGGTTTGGCGGCCCTCCAGGTCAAGTATGCGAAGGGGTTGACTCAGACTGACGCCAGCATCACAGAAAAAACCTATGCGTTCGCCTGGGGACCACGGATCAACGCGGCCGGCCGCATGGAGACTGCCAGCCACGCGCTCGAATTGTTGGCGGCACGAACCAGCGAGGCTGTCAAAGCTGCGGCCAACCGGTTGACGAATCTGAACGAGTGGCGCATCGGCACCCAGGACGCCATTTCCAATTCAGCCCGGGAGATGGCCGAGCAAGTCATGCAGGCGAGGCAGCCGCAGATACTGTTGCTGTGCGACCCAAGCTGGCATCCAGGCGTCATCGGCATCGTCGCAGCCCGCATCCGGGAAGAGTTCAACGTGCCGGCGATTCTCTGCGCCATGAACGCGGCCGGCGACTGGCAAGGGTCCGGGCGCAGCGTTCCAGGATGCGACTTGGGGGTACTCTTCCAGCGGGCTCACGCCGCTGGTCTGATTCTGCGCGGGGGCGGGCACGCAGCGGCCGGGGGCCTGACCTTTCAAGCCAGCAACAAGGAGGCGTTGGAATTCTGGCTCAACAATGAAGTCGGGAAAACCTTGCCACCTCCTGCGAAGAGCATGGAAGCGGACGTGTCGGCCACAACCTTCAGCCCCAAGGAATGGGGCGAAGTTCTTTCTTCGCTCGCACCCTTCGGAAACGGCAATCCCGCCCCTGATTTGGTTCTGGAAGGTGCCGTGCTCACGGAACTACGGCCCGTGCCCCGCAAGGAATCGAAGCAGCGCGAAGTTTTCGCCTTCCAAGCTTGCCTCCAAGTGCCTGGACGCCACCAAAACATTCGCGTGAGCTGGCTTGATCTTGAGCGTGCAGCTGCATGGTGGGCTGCTGAGTGGACAAGCCGCCGCGAGGCGTCGACTGCTCAAACTCTCGGCGACAAGGTCAAATATCGACTCGCGCTCGAGGTTTATGTTTCAGGCTCGTCGCCCGCAGGGACAGAGCGCAGCCCCGGCGCGGACTCCCAGGGCGCGCGGAGGCATTACTTTCACGTTCGTGATTGTTGGAGACTTCACGAGTCAGCCGTCGAGCCAAAGGGATGGTGACCCACGGCAAGGGAGAAGCCGCCGCCAACTGCATCCGGGGTGTTGAACGACGATGGGAGTAGCGGAGCGTGCCGGTGGCACGCGAACCACAAGCGGGGCGGGCGAAGTGTTCAGGGCGTTCGGAGGCAGAGCGGAATCAGGTCAAGGCAGAGTTGGCAAGCAGGGTTGGCTTTTAACCGTCAGTTTGACGCTAACTCGCCTCAAATTGTCCCACATGGCAGTTGGCCGCCACTCTTGTCCGGCATTTACAGGATCCAATGCGTGTGGAAATGGGCCCAGCAGTTCTGCTTGGATAGGATTCCAGCATCAGGTCAGGATCAGCCTACCACGGTGGCCACGGCCCATTCTCACGCAGGGTGTGCCGCCACCGCGGAGCAAGCTCGTAAACCTGCGCTGGGCGGCTCCTGCCCTGTCGCAACGACATGCCCTTGCGCGGAATCATCAATCCACTGCGCAGCACCTGGCGGCGCAAGTTGCGCTTGTCAGAGGGCTTCCCAAGCAGCGCTCTCTGGGCCTGAAGTAAACGCGGCAGAGTGAACTCTGAACCGAGCAGCCGGACCACGATTGGAATCCGCCCCGACTGTTCCCGCAGATGCGACAGCGCGGTGCTCACGATCTGTTGATGGTCAAACGCCAGCGGTGGGAGTTTTCGCACGGAGAACCAATCGAAGCCCGTGCTTTGACTTGCGGTTCTGGCAAATGCGCCCGCAGAGCGGACCAACCCGTAAAATGCGACGCTCACGATTCGGACTTTGGGCACTCGGCGTGGCTGGCTGAACGCAGCTAGCTGTTCGAGCCGAGTCCCCGGCCC
>JBEBFV010000407.1:0-5859 GCA_040081795.1 Limisphaerales bacterium | reverse complement strand
TCCTCAGCGCGCTTCGTCTCGTCCGCCGTGCCGAGCGCGCTGAGGAAGTCGAGGTCCGGCACCTTCGCGTCCACGATGATGAGCCGGTCGCCAGGCAGGCGGACGACCATGTCGGGCTTCTTGTCGTCGGATTGCGCCTGCTCGGTGAAGTCGCAGTGCGCGCTCATTCCGGCGGCCTCGACGACGCGTCGGAGCGTCTCTTCGCCCCACTTGCCGCGCGCCTGGTTCGAACTGAGGACGCGTCGGAGTTGCAGCGTCTCGGTGGACAGAACCTGACTTTGCTGCGCGAGGGATTCGAGATGCTGCCGCACTTCACCGAGCGTCTTGGACTGCGTGGTCTCGCTCTGCGCGAGCCTTTCCTGATACGTCTTCAACTGCTCCTCCAACGGCTTGACCAGCGTGGCGATGGCCTCCTGGCGCTGCGACAAATCGCCCTTGGCCGACTCGGCGAACTTGCCGAGCGTCTCGTTGGCGAGGCGGAGAAACTCCGGCTGCGTCTGCTTGAGCGCGTCGGCGCTGAGGGCTTTGAAAGCCTCGCGCAAGTCGCCGAGCGCCTTCTCCTGTGCTGCCCTGGCATCCTGCAACTGACGCTCGTGCAACTCACGCTGTTCCGTGAGCAGCTTGTTCGCGCCCGCCAACTGCGCCTGCGATGCCGCGAGCTGGTGGCCGGTCTGCGTGAGCTTGAGCGCGGTGTCGGACAGCTCGGCCTCGCGTGCGCGCAGCATGGCGCGGACTTCCTCCACCTGATTGTCCGCAGCGTTCCGTCGCGCCTCCGTCGCAGCCAGGCCAGAACTCGCCTCCGACAACTGGCTCCGTGTGCGCGCCAGCTCGCCATCCCGGTGTGTGAGCTGCTGGCGAAGTTCCGCCTCCAGCAAATTGACGGATGCCAGAGGGCTTTCCTGACGCTCTCCCCGAAACTTCGCGCCGAGCAGCCAGCCGATGACGCCGCCGAGAACGATTCCGAGCAAAAGGTAAAGCAGCGGGTCCATGCGCGGAGTCTGCGTTCAGACAAGTTTCTTGAACAGACGCTTCTCGAAGTCCGCGACGAAGTAACGCTTCCCCTTCTTCTGGACCTTGTGCCCCTCGGCTTCAAGCCGCGTGCGAAGCACTGCGATGCCGCCGGGATACTTCGGGTTCACCTCGCCGCCGACCTTGAGTGTGCGCCAGTAGGGCGTGACGCGTTTCGCACCGCCAGCTTCAGCTTCGGCCGCTGCGTGCGCGGCGATCCACGAGAAGATGCCGGTGGTGATGGGGCAGGCGAAGTCCGTGCGGTGCTTCGCGGCGAGCGCGTCGCGCAGCTCGTTGATCGTCACGAGCCGGCCCTTGGGCACGCGTTTCATCAGGGCGTTCACCTCAAGCGGAGAGGGGATGACGAAGGTGCCTTCGCCCCAGCGCTTGGTCAGCTTGCCGCAGACTTCGGCGACCTTCGGGAGTCCCTTGCTGTCGGCGAGCTTCTCGCTCCAGGACTTCTTGGGTTTCACAGACACAGTTTAACCACGGATGCACACGGACGCACACGGATTCAGAAGCGAAAGCAAGCTCGTCCCAGCTACTGAGCGAGTCCGCCGCCAGATTGGCGAGTGTTCACGGAGTAGCGCTTTCATCCGTGTCCATCTGTGTCCATCCGTGGTTGAGAATGGAATTCAGAAGTGAGCGACAACCTCGATCTCCACGCTCGCGGCGCGCGGGAGGGCGGCGACCTGGATGGTGGAACGCGCCGGGAAATCACTGGTGAAATACTGGCTGTAGATTTCGTTCATGCCAGCGAAGTCGGCGAGGTTCGTGAGGAAGACAGTGCTCTTCACGACGTTCGCGAAGGTCAACCCCTGATCGTCGAGAATGCACTTCACGTTCTCCAGCACGCGGCGGGTCTGATCCTTAATGTCGCCGGGGACGAGTTGGCCGGTCGCCGGGTCGAGCGGGATTTGCCCGGCGCAGAACAGCAGGTCGCCGACGCGGACCGCGTGGTTATAGGGGCCAACGGCAGGCGCTGCCTTGGCGGGTTTGATGATGGTTTTTGTCATGCGCGGCAGAGTTAAGCAGCCGCCCGCCGATGCGCCAGAACGATTTCACCGCGACACCCTCACCTCTGCTCCCTGAAATGAACCGGCAGGTGCGGCCCGAAGAAGTTCGGAAGAAGTTCTGGCTTGCCTCGCAAACACTCAAAGTCATTGACTGGGTAAAACTCACACTCGCCGGGGCCTCCCCCGTCGCCACTATTCTCAACTCACTACTTTGACCTCATGGCCACCAACTTCTTTTACGTTTATGCTCTGAAAGACCCGCAAACCTCCCCGGCAATGCCCTTCTACATTGGGAAAGGGACAGGGAGCAGGGCCTTCGATCATCTCGTCACTCCTGACGCCACAAGAAAGTATGCGCGGATTCGCGAGATCATCGAGGCTGGGTTAAGGCCGATGGTCGACATCCTCGTAGAAGATTTGACGGAGTCGCAGGCACTTCGGTTGGAGGCTGAGCTCATCTCCGCGTTTGGAACCATTGAGTTGGGTGGTCTGCTTACAAACGCAGTCGTTCCCTCTGGCCTTGCAGTCAGGAGGACAGGGATCGTTGTCCCGCAAGGATGCATCGAGCGTGCACAACTTGGCCTTCAACTTCTCAAGACCGCAGTTCTTGAACTTGCTAGAGCCAATCCGCCAGGAATCAAAAATTCTGACGCAGCAAGCCTGCTTGGTTTGCGCAGCGACTACCGAGGCAAGCAGAAGGACTACCTTTCTTACAGCGTGCTCGGCTTGCTCTTGCGGGAGGGGAAGATCGTGCGCGCAGCAGAATCTCACAGACACAAGGCAAACGTGTGATTGGGTTCTGAAAATGCTGCCTAGGCCCGGAACCTATCTGGAAGCCGCTTACTTCTTCAGCGCCTTCGCGACCGCCTCTTCCAGCGCCTCGCCGCGCAGGTTCTTGGCGATGATCTTGCCCTCTCCGTCGAGCAGGTAGGTGGCGGGGATGGAGTTCACGCCATAGACGCCCGCGAGCTTGGACTGCCAGCCCTTGCCGTCGAAATACTGCGGCCATGTCATCTTCCGGTCAGCGATGAAGCTGTCGAGCTTTGCGCGGTCGGAGTCGAGGCTGATGCCGAGGATCTCAAAGCCCTTGGAGTGGTGCTTGCCATAGGCCGCCTGCACGCTCGGCAGCTCGGCGATGCACGGCCCGCACCATGTCGCCCAGAAATCCACGAGCACGACCTTGCCCTTGAAGCGCGCGATGGAGAGCGGCTTGCCCGCGAGGTCCTTCTCGTCGAAGTCGGGAAACTTGGAGCCGACGGCGAGCTTGCGCTGGACTTCCTTCGAGGCGCGCTGCTTCTCAAAGCCTTCGAGGATGCGGTCCACGGCGGAGGCAGGCTTGGTGTCGGGGAAATCCTTCTTGAGCTGGGTGAGGAGCGGGAGGCCCTGCTTCTCGTCGTCCAGGATCTGGATGTAGAGCATGGCCTTCATCAGGAGGATTTGGGCCACGTCGTCTGTCTTCTCGCCCTTGTGGGCGGCGAGGAGCTTGTCGAACTCAACGAAATTCTCAGCGAGATCTTTCTCAGTGTTCTTGCCGGCCTTGAGCTTGGTCTGGATTTTGCCGACGAGTTCCTGCAATTCCGCCTTCGCATCGCCTGCTTGGGCGAGGCTGGCAGGCAGGAGCAGGGACAAGGCGACGATCAGGATGCGTAGTGGGTTTTTCATGGGAGTGCGTGTTGGTCAGGATGACAGCAGCCGACTGGCGCGGTGGCAAGGGCAATCCCGGCACGTCGCTCAAATCCGCTTCTCGTCCGCGTCAATGTAGTCCACGAAACACTGGATGTCGTCACGGTGGGCGAGGCCGGACTGCTCCTTGCGCATCTGGAGGCGAGCCTTCTCGGCGGGGCTGGCGTCGCGGCCGTAGTTGAGCACGGCGGTGTTGAATGCGGCCTTCTCCTCGGCGGACCTCCTCACGTTCTTCGCCACCCAGTCGCAGACCTGGCCGTCGGTGACAGTGTCCTTGACCACGGCGATGAACTGTTCCGGTGTCACGCCCGCCGCCGCGCACCACTTCGCGTCGAAGCCTTTGTGGGCGAAGTTTTCCTGGTAGTCGGCGTGCAGCTTGCCGGCGAGGTGAAGTCGGATTTTGTCCACGAAGCGCGGCAGGTAGGCCCAGCCGGCCATGAGTTCGCGGGCGCTGCGGGGGTAGATGATGTCGTTGCTCATGGGCGGGATTGTCAGCAGCGGCCCGCGCGTGTCAATCGCGCGGCACGGCTCCGAAGAGCCGTGAGAAGTTCGCCTCCACCTGCGACGCCAGCTCTGCCAGCGGCACGCCGCGCAGTTCCGCCATGAACTGATAGACAGCGGGCAAGTTCGCCGGATGGTTCAGCGGCTTGCCGGTGCTGGCGTCGGTCAGCGGATTTGCGTTCGCCGCATCGGGCAGCAATTGGTCTGGCGCGTCTGTCTCGATGAGCAGGCGGTCGGCGGGGACGAGTTTGAACGCGTCGCGATGGCGGGCCTTGCGCTCGTGCATGAAATAGCCGGGAAAGCTGAAGCTCGCGCCGAGCTTCGTCAGCGGCCCGACCATCTCAGAGGAGCCGCCGTAGCTGTGCAGGAGGAAGCCGCGCGCGGGCCGGGGTGTCGCCCGCAGCATCTCCCAGAGCCGTCCCCACGTCTGCAGGCAGTGGATGCTCGCCGCGAGATTACGCTCCGCCGCCAGCCGCAGTTGAGCGGTGAAGATTTCTTCCTGCCCATCGTAAGAAAGGCCGGGCTTCCAGCGGTCGAGGCCAATCTCCCCGATGACCGCGCCGGGGGTTGCATCAAGAAACTCAACCAGCATCTCGCGCCAGCGCGGCGTGCGCCCGCCGACATGCCACGGGTGACAGCCAAAGCTCGGCACGACGAGGTCCGGGAATTCCCGCGCCAGCGCCGCGACCCGCGGCCAGTCCGCCTCGCACGAGCCGTTGACCACCATGCGCGCGACGCCCGCAGCGCGGCTCGCCGCGACGAGCTCCGCCTGCCGTCCGCCGAAACGCTCGTCGTGCAGGTGATTGTGGGCGTCGTGGAAAGTCATTCGACTCATGGAGCAGGATTAGGACTGCGAGCACGGGGCGTTCGCGTGCTCCCGCTCGTAATCCTGCTCCTTCCGTTGCTCCTCCGCGAACCCGCGCATCCGCTCCCACACGCGCGAGAGCACATTCCGCCGGTTTGCAGTGAGGTGCTGGTTGATGCCGACCTCCCCGAGGAAGTCTGGCGGCAACGCGAGGATTTCCGCCGGAGACGCGCCGCTGTAGAAGTCGCAGAGCAACCCCGCGACGGCGCGGACAATCTGCGAGTCCGAGTCGCACTGGAAGTGGCAGCGGCCCTCGCGCGACTCGGCCACCAGCCACAAGTTCGCCAAACAGCCGGGCACACGATGCACGTCGGTCTTCAACCCAGCCGCAAGCGCCGGTCGCTCCCGCGCCTGCTCCACAAGCCACTGCAACCGCTCCTGCGGATGCCGGAAGCATCGCAGTTGCGTGAGCAGCGCATCGCGCCTGGCGGCGAGCGACGGTGGGGGAGCAGCGTCAGCGGACACGGCGGCAGATTAGTGGCCGGCTCCAACTGAGGCGAGCGGCAGTTGAATGGCGGCGGAAGCGGCCAGTCCAATCGCGCCAACGAAATGAAACTCACGCTCCTCCTCGCTCCCCTGCTCTGCCTTTCCTCACTCGCCCACGCTGCCACCGACTGGCCGCAGTTCCGCGGCCCGGACGGCGACGGCCATTCGCCCGCGAAAAACCTGCCGCTCACCTGGGACACCACCAAGAACGTCGCGTGGAAGACCGAACTCCCCGGCAAAGGCTGGTCCTCCCCTGCCCTGCACAAGGGCCGACTCTATCTCACCACCGCCGAGGACGCC
>JBEBFV010000047.1:0-20705 GCA_040081795.1 Limisphaerales bacterium | reverse complement strand
ACGTGGAAGATGACGAAGACTTTGCCGGTGACGCGCGCAATCTCGAAGACGTTCGCGCGGAAGAGCAGCAGCGGAATCGCAAGCGGCACGAAGTAGTCGCCGATGAAGTCGTAGGCCGGCGACTCGGCGGGCATGATGCGGAGGTTCGAGAGCACCATCGCGATGAGCAGCGCGATGACGGGCCCGCTGAGCTTGGCGGCCCACTTGAAGTTGTTTTCCAGCCAGATGGCGAGCGCAGTGCCGGACACGATGAGCGCCCAGAGGGACCAGGTGTCTTGCGGGGAAATCATTTTGGGAGTGACCAATGACCAATTTCCAATGTCCAAGGAATGACCAATGTCGAATGCCGAATGAGGAACTCGTTCCCGTGAGCCGGGGCATTGGGCATTGGGCATTGATTGGTCATTGCGTCATTGGGGATTGGTCATTCAGTTCCGTTTCAACTCCATGTTCGCCAGCACCACGCTCCGCGCCTTGCCGCTGGCGTCCACGTTGAAGATGAGATGCTCGTCCGTGTAGAGGCCGGGGGAGAAGGCGAAGGTCGTGCGGTTCAGCGGCGTGAGCCGGTAGTCCACCATGTTCTCGGTCATCACGTAGAGGTGGCTGTGGCGCACGGAGACGATGGCGGGGATGAACTTCGGACCGTAGCTGCCGAGGAACTTCTTCCACGCGGGCGGGACGGGCGGCGGGTTCGACGGGGCAGGGGAGAATTTCTGGCCGAGCGCGGTGAAGGTCATTTGGCCGGACGCGTCGCGAGTGAACTCCACCGGGCCGTTGTGCGCGAAGCGGCCATCGGAGCGGAACTTCATCGGGCCAACCGGCGTGAACTCCAGCTCCTGGCTCGAGATATTCGCGCGCAGTTTGTCGCCATTGACTTCGAGCCTCGCCCAGTAGCTCTCGGACTCGTAGTCGCCAGCGAAGGCGGCAAGCGCGGCGGTGTCGAGCTTCACCGGCGTGGGCTTGGCGACGGGTGCACGGCCGAACTTTGCTTGCAGGAGCAGTTCCAGCCCGGCCTCGGCGAGCTTGCTGACGGGGCCCATCGCGATGTCCTCGTTCGCCAGCACGATGACGCCGACCTTCGGCCCCGGCAGCGCGATGAACGAGCTGCTAAAGCCATACACCGCGCCGCCGTGGCTGACGGCCTTGAAGCTGCCGAAGCGCCCGATGCTGAAGCCGAGACCGAACCCATTGGTCGCGCCGGTGAGTTGCGGAGTGAACATCTCCTTTAGCGACTCTGCGCTGAGGATACGTGCGCCAGCGGCGGTGTGTCCTTCGTCGAACAGGCAGGACATGAACCGCGCGAGATCCTCGGCGCTCGCGTAGAGATTGCCGGCGGGGATGGTGCCCAGCTCAAAGAGCGGCGACGTCTCGTGGCGAAACGTGCCGTCGGCGTTCGCCATTCTCATGTAGCTGTTCGAGAGTTTGCGTCGCACGGCAGGGGTGATGACGAAGGACGAATCGTTCATCCCCAGCGGTCCGAGGATGTGTTGGCGCTGGTAGAAGTCGAAGGCCATGCCCGAGACGGTCTGCGCCGCGTAGCCGGCGATGGTCGCGCCGATGTTCGAGTAACGCGTGTGCGTGTTGGGCCGGTTCACCAGCGCGCAATCGGCGACACTGCGCACTGTGGCGATGACGGTCGGCTGCTGGTCATCGAAGTAGCCGCCCACCGGCGACTCGCGGATGAGGCCGGAGCGATGGCAAAGGAGTTGTCGCAGAGTGACTGGCCCCGTGTCAGGGAACCGCGACTGAATGCGAAAATCCCCGGCGAACTTCTGCACCGGCGCGTCGAGGTCGAGCCGCCCGGCCTCGACCTGCTGCATGACGGCCACTGCGTTGAACAGCTTTGAGATGGAGCCGACCCGGTAGATGGTGTCCGCGCGGGCGGGAGCCTTCCGCTTCACGTCCGCCAGACCGAAGCCGGCGCTGAAGACGATGCGCTGGTCGTCCACGAGTGCGATGGAGAAGCCGGGGAGTATGCCGCGCTCGACTTCGGCGGCGGCGGCTTGCTTGAGCTGGGCTATGGCGTTCACGAATTCGGGAGGTGTCGGCTGGGCTGCCCCAGTCGAGAGACAGGCGGCGGCCATCAGGGTGAGGTGGGTTGAAAAGCGCATGATGGAGTTGGGCGATTCTATGCCGGATTTGTCCGCGCACGCAAGTGGCGGAGCCTGCGGCGGAAGTCTTTCGCGAATGATTCCGGTTTCACTGAAAAAGCTTTTGCGCCCAGCCGGAGACAGCGCCTGCGGAGTTTCTTTGCACGACTTTCCAGCGCGGCGGTTACCCGCAGCGTGGGCATGGCCCCGCCAAACCGGGCCGGCTCGGCGCGGAGCAAGGCGAGCACCATATGGGTGTCGTGTTCCAAACCCAATCGCTCCTGCAACTTGTCCAATTGCCGGACCAGTTTGCGTCCATCTTTTGATTCCGCGAGGCCGGGGAACTGGAGTTGATAGAACACGCGCTTGGTCAGCTTGCGCCATTCGTGAAACTCGGCGGCGGTTCCTTTTTCTCTCGCACGCCTCATCTGGTGGCGGCTTCGGCGATAGCTCGCGCGCAAACCCACTTCGATCGCGTCGCATGCATCACCAAGCGTCAGATTCAGCCTGCGGAGCTGCCTGACTGTCGAGTGCAAGGTCGCGTTTGCCCGGGCGATGGCCGCGCGCGTCTCCTCCGAAGTGAGCGCCACGTCCGACTTGTCTTCGAGGCCGAGCAGGGCGGAGGCGATGGCCGCCGCCGTTCGTCCCTTGTGCGTGCGCTTGAGTTGATGCAGCAGCGTGCGCGCGATCGACGAGTCGCGCGCGCCTGCCAGGGCACGGGCGGCGTCGCGCAGGCGGGAGTCCTCATGACGGCGTGTTTGCTTTCCCAGCGCCACGCCGAAAAGTTGCACCAAGGCCCGTGCCCGTTTCGATGCCGTGCGGAGGTTGTGGATGATCTCATCGAGTTCCGGTGACGAGCCGACCCGTGGCGGGATGGCTGCCAGCAACCAGTCCGCCGCGATCGCGCTCACCGAGGGCCGGACAAGAGTTTCGCGACCAGCTTGGGCGGAAGGGACGGTGACAGCCATATCGCGGATGCCCGCAGTCTCCACGAAGCCAGCGGCGGCGCAAGCCATCCGCCGGTGCGGTGCAGTCTCAACGGAGCGGCTTGTTTTCCGGGGCGAATGCTGCACCATCGCGGGCGTCGGCTCACGGGCGAGTGGCGCAGTGGTTAGCGCAGATGCTTTACACGCATTTGGTCGGGGGTTCGAATCCCTCCTTGCCCACCAATTCCTCCGCCCGCCGGCTATTCCACTTCCACCGTCAGCAGGTCGAGGATTTTGGTCTCGCGACGTTGCAGCAGCCGGGCGAGCGGCGTCAGCGTGAACCAGTAGAGCGCGCCCGCAGCAGCCGCGAGCGGGACGGAGACGAGCAGGTTGACGGGCACCCAGTCCGGCCATCCAGCTCCATGCCAGAGCAGCTCTGCCAGCGGTGGGAGAAAGGCGGGCGCGAGCGCAAAGGGCACAACAAACTGCGCCAGAATCATCACGAGCATGGCGGCGGCGGGCATCTTGGTGGGCTTCATCGTGCCGGGCTGGATGCGATAGGGCACCATGACGGAAAGCAGGTTTCCGGCGGTGAAGCTCAGGCAGAGCGCCGCACCGAATTGCAGCAGCGCCGCGCAGAACACGGTTGGTGGCAGCCCCAGATAGATGGTGGCGGCTGTGACCAGCAGGAGTCCGAACCCGCCGGCCAGCGGCAGGTGCGCGAGGTTTTTCCCGAGCAGCAGAAGCCGCCGGTCCGCCGGTGCCAGCACCAGCGCGCGGAAGCCCGAGCGGTCGAAGCCGAACTGGTTGCCCAAAAACTGGAACACCAGGAACACCGCCATCGCTGCCATCCCGGTGACGATGAACGGCGCGGCGGCGGCGGGAATCGTCGGCGTGCGTCGCATGAGGAAACTTCCCAGCATGACCACCATCACGATGAACGAGGTGGCCAGGCTCATCCGCACCTCGGGTGCTCGCATCAGGGAGCGGAAGGTCGCCAGCGCGAGGGCGGCGGCTTGTTCCGGCACGCCCGGCAACTGGTGTTCGAGGAAGTGGTCGGGGACCACCACCCGGGCGGTCTTGGACATATCAGCAGTCACCGGAGCCTGGCCGCCAATCTCGCCGCGATAGAGTCGCACCGTGCTGCGGTAGGCGCGTCGGAGACCCAGCGCGCCCAGCCCGAGGCAGCCAAGCGTGCCGAGGAGCGCGGGGCCGACGCGCCCTTCGGCCAGCGCCTGCGCACCGACGGAAACCCAGAGCGGCGGAATGAACGGCTGCGCGGCGAGCACTTGCTGGAACCGGCCCTGCTCGGCGGTCCGACGCGCGTCGCGCTGGGCCTTCGCGTCCTCGGGCGTGGCGGCTGGCGGCGCGGTGGAGCGGTTACCCCGGGCGAAGACGTTGAAGTAGAGGTTGGGCAACTGGACCGCGAGGATGAAGCCCAGCGTGACGCCCATGATGATGTTCCGGCGGCGGCGCGGGTTCGACATCAGCCCGGCCAGCCATCCGCGCAGGCAGTAAGTCCAGGCCGTGACCATGAAGACCATGCTCAGGGCGAGCGGCAGGAGGAGCAGCATCGCCGGGCCTCGGCCGAAGGCGAGGCCGAGCGCCAAACCGACCATCGCGGGCACGGTGATGATGATGCTCAGGGCAAAGTGCGACGCGAGGTAGTTGATGACGAAGAGCTGGCCCAGCAGCGCCGGCAGGTGCATGAGCCGCTGGAGGTCAATAGTCTCCGAGCGCTGCAATTCCGTGAGCAGGCCGAGGCTCCAGAAAAACAGGAAGGCGAGCGTGAGGCCCGCCCAGGCGAGCATGATTTTCATCGGCGTCGCCTCGATGAACGCGAATTTGCCAGCGAGGAATCCGCCGATGAAGAGCGATGCTCCCGTGATCACGGCGGCGATGAGGACCACGATGGCGATCACCGCGCCGAGGCCGCTGCCACGCGTCAACTGGTTCCTCGCCAGCCGCGTGCGCAGCCACAAGATGGTCTGGAGTTGCGACCAGTTCATCAGCTCTCGAGCCAGCTCAGTTTCTGCGTCGCCCCCTCGTCGGTGCCCACGACCTTGAGGAACTTGTCCTCCAGCGAACCGTCACGGCGCAGCTCCTCCATCGTGCCCTGATGCACAAGCTTCCCGCCCACGATGATGCCGACATCCGTGCAGAGCCGCTCGACGATTTCGAGGACGTGCGACGTGAGGAAGATCGTCGCGCCGCGCTCGACGCTGCGCTTGAGCATGTCGCGCAACACGCGCGAGGCCACCGCGTCCACGCCCTCGAACGGCTCGTCCAGGAAGAGCAGCTCGGGGTCGGGGATGAGCGCGGCGGCGAGCGCGAGCTTCTTCTTCATGCCGTGGGAGAATTCGAGCGTGAGCTTCTTCTCCTCCTTGGCGAGGTCCATGACCGCCAGCAACTGCTCGCAGCGCTCGCGCACCGTGGCCGGCGGCAGGAGATACATGCGGCCGATGAAGGTGAGGTATTCGCGTGCAGTGAGGTTGTCGAAGAGCGCGAGGTTCTCCGGCACGACGCCGATGCGGCGCTTGACGGCCAGCGCACGCTGCGGGTCGCTCACGTCCTCGCCGAGGATGCGCATCGTGCCGCCGCTCGGGCCGAGAAGGCCCGTGAGCATCTTGATGGTGGTGGATTTCCCCGCGCCGTTGGGGCCGAGGAAGCCGTAGAAGCGGCCTGCCTCGACGCTGAGGTTCAGTTGGTCCACGGCGCGAAAGCTCCCGAAGCTGCGGGTCAGGCCGGTGGTTTCGATGGCGACACTCATTGGGTTCTGGGTTGGCGGAAGCTAGGTGGATCGCCGCGGCGGCACAATCGCAAAGGGAAGGTCGGTCCATGCGCCCGGAATTCTATTGTCACTCGCCGGGAGGCGGCCACCATGCGGCGCATGAAAGCGATTGGCTGTGACGACGACGGACGTCCCCTGCCACTGCCCGCGTCAGCCGCGCGGGGCAAGGCACATGAAGGGCCGGGCAATTTTGGGAAAGCCTCCAAGTGAAGGCCGGACGAGGTTCCCGCGTAGCTCAGGTATTGCCCCAATTGCAGCCGGGGCGGATTTAGATTAAGCAACGGGTGCGGTTTGGGCTGCCGGTCAGCTTTTGATGAACACGCATGGACAACAATGGTTGGGCCGGATGCTTCTCTCCGGCGGGGTGGTTGGGCTGTGGCTGGCTGTCTGCGTGGCGCGGGCGGACACGGTGCAAAACTTCGACGCGGGCGGCACGGCCTATGAGCTTGCGCAGAATAATGTAAACCCGCCGCCGACGATCACCGCCGGCGGGCCGACGGGAAATTTCCTCCGGCTCGCGTCGGCCAGTGCGAACCAGAACGTCAATACTGTCGCCTTCACGAAGAGCGACGCGGGCACTTACAAGCTCATCACGGCGGAGTTCGACTTCCACATCACCGGGTTGGCGGACGGTTTCAGCTTCGCGCTGCTGGACACGTTCACCTGGGGACAGGCCGGGCCGATTGACACGATTGGCAATTTCTACCAGGAGCCAAACATCGCGGCGTCGCTGGGCATCGGCTTCGACGTGTTCAACAACTTCGACGGCGGCGACCAGGACGACAACCACGTCTCGATCCATTTCAACGGGCAGAAGATCAACGAGTTCAACGCCGGCGGCGTGAACCTCAAGAGCGGCCAGTGGATTCACGCGAAGATCATCGTGCGGCCCGGCGGCGGGAACTCCGACGTGAGCGTCATCCTCACTCCCAACGGGGGAGCGCCAGTGACCATCTGCACCAACGTCGTCGTGACCGGCCTCCAGCCTTACGAGTCGCGCGTGATGTTCGGCGCGCGCACGGGCGGACTCACAGCCGACCACGACATTGACAATGTGAACGTGAAGTTCGAGCAGCCGAACCTTGGCACGGTGGGCTTGGGCTTCGCGACCTACGCGACGCCGGAGACGTTTCCCGCGCAAGTCTATGTCAGCCGCTACGGCGCGAGCACGGGCGACGTGACGATCAATTTCACCACCTCGAACCTGACAGCGATCGCCGGCGTGGATTATGTGGCAACGAACGGCACGCTGACCTTCACGGCGACGGAATTGGTGAAGTTCTTCCGGGTCGCGCCGATTGACAACCCGACCATCCAACCCAACCGCCAGTTCACCGTTCACATCAGCAATCCCACCGGCGGCGTGACGCTCGACACGCAGACGGTCGCGACCGTGACCATCGTGGACAACGACGATCCGGCGCGTGTCGGCGCGTGGGGCACGCCGATTGACATGCCGGCGAACCCGTATCCAGTCGTGCCCATCCACATCAACCTCCTGCCTACCGGCAAGGTGCTGCTGTGGGACCGGGGCGCGCCGTTTGACACGCCCTTCGGCGGCACGGACGGGTATCCCTACATCTGGGACGTGGACGCAGGGACGTTCACGCGCACGCCATTTCACGGCTACGACCTCTTCTGCGCGGGCCACGCGCTGATGGCGGACGGCCGGCTCTTCGCACCGGGTGGCCACATCGCAGACGGCGTGGGCGAGATCAAGGCCAGCATCTACGACCCCGGCTCGAACACTTGGACGCGCATCACCGACATGAATGCCGGGCGCTGGTATCCGACCGTCACGATGCTCGGCAACGGCGACCAGCTCGTCGAGGCCGGCACGGTGGACATCGCGACGGACGTGAACAAGACCGCGCAAATCTGGCAGATCGCCAGCGGCACTTGGCGCAATCTCACCGGGGCTGCGGTGCAACACGGCGTCTTCCCCGCGTGGGCGAACTACTACCCGTTCATGTATCTCGCGCCGAACGGCAAAGTCTTCAACGCCGGCCCGCAGCAGATGTCCCGCTACCTCGACACCACCGGCACGGGCGCATGGACCGACTTGGCGGCGAGCAGCCTGCTCTACCGCGATTACGGCACGTCGGTGCTCTACGACGACGGCAAGATCATGATCCATGGCGGCAACACGCCCGAGGGTTACACGCAGCCCAGCATCTTCGCCACCACCGCCACCGTCTATCCGAGCCGTGTCACCGAAGTCATCAACCTCAACGACACGACTCCGGCCTGGCGGCAGACGACGCCCGCGAACACCGGCCGCCGCCACGGCACCGCTGTTCTGCTGCCCGATGGGAAAGTCTTCCTCTGCAACGGCAGCAGTTCGGCTGGCTTCAACATCGCCGCTGGCAAGATTCTCATGTCCGAAGTCTGGGACCCCGTCACGGAGGTCTGGACGCCGATGGCTCCGAACGTGCGCTATCGCGGCTACCACGCGAATGCCTTCCTTCTCCCGGACGGCCGCGTTGTCGCCACCGGCGGCGGCCATCCGAATCCGCCGGACGATCTCGCGGAGGCGAGCGCGGAGATTTACTCGCCGCCGTATCTTTTCCGTGGCGCGAGGCCGACCATCACGAGCGCGCCCGCGAGCGTGACTTACGGCGAGCGGTTCACTGTCGTGACGCCCGACGCTGCAAGCATCACGAACGTCGTCTGGATTCGCCCCGGCAACACAACTCACGCCTACGACCAAAACCAGCGCATCAACCGGCTTCAGTTCACCGCCGGCAACGGTCAGTTGTCTGTCACCGTGCCGAACGACCCGAACCTTTGCCCGCCCGGCCACCACATGATTTTCATCATGAACACCAATGGCGTTCCCGCTGTGGCGAAGTTCGTGCGTCTGGGCATGGGCATCCTCTCCGTGGCGAAGTTCGGCAGCGACAACCTCGTGACGGTCACGACTTACCCCGGCACGAAATACACCCTGGAGCGGGCCACCGCGCTGCCGGCGACAGTGTGGACGCCCATCGTCGCCAACTTCACCGCGACGGCGAACTCGACGCTGATCACCGATCCCGGCGGGGCCGGCACCGCGAAGCGCTTCTACCGAGTGCGTCAGGTGCCGTAAGTCGGACACTCCTGTCCGCCGAGGAAGTCGTGGAAGGAGCAGGATTAAGATTAGGATTACGAGCAGGAGGGGAACGTCGGACTCATGCTCCTCATCTTGATCCTAATCCTGCTCCTCCAAATTCACCCTCGTCCTCACCCGCGCCGCCTCGTTATCCTCCCTCCATGATTTCGCGGGCCAAATCCGAAGCGCTCTTCGCCGAAGCACTCCAGCACATTGCCGGTGGCGTGAACTCGCCCGTGCGCGCCTTCCGCGCCGTGGGCGGGCAGCCGTTCTTTGTGCAGTCCGCCAAGGGTTCGCGCGTGACGACGGTGGACGGCGATGAGCTGATTGACTACGTCGGCACCTGGGGGCCGGCCATTCTCGGACATTCGCATCCAAAGATTATTGCCGCAGTGAAGGCCGCTGCCGATCACGGCACGAGCTTTGGCATCCCGAATCCTTTCGAGGTCACGATGGCGCGGCTCATCAAATCGCTCGTGCCCAGCGTGGACAAGGTGCGCATGTGCAACTCCGGCACCGAGGCGTGCATGAGCGCCATCCGCCTCGCGCGTGGGTTCACGAAGCGCGACAAGTTCATCAAGTTCGACGGCTGCTACCACGGCCACGCGGACTGCCTGCTGGTGAAGGCCGGCTCCGGCGCGCTGACGTTTGGCAATCCCGACAGCGCGGGCGTCCCGGCGGACACGGCGAAGCACACGCTCGTTCTGCCTTACAACGACATTGAGGCGTTGAAGGCGTCCTTCGCCGCGAACCCCGGCGAAATCGCCGCCGTCATCATCGAGCCGGTGCCGGGCAACGCGGGCCTTTACCTGCCGCGTCCGGGCTACCTGGAATTCCTCCGGCAAATTACGGCCGAGCACGGGACCGTGCTGATTTTCGACGAGGTGATGACCGGTTTCCGTCTCGCGCCCGGCGGCGCGCAGGAACGCTTCGGCATCCGGCCGGACCTCTCGACGTTCGGCAAAATCATCGGCGGCGGGCTGCCGGTCGGCGCGTTCGGCGGGCGTGGTGACATCATGGACTGCCTCGCGCCGCTAGGCCCGGTGTATCAGGCCGGCACCTTGAGCGGCAACCCGCTGGCGATGGCGGCAGGCATCGCGGCGCTCGAAGAACTGGCTCCTGTAGCGGCGCTCTGTGAGCGCCGTCCGAACGGCGGTGACAAACCGCCGCTACAGAATCACGGTAACGCCTACGCGCAGTTGGAAGCGAAAGGCGCCGCTCTCGAAGCCGGCCTGCGCGACGCCGCGAAATCCGCCGGCATCCCCGTCACCTTCAACCGCTGCGGCTCCATGTTCTGCGGCTACTTCACGAGCGAGCCAGTCTGGAATCTCGCCGACGCGATGAAGGCCGACCGCGAACGCTTCAAGAAGTTCTTCCACGGGATGCTGTCCGAGGGCGTCTATCTCGCCCCGTCGCAGTTCGAGGCGGGCTTCATTTCCACTGCGCACACGGAGACGGACATCGCGCACACGGTGCGGGCAGCCGCGATGGTGATGAAGACACTCTGACTCATGCGTATTCTGGCCCTTGACCACGGAACTGTTCGCGTCGGCGTCGCGGTGAGCGATGAGCTGGGGATGATTGCCCGGCCACTGGAGTTCATCCCGGCGGAGCCGTGGGTGGAGTTCATCGCGCGGTTCAACCAGCTCCTCGCCGAGTTGCAGCCGGAGCAGATCATCATCGGGATGCCGCGAAACATGAACGGGTCGTTCGGTCCGGCGGCGGAGAAGGTGAAGGAGTTCATCGCGAAGCTGCGCGAAACGGTCACCGTGCCGATCCGCACCTGGGACGAGCGGCTGACGACGGTGCAGGCGCAACGGATGCTCCGGCAGGCCGGCCACAAGGCGAAGGATCAGAAGGGGAAGATGGACCAGACGGCGGCGGCGATTATTTTGCAGAGTTATCTGGACAGCGTCGGGGGCGGGGCGTGAGGCCAGCGGAGCATTGGAGTGATGGAGTATTGGAGCGATGAAAACGAGTTCCCCCACCACTCCAGCACTCCCGCACTCCAGCACTCCGTCTCCTCTCAAGCTGAAACTCACCATCGCCTACGACGGCTCGGGCTACGATGGCTGGCAGACGCAGAAGACGGGCGTGGGGGTGCAGTCGCTGGTGGAGGCGGCGCTGGCGAAGTTGTTTCCCAGCCAGCCGAAGGTGTATGGCTCAAGCCGCACGGACTCGGGCGTTCACGCGCTCGGCATGGCGGCGCACTTCGAGGTGCCGAGCGCGGAGTGGCGGATGACGACGGCGCGGCTGCTTCTGGCGGTGAACGCGCATTTGCCGGAGGACATCCGCGTGCAGTCGGCGCGACGGATGCCGGCGGAGTTTCACGCGCGGTTCAGCGCGGCAGGGAAGGAGTATCGCTACCAGGTGTGGAATCACGCGGCGATGAATCCGCTGCTGCGCACGCAGGCGTGGCACTTCAAGCGGAAGCTGGATCTTGCAGCGATGCGTGCGGCGGCGCGGGACTTCGTGGGCAAGCACGACTTCCGTTCGTTTCGCGTGAACCCATTCTACGACACGGACTCGACGGTGCGGACGCTGTCGCGCTGCGATGTCCGGCGGCGCGGGTCGTTGCTGACGTTCGTGATCGAGGGCGACGGGTTTCTCTACCGGATGTGCCGGGGAATCGTCGGGACGCTGGTGCAAGTGGGCGAAGGGAAGATCCCGCGCGACGCCGTCCGCAAGATTCTGGCATCGCGTGACCGACGTGTGGCGGGCATGACGGCTCCGGCGCACGGGTTGGTCCTGTGGCGGGTGCTCTACGACCCGAAGAATTTGCACCCGAAGCCGCGCCCCGAATGAACATCGTCCTGGTCGAGCCGGAGATTCCGCCGAACACGGGCAACATTGCCCGTCTCTGCGCGGCGACGCGGACGAAGCTGCACCTTGTGGAGCCGTTCGGCTTCAAGCTGGACGACGCCACACTCAAGCGCGCGGGGATGGACTACTGGCGGCACGTCGAGTGGCGGCGCTGGCGGAACTGGTCGGAGTTCGCGGCGGCGCTGCCAGTCGATGCGAAGCTGTGGTTCATCGAGTCGGGCGGCCCGCAGCGCTACGACGAGGCACGGTTCGGGGCAGGGGACTACCTGGTGTTCGGGCGGGAGACGGCAGGCTTGCCGAAGCCGTTGCTGGAGGCAAACCGGGACGGGTGGCTGCGGATACCGATGTTCAACCCGGAGGCCCGCTCGCTGAATCTCTCAAATTGTGTGGCGCTGGTGCTTTACGAGGCGCTGCGGCAGCAGGGGTTTGGCGAGGTGACTTGATCTGGACGGTGCGCCTGCGGTCGGCTGGATCGAACCTGTGTCGCCCATGATTTTTCGTGGTTTTTCCGTATTGGTGGAGCCGCGGAAGCGGGCGTATTCTCAAGGCGTTCCGATCACGCCGGGTTTGACACGAAGTCAACCGCCGGTAGTATGCCGCGAAGACGCCGTTCAACCGATTCTTAGCCGTGCCTGTCAAAGACGATTACCTGGTAGATACGCTGGCGGACATGGGCTTGGTGACGAATGAGGATGTCGCCCAGGCCCGGGCGGAAGTTCAGTCCGGGGAGTTTACTGAGCAGGGAGTGATTGACCGCCTGCTGGCGACGCAGATCATCAACTCGGCGCACATCACCCAGGCCAAGGCGATTCAGTTCGGCATGGAGACGGTGGATCTCTCCGGCCTCTCCCTGAAGGACGACGCGCTCCAAATCCTGCCACGGCACATCGCCAACAAATACAAGTGCGTGCCGGTATATTTTGGCGAAGGCACGCTCATCGTCGCGATCACCGACCCGTCCGACCTGGACACGATGGACAGCCTGCGGCACGTGCTGAAGGTGGACAACCTTGAGTTCCGAGTGGCGACCGAGGAGCAGGTGGCAGAGGTGATCACGAAGCACTACGCCACCGCTGAGGAATCGGTGGCCGGGATGATCCAGGACATGACCGAGGGGGAGATTGACCTTGGTTTCGACACGTCGGAAAAACTCGACGAGGATCAGGTGGGGACGGATGCGGACGCCCCGCTCATCAAGCTGGTCAACACGATCATCGCGGACGCCTACAAGACACGGGCCTCGGACATCCACATCGAGCCGCTTGAGAAGCGTCTGCGCGTCCGTTACCGCATTGACGGTTGCTTGCAGGAAGTCCAAAGCCCGCCCAAGAAGCTCCAGAACGCCATCATCAGCCGACTCAAGATTCAGGCAGCGATGTCGATCGCGGAGAAACGAATCCCGCAGGACGGACGCATCCAGTTGGAGATTACCGGCAAGCCGATTGACCTGCGCGTCAACTCCCTTCCCACAGTGCATGGCGAGAGCATCGTCATGCGTATTCTCGACAAGTCCGGCCTCAAGCTGGGCTTGACGGAACTGGGCTTCCTCACCGACGACCAGCAAACATTCGAGCGACTCATCGGCCTGCCCGACGGCATTCTGCTTGTCACCGGCCCCACCGGCTCGGGCAAGACGACCACGCTCTATTCCTGCCTGAACTACATCAACCGGCCTGACCGCAAGATCATCACGGTTGAGGACCCCGTCGAATACGTGCTGGGCGGCATCAACCAGGTGCAGGTGAGTGAAATCATCGGCCTCACCTTTGCGGCCGCGTTGCGCGCGATGCTGCGCCAGGCGCCCAACGTGGTGATGCTGGGTGAGATTCGCGACATGGAAACCGCCACCATCGCGATCAATGCGTCGCTCACCGGCCACCTCGTCTTCTCCACGCTCCACACCAACGACGCGCCCGGAGCCGTGCAGCGTCTCGTGGACATCGGCATCAAGCCGTTTCTCGTGGCCTCCGCCACCCGCGCCCTGATGGCCCAGCGTCTGGTGCGCCGCATCTGCAAGAAGTGCATCGGACCCGGCCTGCCCAGTGAAGTGGAGCTCAAGACGCTTGGCCTGGATCCAAATCTGCCCGGGGCGAACTACTCCAAGGGCATGGGCTGCGACAACTGCAACAAGACCGGGCACCGCGGACGCTTCGGCGTCTTCGAGGTGTTCGTGATTGATGACAGCGTGCGCAAGCTCATCTTCGACAAGGTCTCATCCACCGCGCTCCGCGCCCGTGCCCGCGAGATGGGCATGCGCAGCCTTCGCGAGGACGGCGCGCGGAAAGTCGTCGCCGGAATGACGACGGCGGCCGAGGTCATCGCAGCCACGACGGCGGACGCCAAAACTGGACACTAGCCCAGGCACAACCCAAACCAGACAACCCGACCGGACGAAACACACAGACTATGGGAACTTACTCGATGTCCGACCTGCTGCAGTTGATGGTGGCGGAGGGGTCTGCCGACCTGCACATCCGGGTCGGGATTCCCCCTTGCATCCGCGCGCACGGTGTCCTGGAGCGGATTCAGGGGCCGCCCTGCGCGCCGGAGGACACTGAGGAACTGATGACCAGCATCACATCCGAGGACAACATCCAGCAGGTGCGCACCAAGGGTGGCGCGGACTTTGGATTTGCTTTCGGAGAACTGGCCCGCTTCCGCGTCAGCGCCTTCAAGGAACGCGGCAACTTCGCGCTCGTGCTGCGGCAGATTCCAACAGGCTTGCTCACCATCAAGCAGATTGGCCTCTCGCCCACGCTGGTTGACGAGCTGATTCACAAGCCGCGCGGCATGATCCTGGTGACCGGCCCCACCGGCTCCGGCAAGTCCACCACCCTGGCCTCGATGATCAACATCATCAACGAGACCAGTGACCACGCGCACATCATCACGGTCGAGGATCCCATCGAGTTCTACCACAAGCACAAGAAGGCGGTCATCACCCAGCGTGAAGTTCACATTGACGTGCCGAGCTTCGCAGAGGCGCTGCGCCGCGCGCTGCGCCAGGACCCCGAGATCATTCTCGTTGGCGAGTTGCGTGACTTGGAAACCATTGACGCAGCGCTGACCGCCGCCGAAACAGGCCACGTCGTCTTTGGCACGCTGCACACGAATTCTGCGGCCAAGACAATTGACCGCATCATCAATGCCTTTCCCACCAACGCCCAGGAGACCGTCCGCATCCAGATGTCCACTGCGCTGGTTGCCGTCATCGCCCAAATCCTCGTGCCCACCAGCGACAAGCCAGGGCGGCTCGCGATCCATGACATCATGGTGATGACCAACTCCATCTCCGCGCTCATCCGTGACAACAAGAGCTTCCGCATCATATCGGACCAGCAGACCGGCGCCAAATACGGGATGGTGACCTTGGATCAGGGGCTGTTGGGCTGGTATGAAAAGGGGCGCATCTCCCGCGACACCGTGATCACCCGGTGCATTGATTCCCAAGCCATCCTGGCCAAAGTGCAGGAAGTGGAGGAGAAAATGGCCGCCGCCAAAGACGCGAAGGAATAGCCATGGCCGCCAATATCTCAGACCCGTTGCTGGCCCTCGTTCGCGAGAGGGGGATGATTGACGACCTCCAGCTGGAGGAGGTCATGCAGGAAAACAACAAGAGCGGCAAGGCAATCGGCCAGATTCTGGTGGACGCCCGAATCATGGATCTCGACACCCAGCTCTCGCTCATCGCCGAGCACTTGGGCACGGAGGTGATCACCGGCCTCAAGGATCTGGAGATTTCCCAGGAGGCAATTGATGCCATCCCACCAGCCACGGCACGCATGTATCAGTGCCTGCCGCTCGAGCTGCACGGAAACTCGTTGCGGGTGGTGCTGGCCGATCCTCTGAACCCGGCCATCGTGGACGAAGTCGGCTTCATCGTCCGCAAGGAGCTGCAGGTGGTCGTGGGTGACCCCAGCGCTGTCCTGGCAGCGCTCACGAAATTCTACGCGGAGAAGACAGAGTCATTCGACGATATTCTGAATTCGCTTCAAGGAACGGATGCCGACAGCGTCAAGGAACTCGAACTGACCGCCGGCAAGGAGGACTCAGCCGACGCTTTGGCCAACATGGCCAACGAGACGCCGATCATCCGCTTTGTCAACTTGATCCTCTACCAGGCCGTGCAGGATCGCGCGAGCGACATTCACTTCGAGCCTTTCGAGGATGAGTTCAAGATCCGCTACCGCGTGGACGGCGCCCTCTACGAGATGTCCCCGCCGCCCCGCTATCTGGCGCTTCCCGTCATCTCCCGCCTCAAGGTGCTCGCCAACCTGAACATCTCTGAGCGTCGACTGCCGCAGGACGGGCGCATTTCCATGAGCCTGGCCGGCAAGCGGATTGACCTGCGCGTCTCGACGCTTCCCACCAAGTTCGGCGAATCTGTCGTGCTGCGCGTGCTCGATCGTTCCTCCGTCAGCCTCGATCTGGAGAACTTGGGCATGCGGCCAGAGGTTTTCAAAGACGTCGGCGACATCATCCAAAACCCCAATGGCATCTTCGTCGTCACCGGCCCGACCGGCTGCGGCAAGACCACCACGCTCTACGCCTGTCTTCGCCGGGTCAACGCCATCGACACCAAGCTCCTCACCGCCGAGGACCCGGTGGAATACGACATCGAGGGCATCATGCAGGTGCCCATCAACGAGACCACGGGGATGACCTTCGCCAAGGCGCTGCGTGCCTTCCTCCGCCAGGACCCGGATATCATCATGGTCGGGGAGATGCGCGACCTTGAAACCGCGCAGATCGCCGTCCAGGCCTCGCTCACCGGCCACTTCGTGCTGTCCACGCTGCACACCAACGACGCGCCCGGCGCCGTCACCCGCTTTGTGGACATGGGCATCGAGCCATTCCTCATCTCCTCCACGCTCATGGGCGTGCTGGCTCAGCGCCTCGTGCGCACCGTCTGCCAAAAGTGCCGCTCGCCCTTCGAGCCGACGGAGAACCAGCTCAGCCTCCTGAACCTCTCCACCCACGACATCGGCGACAAGACCTTCTACTACGGCCGCGGCTGCGACACCTGCAGCGACACCGGATACAAGGGGCGTTCCGGCATCTACGAGCTGCTCCCGATCAACGATCCCATCCGCACCATGATCAACGAGCGCATTCCTGCGGTCATCATGCGGCAACGGGCTGTCGAGCTGGGCATGTCCACCATCCGCGACGACGGCCTGCGGCTGATTTTTGAGGGAAAAACCACTGTCGAAGAAGTCGTGCGATACACGTAACACTGGAGGAACCTATGCCTGTCTTCACCTACGAAGCGATGGATGCGAAGGGCAAGCCCACCAAGGGCACCTTGGAGGTCGCCAACCAGGGCGAGGCGCTGACCCGCCTCAAGGAGATGGGCTACTTCCCGACCAAGGTCGTGGAGTCGGACAAGGGCAAGGACAAGGACAAGGACAAGAAGGACGCCAAGGCCCCCGCCGGAAAAGGGCCGGCCGGCAAGGGCAAGCCCAAGGGCGGCGCCCTGCAGATCAACCTCAAGATCCCCGGTTTCGGCGGCAAGGTCGGCACCAAGGCCCTTTGCAATTTCACCCGCCAGCTCGCCACTCTGGTGGATGCCGGCCTTCCGCTCTTGCGCGGTTTGACTGTTTTGGCGAAGCAGGAGAAAGATCCGACGCTGAAGGAAATCCTCGGCAAGCTCGCCATTGGCATCGAGGGCGGCAGCACCTTCTCCGAGGCACTGGCCCAGCACCCCAAGGCTTTCAACAAGCTCTTCATCAACATGGTGAAGGCCGGCGAGCTGGGCGGCGTGCTGGAAGTCACCCTCACACGACTGGCGGAGTTCGCGGAAAAGGCCGAGAAGATCAAGGGCAAGGTCAAGGCGGCGCTCTTCTACCCAATGGCCGTCATGGTCGTCGCAGTCGGCATTGTCGCGCTGCTCATGATCGTCGTCGTCCCAAAATTCGAGGCGATCTTCAAGGACATGCTCGGGGACGAGGGCCTGCCAGACTTCACCATGCTGGTTCTCAACATCAGCCGCTTCATCCAGAACCACTTCTTCATGACCGCCGGCATCGTCGCCGGGATGGTGATCAGCTTCAAACTGTTCGTTCGGACAAAGTTCGGTGCCCGGTTGTTTGACCGGTTCCAGCTCATCATACCCGTCTTCGGGCCTGTGATCAGCAAGGTGGCCATCTCTCGCTTCACACGCACATTGGGCACACTCGTCAGCTCAGGCGTCCCCATCCTCCAATCTCTGAACATTGTCCGCGAAACCTCCAGCAACATCATGTTCGCCGAGGCAGTGCAGATGATTCACGACAGCGTCAAGGAAGGCGAGTCCATCACCGCCCCGCTCGAGGCATCCAAGGTTTTCCCCCCCATGGTCGTCTCCATGGTGGACGTCGGCGAGCAGACCGGCGCACTGCCGGAGATGTTGATGAAGGTCGCCGACAACTACGAGGAGGAGGTGGACAACGCCGTCTCCGCCATGACCTCGCTGCTCGAGCCGATCATGATCGTCTTCCTCGCCGTCGTCGTCGGCAGCATCGTCATCGCGATGTTTCTGCCCCTCATCAAGCTGATGGATTCCCTCGGTGGCGAAGACAGCGGCGGCGGCAAGAAGAAGGAGAAAGAGTAAACCGGCTGGTCTCTTGACTGGTGCGGAGGCCCGTCGGCAACAACCGGCCTTCGTGCTGGGCGGCGGGCTTGTCAACCCGCGCGCCGCGCCGCTAGCCTTTCCGCATGACGACCGACGAAGCCCTGCAGCTCTTCCGCGAGTCCGGCGCGCTCCTTGAGGGCCACTTCATTCTCCGCAGCGGGCTGCACAGCCGGCAGTTCTTTCAGTGCGCGCTCGCCCTTCAGCAGATGCCCGTCGTCGAGCGCTTCGGCGCTGCGCTGGCTGGCAAGCTGCGCGGCCTCGGTGCCACCACGGTCGTTTCCCCCGCGATGGGCGGCCTAGTCATCGGCCAGGAAGTTGCCCGACAGCTCGGCCTCCGCTTCATCTTCGTCGAGAAGGAGGAAGGCAGGCTCGTCCTGAGGCGCGGCTTCAAGATCTCCCCCGGCGAAAAGGTCCTCGTCGTCGAGGACGTCGTCACCAAGGGCGGTCGCGTGCAGGAGACCATGGACATCATCCTCGCCCATGGTGGCACCGTGGCGGCCGTCGCGATGGTCGTGGACCGCACGAACGGGCTGGTGCAGCTCGGCGTTCCCAGCGTCAGCCTCATCGCTTTGAAAGTGGAGACCTTCGCCGCAGACCAGCTCCCGCGCGACTTGGCCGACGTCCCCGCCATCAAGCCAGGCAGCAAGTAGCCCCCGCAGAAGCCCGCCCGCTGAATTGCATCCCCGCCGCCGCCTGCTAGCCTCGCGGCCATGGCATTCGATTCGTTCCGCGATTGGATTCAAGCGCTCGACAGGGCAGGGGAACTGCGCCGCATCTCGCAACCCGTCGCCACCGAACTGGAGATCACCGAACTCGCCGACCGCGAGATGAAATCGCCCGATGGCGGCAAGGCGTTGATCATCGAGAAACCCACGGTGAACGGCGTGGTGTCGCCCTTCCCCGTCGCTATCAACACGCTTGGCTCGCACAAGCGCATGGCCCTGAGCCTGGGTGCGAATGCCGTGGACGAAGCCGCCGCTGAACTTGGCTCACTCATGAAGGCCAAGCCACCCACTTCAATGCGCGAAGCCATCAAACTCCTCGGCACCGCGCTTGATCTGCGTCACGCAAAGCCCAAGCTCGTGAAGGACGGCCCGTGCAAGGAAGTCATCCACAAATTCGACTCCCCGCTCGCCCGCACCGATGCGTGGCCCAAGGCACCGGATGTGGCGCAACCATCAACTATCAACTCTCAACCCTCAACTCTGCTCAACCTCCCCATCCTGAAATGCTGGCCCCTCGACGGCGGTCGCTTCATCACGCTCCCCTGCGTTGTCACCAAAGACCCCGACACCGGCGAGCGCAACGTCGGCATGTATCGCATCCAGATTTACGACGACAGCACCACCGGCATGCACTGGCAGCTCCAAAAAGTCGGCGCGCGCCACGGCCGCCGTTACTACGAAACGGGCACGCGCATGCCTGTCGCGATTTTCCTGGGGGGAGATCCGGTGTTTACATTTGCGGCTACTGCTCCACTTCCCGACGGCTTGGACGAGTTTTTGTTAGCAGGCTACCTTCGGAAGAAATCGGTCGAATTAGTCCCATGCGTCACATGCAACCTCGAAGTCCCCGCCAACGCCGACTTCGTCATCGAAGGCTACGTTGACCCGACTGAGCCGTTGCGCGACGAAGGCCCGTTCGGCGACCACACCGGTTACTACACCTTGCCCGAGCCGTATCCCGTCTTCCACGTCACCGCCATCACGCACCGCAAGGACGCCGTTTATCCCGCCACCATCGTTGGCATCCCACCGATGGAAGACTTCTACATCGGCGGCGCGTCCGTGAAACTCTTCCTGCCCATCTTCAAGATGAACTTCCCCGAGATCGTGGACCTCGCGCTGCCGGCGGAAGGCGTCTTCCACAACCTCGTCTTCGTGAGCATCCGCAAGACCTACCCGATGCAAGCCTACAAAATCATGCACGGCCTCTGGGGCATGGGGCAGATGATGTTCACCAAATACATCGTGGTGGTGGACGACGACGTGGACGTGCACAACACCAGCGAAGTCCTCTTCCGCCTCTGCGCCAACACCGACCCGCAACGCGACAGCATCTTCACCAAAGGCCCGTCCGACGTGCTCGACCACGCCACCAGCGAAATCGCCAGCGGCAGCAAACTCGGCATCGACGCAACGAAGAAGTTGCCCGGCGAAGGTTTCAAACGCCCCTGGCCGCCGCTCATCAAGATGGATAAAAGCGTGAAGGCGAAGGTGGAAAAGCTCTTCAACCCGTAGCAGCCGACGTGAGGAGGCTCAAAATGAAAGGGCTGAAAGAGGGTGTTCGGAAATCAGAACGAGTGAACTCTGGAAAGTGGGGCGATTTCGCCGATTGGCTGACGCGCTCATTTTTCCTCATTCAAGTCCAA
>JBEBFV010000406.1:0-5880 GCA_040081795.1 Limisphaerales bacterium | reverse complement strand
CGGTTGGTCCAGCGCACGCAACAGGTTCATGCCAAAAACCTACCACCAACCAGCGGCCATTGTCTATTACGCATAGAGTCTATTGAGAATTGGGCATTGGACATTCCCTCACGCAGCGAGCCATTCGCGCAGCACACGCAGGTCTTGCTGCATCTTGGCGATCATCGGCTTGCCTTCGCCGTGGTCATACTCGTGATGCTGCGAGAGCGGGCCGTTGAAGGAAGTTTTCTTCAGCCACGCGAAGAAGCTCCTGTTCACCATGCCTTCGCCGAGCGGGCACCACTCGGCCTTCCAGCCCTTGTCGCCCTTCTTCCAAGCAAAGTCTTTCACGAAGACGGCGGTCAGGTGCGGCTCCACGAGGCGCGCCTCGGTCGGCCAGGAATGACCGCCTTCGAGCGTGGCGTGGCCGATGTCGAAGCAAATGCCGACGCGCTTCGGGTCGAGGTCACGCACGAGCGACCAGATGTCCCAGATGGGCGCGCCCACGTAGTCCGCGCCGGAGTGGTTCTGGTAGCCGGATTGGAGGCCCAGCTCCTTGTTCAGCGCGGCGAGGTCGCGCAGTTCGCCACGGATTTTGTCGAGCTGCGGGGGGATGGACTGGTCCTTCGCATACTTCCAATACGCCATGCGGTAGCGCTTGATGCCGAGCTTGGCGGCGGTTTGGAGGACCTTGCGCGTGGTCGGCTGCGACGGGTTCAACACATCGGTGGTGATGATGCCAATTACCTTGCCGCGCTTGCGAAGCGCCTCGACGAGCTTGGGCAAGTCCTCCTCCACTCGCTCCGGCAAGACTTGCCCCTTCGCACGCACCGGACACTCGATGCCGTCCCAGCCGATCTCCGCGACAGTGTCAGCGGTCTGCTCCGGGCCGAGCGACTGGAAGGGCTTGCTGAAGCCGATGATGGGCCAGCGCTGCGCGGGCGCGGCGGCGGGCAGCGGCGAAGTGAGCGTGGCGAGCGAGGCAGCGGCGGTGAACTGCGTGAAGCGGCGGCGGGAAAAGGCGGGGCTGTTCACAGGGCGAATGTGTTTACGATGGAGGAATTCTGCGCGGTGCGGCTGACATTGCAAGCCGGTTGAGGCCGCGCTTCTCTCGCCTCGCCCGGCTCTTTTTCCGTGCAATCCTCCGGGCTGCCGACTACTTCTTTCCGGCAGCAAGCAGGACGGCACATCAGGCGCGCCGTTCACTCCAAAACCACCTATGGCTGCGCGCGATTACCCGCCGGACAACTCAGACGATCCTCAACCCCCTCCCGGCAGCGCGCGCGCGCGCGAGTTCGGCGTGCCGCACCCCAACGACGTGGGCATCGTGCAAAAGGTGGTCATCTGGGCACGCTGGATATTGACGGCGCTGACCGTGATCTACTGCGTGTCGCTGCTCGCGATCCTCTACGGGATCGAATTTCACGCGGAGGAGCACCAGTTCCTGAGCACGATGATGTATGTGCCGCCGTGGGCCTGGCTGCTGCCGATCATCCCGCTGGGCGGCGTGGCGATCTTCCTATACGCGCGGCTGCTGATCCCGCTGGCCCTGTGCCTGCCCGTGATCATCTTCGGCTTCATGGACCTGCGCTGGCACAACTGGCCGGCCGCGTTCAATCCCTCGTTCAAGGTCGTGACCAACAATGTCGGCCAGAGCCACAAGACGAGTTACAGGGACTTCGCCGACTTGCAGAAGGCAGACATCATCGCGCTGCAGGACGCCAATGCCTCCGCGCGCGGGCCGGAGATCGCCAAGAATCATCCCGACCGCTATGTCGTCGGCAAGGACCAGTTCATCCTCATCAGCAAATTCCCGATCCGCGCGGCCGAAGCCCTGCCGATGACCGATCCCACCGATTCCCATCAGGTTCCGCAGCGCGTCGCCGCGTGGTTCGAGGTGGACGTGAACGGGAAGACGATCATCGTTTTCGTGGTGCACATGCCCACGCCCCGTGATCAGCTCGAAGCGATGAAAAGCCCCAGCGCGCTGACCGCTGCGCTGGGAAAGACCAGCGGGCACAGCGGGAAAATCCGCGAGCAGAACGCGAGCTTCTTCAAGACCCAGCAGGAGCTTGCCCGGCAGATGGTGCAGATCACCAAACAGGCCAAGGTGCCCTTCATCGTCTGCGGCGACTTCAACGTGCCGACGCACGGGCTGATCTACCGGCTCTACCGGGAAAGCTGGACTGAGGCGTTCAACGAGCGCGGTCAGGGCGGGGGGGCCACATTCCCCGGCGACGCATCGCTACCCGCCTGGCTGCGGCTGGACAACATCTATTGCAGCAAGACCGGCCTGCGCCCCATCCACGCCGAGGTCGAGGAAGGCCGGCAGTCACAACACCGTTGCATGGCGGCGACCTTCGAGTTCACAGACGGCGTCCGGCGCTGAACTGGAGTGCCGTAGGCGGATCCCAGACCTCGCCCGGCTCTAGCGATGCGACCAGCCGAAGCGGCCCGGACGCTCGCCCTGGCTCAGGAAGGGCCAGTAAACGAAGGCGGACTTGCCGATGACGTTCTCCTGTGGGAAATCGCCCCAGTCCCGTGAGTCCAGGCTGTTCATGGTGTTGTCTCCCATGACGATGTAGTGCTTGGGCCGGACGACAAACTCCTGCCGCTCGTCCTCGAATATCCGCGCGAGCGAGCGGTTAAACTTTCTCGCAATCACCTCGTTCACATGGCCGGAGAACTTGCTGTCTTCAGGCGGGCCGGTGAGGTGATAGACGTTCTCAAACCGTGGCGTGCTGGAATCGAGACGCCGGTCGTTGATCCGCAGATGCCGGTCGTCACCGATGCGGACGCGCTCGCCGCCGAGGGCGACCATGCGTTTGATGTAGAACTGGTCCTGCGGAAGGGTCCGGATGCCCTTCGTCTCAAAGACGATGATTTCGCCACGCTCGGGGCGGCGGAAGTTGTAGGCCAGCCGGTCCACGAACAGATGATCCCCGCTGATGATCTTGACCTTGATGAGGTCCTCGCCCTTGCGGAAGCGCTGGCCCTGTTGGAGCCCCGAGCGGTTCGCACTGGTGCCGAAGAACGTCCCGAACAACTGGTCCGGCGGAAACCAGACAGTATAAACCTTCTGCCCAACTCGAAACCGCTGGCGTTGGAAAAACGGGAAACGCTTCAGCGCGGGGATCGGAAACTGCGCAGGCTCCACCGCCTCCAGTTCGCCGTCCTCCTCGCAGACAACGTGATAGTAGGTGGTCCCCCGAAACCACGAGTCCACGAACGCCTCGATGCCCGTGGGAAACTTTACCTCAGGCTCGTTCCGAGAACTCTCGTGCGTGATGCCGTAGAGCGTCGGCTGCATCGAGCCGGTGGGAATCTTGAACGGCTGGAGGAAGAACGTGCGGATCGCCATGGCCACCGCGATCGCCACCAACACCACCTCCACGTTCTCGCGCCAGTTCGCGTGCGGGTGCGGCTTGAGCCACTTGTTCGCCACGGACTCGACGTTCGTCATCTCGGCCTGCAACGCCTTCTTCTCCACCTTCGCCACGACCGCCGCGCGTAGCTTCGCACAAACCTCCTCAATCGCCTGGATGCCCTCGGCCGTGAGCAAGTCCCGCTGCGCAGCGACCAGGTTCAGCACATGCTTCCGCAGGTCGCAGGCCTGCCGCACCGTGCCGGAGAGGAACCATTGCAATAGGATGCTCATGGGCGATGGCCCTCCCCTGCCCTGCGGCGTGATGCGTGATGCGTGATGCGTGAGGAAGAACGGACGGCGTCGGTGCTCATCACGCAGCACGCAGCACGCATCACGATGTAATCAGTTCCCTTCACACGTCGTCGTCCCTCACGTCTTCAGCACCTCGATGAACGCCTCCTGCGGGATGTTCACCGTGCCGAACATCTTCATGCGCTTTTTGCCTTCCTTCTGCTTCTCCAGCAGCTTGCGCTTGCGGCTGATGTCGCCGCCGTAGCACTTCGCGGTCACGTCCTTGTGCATCGCGCCGACGGTTTCACGCGCGACGATCTTGCCGCCGATTGCCGCCTGGATGGCGACGGAGAACTGCTGCTTGGGAATGACTTCCTTCAACTTCGCCGCCAGCGCCCGCCCGCGCGACTCCGCCTTGTCGCGATGCACGAGGCACGAGAACGCATCCATCACCTCGGCGTTCACCAGCATGTCGAGCTTCACCATGTCGCTGATCTCGTAGCCGATCGGCTCGTAATCCATCGAGCCGTAGCCGCGCGTGATGGATTTGATGCGGTCATGGAAGTCTATGAGAATCTCGTTCATCGGCATCTTGGCCGTGAGCATCACGCGGCGGATGTCGAGCGTCTCGGTGTTGTAGATCTCGCCGCGCTTCTCTTTGATGAGCCCCATGATGTCCCCGATGTTTTCGTTCGGGCAGATTGCGAAGGCCTTCACCATCGGCTCCATGATGTGCTCGATGTAGGTCACGTCCGGCAGGAACGCGGGATTGTCCACCTCCAGCTCGCGGCCGTCCGTCATCTTCACCTTGTATATCACGCTCGGATACGTCGCGATGATGTCCATGTCGAACTCGCGCCGCAGCCGCTCCTGCACGATCTCCATGTGCAGCAGGCCGAGGAAGCCGCAACGCAGCCCGAAGCCCAGCGCCGCCGAGCTTTCCGCCATGAACGTCAGCGCCGAGTCGTTGAGCTGGAGCTTCGCGATGGCCACCTTCAAGCCCTCATAGTCCGCCGTGTTGATCGGGTAGATGCCCGAGAACACCATCGGATGAATCTCCTGGAAGCCCGGCAGTTCCGGTGCCGGCTGGCGCGGATCGGTGATGGTGTCGCCGACCTTCACCTCGCGCGGCGTCTTGATGTTCGCCGTGAAATAACCCGTCTCGCCCACGGTTAGTTTGTCGCGCGTGTAAGGCTTCGGCCGGAACGATCCAACCTCCTTCACCTCCACCGTCTTGCCCGAGTGCAAGAGCTTCACCTGCGTGCCCGCCTTCAACTCCCCGTTCGTCACGCGCACGAGGATGACCACGCCTTTGTAAGTGTCGAAGAACGAATCGAAGATCAACCCCTGCAACGACGGCACACCCGTCGGCTTGGGGGCGGGCATCCGATGCACGATGGCTTCGAGAATCTCCTCGATGCCGACGCCCTCCTTCGCGCTGGCCAGCAACGCCGACTCGCCGGGGATGGCGAGGATGTCCTCCAATTGCTGCTTCGCCATCGGGATGTTGGCGTGCGGCAGGTCAATCTTGTTGATCACCGGGATGATCGTCAGATTCTGCTTCATCGCCAGGTGGACGTTCGCCACCGTCTGCGCCTCCACGCCCTGCGCCGCATCCACGATCAGCAGCGCGCCCTCGCACGCCGAGAGCGATCGCGAGACTTCATACGCGAAGTCAACATGGCCCGGGGTGTCGATGAGGTTCAGCTCATACTCCTCCCCGTTCTTCGCCGTGTAATACATCGTGACCGGATGCGCCTTGATCGTGATGCCCCGCTCGCGCTCGAGATCCATCGCGTCGAGAAGCTGCTCCTCCATGTCCCGCGTCGCGACCGTGCCAGTGCGATGCAGCAGCCGGTCGGACAAGGTCGTCTTCCCGTGGTCGATGTGGGCGATGATGCTGAAATTGCGTATGTGCGCGGCGTCCATCAGTTCAACTCTTACTCTTAATCCTACTCTTAATCTCGCTCTCAGCCGACTCCCCTCCCCTTCCCTGCTCTACCGGGTGTGGGAGACCAACGAATCAGCCCGCTGCGAACGCAGCGACCGCGAGAAGATACCGGCGAGCCTCGCGATGGGAAGGGAAAACTCCCTCACCCCACTCCTGCTCGTAATCCTAGTCCTAATCCTGCTCCCCCTCGCCCAGAAGTTCCCAGCAGCCAAGCAGGATTAGTATCAGGATCATGAGCAGGAGGAGCGGGGTTCAGTCCAGCCATTCCGCCCCGCCCTTGACGCCCCCCGTC
>JBEBFV010000046.1:0-20749 GCA_040081795.1 Limisphaerales bacterium | reverse complement strand
GGCGCGCATGGTGACGGAGTTGTTGTTGGTGGAGGCAGTCGCGGTGCCGTTGCTGTCGCTCCAGACGAAGGCCCCGGTGTTGGTGGCCTGCGCGTTGTAGCCGGCGGCGAAGGCGTAGCTCGCGGCGTCGTTGTTGCGTCCCCCGGGAATCGTCGCGTAATCACCGTTGGTGAGAACCGTGTGGCTGTAGCCACCGCCGATGGTCGCGCGAGAGGCATTGGTTCCGATCACGTTGAGGTTCCCGCCGCTGATGGCGGATTGAAATCCCCCGTCTCGGATCGTGTTGGTCGAACCGCCGCTGATGACCGACTGGTAGGCGTTCGCTTCGATCTCGCTTGTTGAACCCCCGGCAATGGTCGACCCGGTGGCATTGGAGCCGATGGTATTCTTCTGGCCGCCGCCGATCGTGCTGCGGTCGGCACCTGTCTCAATCGTGTGGGCGTAGCCGCCGGCAATGGTGCCGTGGATGGCCAGGACAGTGTTCGGCTCTGCGTCGCGGCCACCGCCGCCGATGGTGACACCATACAGTCCGGCACCAATCGAGTTCAGGCTGTTGCCGCCGATAATGTTCGGGCCGTTGCCGGAGGTGTTGGGTTCATAACGCATGATGCGCGCGGCGTTGACCTTGATTTCCAGCGCTTGGTTGTCGGCGGTGCCGAGGTAGTCCGTGCCGGCCGTGGTGCCGCTGTTGCCGCCTTGCAGCCAGACATTGCCCAGCAAGGACGTTGCGAACGTCCCGGTGGTGATCTTGGAGGCGTCGAGACTCGGAATCTGCGTCGTGGTCAGGGTGCCGGAGATTTTGGCTGAAGTGACGGAGGCGTCGGCGATGGCGGTGGTGCCCACAGCGTTGGTCGCAAGCTTGGCTGACGTGACACTCGCGCTGGCCAGCTCGGTCGCGGTCACGGCTCCGGGGGCGATCTTCGCGGTGGTGACGCTGTCGTTGGCCAGTTGCGTCGTGCTGACGGTGCCGGCGGTGATGTTCGTGCCGTTGAGGGAGGTGAGGCCGGCGCCGCTGCCGGTGAAGATTCCGCTCGTGATCTTCGAGGCGTCGAGGTTGGGAATCTGCGCGGCCGTCAGCGTGCCGGAGATTTTGGCCGAGGTCACGGAGGCGTCGGCGATCTCGGAAGTGCCGACCGCGCCGGCGGCAATCTTTGCGGCGGTCACGCTGTTGTTGGCCAGCTGCGCGGTGCCGATGGTGCCGGTCAGGGCGGCGGTGCTCACGTTGGTCAGGCCGGAGCCGTCACCCACGAAACTTGTGGCCGTCACGGTGCCGCCGACGTCGAGCGCGCTCGAGGGAGAACTCGTGCCGATGCCGACCCATTGGTCAATCACCATGCCCAACTGGCGGAGCGAGCTCATGATGTTCACCGCGTCGGCGTTGTAACCGATGGCATAGACGCGATCGTTGACGACCCGCAGGCTGCGCATTCCGCTCAAGCCGGTGAAGCCGCCCGAGCCGTTCAACGCCACCGCCTTGAGGACCGGCGTGGTAAGGGTGCTCACGTCTATCGCGCTCACCGCAGTGCTTGCGGCCACGTAGAGCGTTGAGCCGGCCACTTGCACGCCGAAGGCGCTGTTCAAGTTTGCGAAGCCGCCGACGCCGTTCTTGATGACGCCTATTTGGACCGGGCTGGCCGGGTTGCTCACGTTGATCATCGTCACGGCGTTATCGTCCTGTGCCGCGACGAAGGCGACATTGCCGGAGACGTGCAGCGAGCGGACGCCTGCGAGGTCGTTGAAGCCGCCGACACCATCCACCATCTCGGCGAGCTTCACGGGCGTCGCGGGCGTGCTCACGTCAATGATGGTCACGGCGTGGTCATGATTCGCCCCGACATAGGCGCGGGTTCCGACCACCTGCACCCAGACGAGTTTTTGCAGCGCGTTGAAGCCGCCCACGCCGTCGCTGATTTCCGACACCTTCACGGGGCTGGCCGGGTTGCTCACGTCAATGATGACCAGCGAGCTGGAGAACTCCGTGGTCACGTAGGCGAGGCTGCCCGACAGCACGACATGCGTCGGTCCGTCGAGCTTGGTGAAGCCGCCGACGTTGTGGCGGGCCACGCCGAGCTGCACGGGGGTTGAGGGGTCGCTCACGTCAATGATCGTCAGCGAGTCCGACGCATGCGATGCGACATACGCGCGCGTGCCGGACACCGCCACGGCGCGGGGGGTGTCCAGGAAGGTGAAGCCGCCCACGCCATTCTTCGCCGTGCCGAGGAGGACGGGCGCGGCGGGATTGCTCACATCGTAGATGGTCAGGGCGCTGCTGTTTTCGGAGACGGCGTAGAGCGTGTTGCCCACGACCGTCATGCCCGTCACGCCGGCGAGGTTGGTGAAGCCGGCGACACCATCCTGAACTTCGCCTAGCCGCTGGAGCTGTCCGTATCCGCCGGCAACATGGAGGGCAGCCTGCGGGTTCGTGCTGCCGAGGCCGACGAAGCCGGCTTCGTTCAGCGTCATCACCGCGCGGCCGTCGGTGCCGAGGGTGAGGGTGGAACCAGATTGCGTGCCGCTGCTGTCGGAGCCGATGAAGAGCGCGTTGTTGGTCGTGGTGTTCGGACCAGCGGGACCTTGCGGACCGGTCGCACCGGTCGCACCGGTGGGGCCAGTCGCGCCGGTGGCTCCCGTGGCACCGGTCGCCCCCGTCGCGCCTTGCTGCGCGAGCGTGGTCCAGTTGGTTCCCTCCACCGGGGTCTTGTTCAAGTTGGCGAGCTTCGCGAACCACGCGGAGCCGTTGTAGAAGACCGCGTCGTCTGCCAGGTAGTTGCTGCTCGCGCTCCACGCGCCGCGATACGTGAGGCCCCGCGCGCCTTGCGCGCCGGTGGCCCCCGTGGCTCCGGTCGCGCCGGTCGGACCGATGGGGCCTGTGGGACCGGTAGCGCCGGTTGCACCAGTGGCACCGGTGAGGCCGATGGGGCCTTGCGGGCCGGTGGCACCAGTTGCGCCTGTTGCACCCGTGGCGCCTGTCGTGCCTCTGTCGCCAGCCACCGAGAAGTTCCACGAGCTGGCCGACCCTCCGCCGACCGGGTTATCAACCGTCACCGTGAGCGACGTGCCTGAGTAGGAACTCACAATGCCCTCCATGTAGGAATTCGGATTCGCAGCCATCGCCGCCCGGACTCGCGAACCAACCACGTAGGCCAGCCCACTTTGCGTGGTGAAGGTTCTGGAGCCCATGCCGATGGACGTTCCTGTCGTGCTGGTGCCGCCATAGCCGGCTCCGGTTGCACCTGTGGCACCAGTCGCGCCAGTGGGGCCAGTTGCGCCGGTGGCTCCCGTCGTTCCGGTGAGACCGATGGGGCCTTGGGGACCGATGGGACCTGTGGCCCCGGTCAAGCCGGTTGAACCTTGTGGGCCTGTGGGACCAGCGGGGCCTTGAGCGCCATCAACGCCGTTGGTGCCATTGGTTCCGTTCGTGCCGGCCGGGCCTTGAGGGCCGGTCGCGCCCGTGTCGCCCTTGTCTCCAGCCAGCGAGAAACTCCAAGCGGAGAACGAGCCGCTGCCGGAAGTGTTGTCCATGTTCACAGTGAGCGAGGTGCCCGAGTAGGCGGTAACGACGCCTTCCATGTAGTTCACGGCCGTGTTGGCCGCCCGCACCCGGGAGCCGACGACGTAAGCCAGACCGCTTTGGGTGGTGAAGGCTTTGGAGCCAGTCGAGATGGTGCGGCCGGTGGTGCTCGTCCCGCCGTAGCCTGCTCCGGTGGCTCCGGTTGCGCCCTGCGGGCCGGTATCGCCGGTGGTTCCCGTGGGACCGGCGGGGCCTTGGGGACCGATGGGGCCCGTGGGACCGGTCAGACCGATGGGGCCTTGCGGGCCGGTGGCACCGGTCAAGCCAGTGGGACCTTGCGGACCAGTCGCACCCGTCGCTCCGGTTGCGCCGGTGTCGCCCTTGGAGGCGAGCATCGTCCAAGTCACGCCCTCGGTCGGAACCGAGTTGCTGCTGGCTTGCAGGGCGAACCACGCGGAACCGTTGGAGAACACGGCGTCATCCGCCACGTAGCTGCTGCCCGCGCTCCACACGCCGCGGAAAGTCAGGCCGCGCGCGCCGGTGGTGCCGGTTGCGCCCGTGGCACCGGTCGGACCGACGGAGCCTTGCGGGCCAGTTGCGCCGGTCAGTCCCGTCGCGCCCGTGAGGCCAATGGGACCTTGGGGACCAGCCGCACCCGTTAAGCCAATCGGGCCTTGAGGGCCGGTGGCACCTGTCGAACCCGTCGCGCCGGTGGCTCCGGTCAAGCCAGTTGGACCCTGCGGACCAGCCGGGCCTTGTGCGCCGTCCAGGCCGTTCGTTCCGTTCGTTCCGGCAGAACCTTGCGGACCAGTTGCACCGGTCGCACCAGTAGCACCTGTCAATCCGAGCGGGCCTTGCGGTCCCGTTGCGCCCGTCAAGCCGATGGGGCCTTGCGGGCCGGTCGCACCAGTCAAACCAATCGGGCCTTGAGGACCTGTGGCTCCTGTCGGACCGGTTCCTCCCGTGGCTCCGGTCAACCCGATGGAACCCTGCGGGCCAGTTGGTCCAGCCGGGCCTTGTGCGCCGTCAACGCCGTTCGTTCCGTTCGTTCCGGCGGAACCCTGCGGACCAGTTGCACCGGTCGCACCAGTTGCACCCGTCAAGCCGAGCGGGCCTTGAGGACCTGTTGCTCCAGTGAGACCGATGGGACCTTGGGGACCAGTCGCACCAGTCAAACCAATCGGACCCTGAGGCCCGGTGGCTCCTGTCGCGCCTGTGGCTCCGGTCAAACCGATGGAACCCTGCGGGCCTGTGGGTCCAGCCGGGCCTTGTGCGCCGTCAACGCCGTTCGTGCCGTTCGTTCCGGCGATGCCCTGCGGGCCAGTCGCGCCAGTCGAACCCGTTGGCCCTTGCGGGCCGGTGGCTCCCGTCGCTCCCGTCGTTCCGGTGGCACCCGTGAGTCCTTGCGGACCCTGCGGGCCAGCCGGGCCAGTGTCGCCCTTGGAGGAAAGGAGCGCCCAGTTCGCGCCTTCGACGGGATTGGCGTTGTTGTTGGCCTGCAATGCGAGCCAGGCAGAGCCGTTGAATGTGACCGCGTCGTCGGTCGAGTAGCTCGTGGCCGCAGCCCAAGCGCCTCGGAAGGTCATGCCGCGAATGCCCTGTGCGCCTTGCGGACCTTGCGGGCCAGTGGCTCCAGTGGCTCCGGTCGCACCCGTTGCGCCAGTTGCGCCGGTCAGGCCTTGCGGACCGGCCGGACCTTGCGGACCGGTTGCTCCGGTGGTGCCAATGGCCACCTGAAACACATCGTAACCGGTCTGTGCAGTCCCGATCTGCACGGAAAAGATGAACGTGCCGGGCGTGTTGCCGATGTTTGCGGGAAGTTGCACGGCGATTTCCTGCGTGGCCGGGTTGAAGCCAGTCACAGTCAGAGTCACCACACCCGTGGTCGGCACGAACATCTGGACCGTCGCGCTGAATGGTGCGGTGAGGGGGTTGGAGCTGAAGTTGACGCCCGAGATGATCATCGAGCTGGTGGCCAGGTTCGGCTCGGCTCCGCGGATGGAAACTTGGTTGCCGGTGACACCGGGGGTGGTGCCACCGCCGTTGCCATTGCCGTTGCCGCCGGCGGCCGCATACACGGGCGCGACATGGAACGGTGCCAGCAGCGCGGCGACGGCGAGCAAGCAGGCGGCGAGCAGGCCAGGGGAGCGGGAGGACGGGGAGGTGAGCCGGGTTTTCATACGACGGTTGTTGGAGTGTTGCGATGTTGTCTGTCGGTCCCGCGCGACTGCCTCTGCGCAGGGAACCTTGATGCGTTGCTATCCCGAAAACGCGGGAAGGTTACGGGATTTGGGAATCTTTCTTGAGGAGCCGGAAACCATCTCCAAACACCCGGCGGGCCGGGGCAACGCCGTGCCCCTATTGACCGGACGGCGGGCGCGGCAGCGACGGCGGGGGGTTAAAGTCATCCAGTGAAACCGGCGCGACTGGCACAAGCCGGCCGAGGCGGCGGGGTGGGGCGGGGTTCTCGCTGGCGGCGGAGTCGCCACCCGGCGGCCGGTCGAGCAGTCGGACCATGAGGCAGCGGGCGCACAGGCCATGCGGCAGGTCAGGCTCGGGAATCTTGCCGCAGTTGCGGCAGGCAGGTGACGGGGTTCTTGGCATGCGGTCATTTCCTGCTACCGCGATTCCGCGCGGGGGTTACGGAGAATATCGCCGCTCACATCACCCGCTCGTCGCTTGCTCACTCGCGTGAGGGCATGAATGACGATGCCGGCCGTCGAGGATTCCAGAGCGGGCCAGCACTCCCTGCGATTAATCGAACTCGAAGGTGAAGTTCGGCGCGCGATTGCTGCCGTATCTCAGGGCGGAGACGTGGCCATCCACCCAGTTGAGATTCGCGGTCCCGGAGGTCGGGCCGCGCGGCAGCCCCATGCCGGCGGGACCATTCTTCACATACTGGTTGGCGATGCCGCTGGTTTCCCGCCCGCCGTTGTGCCGGTAAAGCGTGGTGTTCTGCGGGTTGGCGGCGTCGTCCTCGCGCAGCACGGAGTTGAAACCGTCGGTGTCCGCGTGAATCAGCGTGCCGGTGGTGTCCTGCACCTCGCTCATCCGCTTGTTGGTCATGACGCGCTGCTGGCCGTAGCAGAGGCCGATGCCGGAAAGCCATCCCGGCGTGAGATTGCTCCCGGTGGGCCGGAAACCCGGACATTCCCACACCTTTGCCGCGCGCGTGGCGGTGCTGGTGTCGGTCTTTCCGATGTAGGGGCCAAGCACGCGATAATACATCTCCTGCTGCGGCACTCCGACGGCCGGCGCGAACCGGTCATCGTAGTCCTCGCAGTAAAGGCGTGTCGCCAGGCTCAAGGTCTTGAGGTTGTTTTTGCAGGCGGTATCGTGGGCCTTGGCCTTGGCCTTGCCGAGGACGGGCAACAGCAGTCCGGCCAGCACGGCGATGATGGCGATCACCACCAGCAGCTCGATGAGGGTGAACCCGGCGCTTTTTTGGGTTGGGCTTGGTTTCATGGCACAAGCTTTTGGTTCGGTGTTGCACTGGCTCATCGGGGCCGGAAATCCGGCTGCACACGGGCCTTCACCTCCCTGCTATCCCGAAACAGGTCCAAGGTTACAACGAATTCCTCCTCCTTCCCTACCATGGCCAGCTGCGGCCTCAGCCGTCGCTCACTCGCCGGTGACGGCGATGAGGAACGGCGCGGCGTCCGTGCCGGCGGAGACGAAGTCCAGCGCGGCGATGGGGCGGGTCGGGTGCGGATTGGTCCAGGTGTGGAGCAGCACACGGAGGCGGTTCGAGATGCGGTTGTTGCCGCGCGGAGCTTCGGCCTTCCAGACCTCGTTCGCGCGGGGCGGCGCGTTGGTCACGGTGGCCGGCAGCGCCCACGGGCCGGTGTTCACGCCGCTGATGAGCGGGAGGGTCTCGCTGCCGCCGTCGGTGTAGCGAATGACGTAGCTGCCGACTTCGGTGCGGGCGGAAACCAGATTTGCGTGCCCGTGCAGGAAGTGCAGCTTCGCGCACGCCCGGCCCACGGGGATTCCGGCGATGCGCTCGGGCTGGTGCGGCAGTGCGTTCTTCGCGGGGCCGCGCAAGTGGACCAGCGCCCGCACGTCAAACGCCAACCCGCCCGCCTCCGCGAGCGCGGTCGTGCCACGATCGAGGAACGGTTTGAGCCGGCCGCGCGCGTCCTCGTCCGCCGGGCTGCGCGCGTTGAACCAGGTGGACAGGTCAACTGAGCCTTTGCCCAACGACGCGGCGGCGGGCAGGTCATGCGCGGCGCCAAAGTCCCCGCGCGCGGCGGTAAAATCCCCCTGTGCATAGAGCGCGTGCGAGCGCTGCTCCAGCAGATGACCGCGCAGTTCCTTCGCGTGCGGCCCGCTGCCGGCCAGCCACGCCAGCGTCTGGGTCACGTCTTCGACCGCCGTTCGCAGCCGGGCGGTGCGCGGCTCACCGGTCAGCGTCTCCGCTGCGCGGAGCGCCGCCGTCGCGCGCATCATGCGGAGTTCGTTGGCCCCGGAGTCGGCCTGGATGACGCGGCTGTAGTCCTGCACGACGCGTTCCCAGTCCCCGCGCTTCCACGCGGCCCACGCGGATGCTTCCAGCCAGCCGGTGTCGCCGGCCTCGGCCCGGTGGAACTCCAGCGGATGCCGCGTCGCGAGGGCGAGCCAGTTGGCCGCCTGCTTAGCCGGCACGATGTCCGGCTGGCCCGGCTCGGGGCGGTTCTCGGAGCCGCCGAAAAGCCGGCATGTCTTCCGCCAGTCAGCCGGAGTGAAGGCCGGGTTCTCCACCGGCATCGCCCACAATCGCATGGAGCGGTCCACGCCCTGCAAGGTGAGGAAGTGCCGACCGTCCGCGCTCAGGTGCAGGCCGTTGATCCTCGCCTCGTGCATGAACGGGGGTGCCACGGGGTCGCCAGTGGCCGAGTCCCAGGCGATGACCGTGCGGTCCGTGCTGGCCGAGAGCAGCAAGCGCCCGTCCCGGCTGAAGCGCACGCGAATCACGGAACTGCGGTGCCGCAGCCAGTCGGTGAGCGGCCGGCCATCGGTCGCGCTCCAGACGCGCACCGTGCCATCCGCCCCGGCGGTGGCGATGCGCTGGCTGTCGGGACTGAACGCCACGCTGGCCCCGGCCTCTGCTTGGCGGAGAACCGGCGTGACCGGCGTCCCCGTCCGTGCGTCGAAGACCTGCGGCGCTTCCTCGTGTCCGCGCACGGCCAGCAGTTTGCCGTCCGGGGAAAAGAGGAGTTCGCCCAACCCCCGTCCGGCGGTGTAGCCACCGGTCCAGAGGGTTTTCCCCGAGGCCAGTTCGCTTACTTGAAACTGTCCCCGACCCATGTCCACGGCCATGCGATCCTCGAACGCTCCCCATCGAACGGCAACGGCCGTCGTCTTGCTCACAATGGTCTGCCGCACACGCCCGTCAGCCACCTCGCATACCTGCAGTTCCTTCAGGCCGTTCGGAGTGGGGACGCCCACAACCGCCAAGCGTCCGTCAGCACTCCAGTGGATGAACGGATTCAGCAGGCGGTGTTGCGGCGCGAGCACCGCCGCAGCCAGACTGCCGTTGCGCAGGTTCAGTGCCCGCACGCCCTCGCCAGGCAGGAAGGTGTAAACCAGCCGCCGCTCTGGGTCGTAGCCGACCGGCAGCCGACCATCCTCCATGCGCAACGGTGCCTCCACCAGCCGGCCCGTGGCGACCGACCACAGGCGCAACAGGCCACCGCCGGCCCGGAGAAAACTAAAGGCGTGCTTGCCCGACTGGTCGAAGCCCTCCATGAACACCTGCTGTGCGCCGATCTCTGGAAAGACATGGCGGGGCACCGCGCCCGACCGGAGGTCCCAGGTGCGGACGCCGTCGCGGGTGACGGTCAGCAGCCGCTCGCCGCGCGCGTCGAAGCGCAGCCGCAGCACGGTGGAGTCGTGCGGCAGCCACGGCGAGAGCGGCACGCCGGTCCGGGGATCCCACACGCGCACGTCGCCGTTTTCGCAGCCCACGGCGAGCTGGGTGCCGTCCGCGCTGAACTCCAGCCGCACCACATGCGCCCCATGTGGGATGGGATTGCCTGCCGGCTGGCCGGTTGCGGAGTCCCAGAGGCGGGCCAGACTGTCGCGACCGCCGGTGGCGAAGAGTCGGCCGTTCGGCGTGAACGCGGCGCAATAGACCTCCTGGTCGTGCGGGAGCATTTCACCGACGGGCGCGAGCGTGTCAGCCGTGAAGAGCCGCGCGCCGGGCTTGATTTGCTGCGTCCACAAGCCGCAGGCCACGACGCGGTTGGCGGGCGCGGAATAGACGATGTCGTTGACCCACCAGATCTCGGGGAAGTGCCGCACAATCTCCCCGTCGGTGACCCGGGTGACCGCGCTGACGAAGGTGTGGTAGCCCTCGGCCAACTGGGTGCCATCCGGGCTGAACACCAGGAGCTGTGCGTTGCGGCCCTCGACTGGAGCCTGCCAGCGCGGCTTGCCGGTGACCGCGTTCCACAGCGTGGTCGTGCCCGTCCGTCGGCGGTAGATGAGTGCTTCCCCGCCGGTCAGGCCGCCCCAACTGCCCGGCTTGTGGTTGTCCGACGAAGCAATCCATTTGCCGTCGGGACTGAACACGGCCTGCCACACCGCTTCGCCGTGCGGCAGCGGCCCAATGACAGGCCTTCCCTTCCGCGCGTCCCAGACACGGACGAATTTGTCCTCGCCGGCGGTGACAAGGCGGTCGCCGGCGCGGTCGAAGCGCACCGAGTTCACCCGCCCGTCATGGGGCATCAGCGGCGTGAGCGGCCGGCCATCCGCCGAGTTCCAGATGCCTGCAGCGAAGGTGCCGTTCGTGGCCGCCACGCCCAGCGCCAGCCGCGTGCCCTGCGCGTCCGTGACGAGGTCCGCGTCGGTGATGGTGCCGCCGGGCGTGAAGAACTGCACGAGGCCGGGCGACTGGCTCATCAGCGTGCTCAGGCGCAGGCGGTTGATGGCGGTCCGCTCGGGGTCGGCGGCTTCGAGTTCGAGCGCCTTGTTGAAGACGGGCAATGCGCGGAAGGGTGCGCCTTCGCTGTGCAGCTTCCAGCCCTCGGACACGTAGGCGTGCGACAGTGAGCGGCGGAGGTCGCCGGCCATCTGCTCCGTCTCCTGCTTGGCAGTGGTGGCCCGCTGCTCGTTCCGTTCGGCTTTCTCCGCGTGCTGCGTCGCAGCGCGTTCGCTTCGCACGAGCTGGACGATGAACACGGCGGTGAGCAGGACCATCACGCCCAGCAGCGAAGCGGCGAGGCGGTGCCGCTTGGCCAGCATCCAGACCTGGCCGAGCGCGCCGACGTGTTCGACCGACGTGGCAAAGCCGCCTTGATACGCCGTGATGTCCGCCGACAACGCCGTGACGGTCTGGTAACGGTTGGCCGGCTTGAACTCCAGCGCGCGCATCGTCACCGCCGAGAGCGCGACTGGCACGCGGCCACCGGGGCAATGGGAGAGACCGGCGGCCAGTTGGATGCGCGGCGAGCTTTCCTCCTGCGCGCCCGCGACGTCACCCTCCAGCCTCGCCGGACGGTTGAACACAGTCGGCGGCTTGATGTTGCCGGAGCGCGCCTTGATCAGGATGTCACGGACGGTCTTGCCCCGGAACGGCGGGCGCAGCGTGAGGATGCTGTAAAGAATCGCCCCGAGCGCAAACACATCCGAGCGGGCGTCAATCTCCGAGATCTTTCCCGACGCCTGCTCCGGCGGCATGAACTGCGGCGTGCCCATCACCGCGCCATCGAGTGTCAGCCCGCTGTCGTGGGCCGGCGCGTCCTCGTCCGCGAGCACGCCCATGCGCGTGGCAAACTCCGTGTCCACGTCCCGCGCCACCTCGTGCGAATGCTCGTGCTCGAACTTGGCCAGCCCCCAGTCCATCACCAGCACCTCGCCGAACTCGCCCACCATGATGTTCTCCGGCTTGAGGTCGCGGTGGATGATGCCGCGCGAGTGCGCGAAGGCGATCGCGTCGCAGACCTTCAGAAATATGGTCAGCAGCTTGTCGAGGCTGAACTCCTTGAGCGTGGTCCGGTCTCCGCGACGGAGCTGGTTGATGACGGCCTGCAACGTCTGCCCGCGCACACGCTTCATCGTGTAGAAGGGCCGTCCCTCCGCGTCCTTTCCAAGCGCATGGATGGGCACGATGTTCGGGTGTTCGAGCATCGCCAGCACGCGGGCCTCGCGCAGGAACCGCTCGCCACCGCCCTTCATCATGCTGGCATCCTGCCGCAGCACCTTCATCGCCACCGTGCGGTCCAGCGACGGCTCGGCCGCCTCGAAGATGGTCCCCATGCCGCCCTCAGCCAGCGAACGCAGCACGCGGAAATTCCTGTCCGGCGTGCGCGTGGCAGCGTCGGGCTTGCTGCTGGACACGCTGGAACCCGCCGGCCGGGAGTCGAGCAGCCGCTCCATGAGACAGCGCGAGCACAGCCCAAGCGGCGAGCCTGGCTCTGGTGCCTTGCCGCAGTTGCGGCAGATGGATGACTGGGTCACTGGCATGCGACTGCGGGCTGCTACCGCGAAGTTGCGCCGGGGTTACTGGGAATCTTTGACGGAGTCCGCCCGGACGCGACTCACGATTCCAGCGTGCGGAACAAGTGCTGAATCTCGGCCTCGACCTCGCTGGGGCCGCACACCAGCAGGGCAATCTCCTCGCGATACAACTCCCGGTAGCGCCCCCGGAGCCGGTGCATCGCCGTCTTCACCGCGCCTTCGGACAAGCCCAGCTTCGCCGCAGACTCCGCATACGAGTCCGACTCATCCGGCTCGACGAGGTGCGGGCACAGCACGTCGAAACGCTCCTGTTGTCCGGCGGCGACGAACTCCCCGCGCAGCCGCAGCAGAACGCGTTGCAGCAGCGCCTTGGCCCACTCGCGCTCGAATAGCTTGTCCGGCGCGCAGTCATGGCTCGGCTCGTGGAGGTAGCGGCCCTCGGCGTCCTGGAAGTCGAGCGAGAGATGCGTTGCCCCGCCGCCACGCTTCTGGCGGACGGACTTCTCGTGCTCCTTTGCGAGGAAGTTCTTCAGCGACGTCAGCAGGAACGTGCGGAACTTGCCCCGCTCCTGGTCGGCGACCTTGAGAATCTTCTTCTCCAGCACCCGCGCGAAGAACTCCTGCGTCAAATCCCGCGCCTCGTCCGCCGGCCGCCCCGTGCGCCGCACGTAGGCATAAAGCGGAAACCAGTAAGTCTGGCAGAGCTGCTCCAGCGCCTTGGTCGAGCCATCCGCATGGCTGTCGGCGGCGTCCATCACCACCGTCCAGTGAGTCGTGGCGAACACGCCCGCGACCCGCGTCTGCCCGGCCTGAGATTCAAGTTCGTCAGTCATTGAAATCGTGGCTGCCCGGAGGCTAGTCCGCCGGGGAGAGCGGGACAAGCCCAACGAACGCAGGCCGAAGCAGGCCGGACTGGGTCACAGCTTCGGCAGCAGCGGGAGCAGCATGTCCTCCAGGCGCTCGGCGATCCTGGCGTAGCCTTTGTCGTTCGGATGCACTTCGTCCGACATGAGCGCGGGCGTGAAGAGGATGCCGTCGAGGATGTTCGGCACCAGCAGCACGCGCTTGGACTTCGCGAGCAGCTCGAAGCGTTTCGCGTTCTTGTCCGAGAGGCCGACGCTGCGCACGCCGAGCAGGACGACGAACGAGCCGCCCTGGTGGAAGCGGTCAATCATCGTGCCCAGGTTCGCGAAGGTCTGCTCCGCCGGCACGCTGCGCAGAGCGTCGTTGCCGCCAAGGCAGAGCAGCACGACGCGCGGCTGAAGTTGCAGGGCTTGATCGAGTCGCGCGAGGCCGTCAGCGGTGGTGTTGCCGGGGACGCCGAGGTTGCGGATTCTCAGACGCAGGCGTTTGGAGAGCTGGCCGGGAAAATCACCGCCCTCATCCGCGCCGTGGCCTTGCGTGAGGCTGTCACCGAACGCCACCCACTCGCCGCGCGCGGTGGGCGGAGAGTTCACGTAGCTCGCGCCCTTGCCAGACCGCGACCAGAACCAGCCGCCGCCCACGAGCAGCAGCGTCAGCAGGAGCATCCAATGTCCGCGTCGCATGGCCGGATGGTAGCCGCCGAGGTGAGGAGGCGGAACAGGATTGTAGGCGGCTCGCGTCGCGATGGCCGCAGTTCACTTTGCCAGGCGTTGCGTCAGCGGGGGGGCGGCTCGATGAAATCCTTCATCTTGAACACATGGCCAACATTCGTCCGCTCGCCCAGATGCACCGCCACCGTCACCTCGCAGTCGCGCAGCGTGGCCGGGTCGGCAGTGAAAAAGACGACGACGCTCCCGGGCGACGGACGGTCCGGCAGCAATGTCGTGGACAGCGAGCGCTCGCCCGCAGCGTAGGCCAGTCGGGCGTGGCTGAAGTGCTGCAACTCGCCCGCGGTCTTGAACTCTAGCCACACGTAGATGCTCGTGCCGACCGGCTTCGACCGGACGGCCACACCGAGCGCCTTGGCCCGTTCCTTGGTGACGTATTCCAGCTCCATCAAGGCGAAGCAGGGGCTGGCGGAAGCCATGAGCAGGGAGGCGAGGAGTGGCAGGGTGAATCTGGCTTTCATGGATTCGTTGGACGGGGACCAGATGGAGCTGCTCCGCCCAACCAAGTCACTTGTGGCACTGCACGCAGTTCTGGCGCTGGGCGGTGGGCAAAGGGGAGGTGCAGGTGCGGGGAATGGCGGCGCAGCGCGTCCGCGCACTCAATCATCGTGGCGCGGTGCAGCCAGCCGGCGATGGTCGGCTCCGCGCGGAGCTTCGCGGCCCGCTTGGAGAGCGCGGCGAAGACGTTTTGGGAAATGTCCTCCGCGAGGACGCGCTGGCCGGTGCGCCGCATCGCCAGGCCGAAGACCAGCCCCAGATGCCGCGCCACCAGCGCGCGGAACGCCTCCTCCCGCCCGCCATTGCGGAGCGCGGCGAGCAGTTCGGAGTCGGTGAGCGGGGCGGCGGGCATGTTCTGTTTGACGGATATACCGCACGCCACCCTCGAAATCCGACAGGGAATTTCTGACAGCGGCAGGGCTACGAGTGGTCCGGTGAGAACGGGCATTCGCCGGAACCGGCGTCCGATTTACGGTGAGAGAAGTCTTGCTTGATTCGGGACTCAATCCCCCAGATGCCGCCGGTAAATCTCGTCGAGCTGGTCGAGCATTGTGTCGAGGCTGTGGTGCTCCTCGACCATCGAGCGGCCTTGCCCGCACATCTGCCGCGTGGCCTCGGTCTCGGCCAGCGTCTCCTGCAACGCCCGCGCCAGCGCGCCCACGTCCTCGGCGGGGAAGTTCCGGCCCGTCTCGCCGTGCCGGATGATTTCCGGCGTGCCGCCCACGTCGCTGCCGACCACCGGCGTCCCGGTCGCGAGCGCCTGCAAGCCGATTTGCGGAATGCCTTCGTGCCGTGTCGAGGCGATGACCAGCACGTCCAGCGCGCGCAGCACTTCCGGCACGTCCTCGCGATGCCCGACGAGCGTGACCGTGTCGGAGAGCTTCAGGTCGGCAACTTCCTTCTCGATCACCGGGCGCATCGGACCATCGCCGACGATGGCGAAGCGCGCCTGAAAGCCGCTGTCGCGCAGTTGCCGCGCGGCCTGGAGAAAAGTGGTGTGACCCTTCCACGAGCGCAGCACGGAGACCATGCCGATGAGCGGCATGCCGGGCGGCAGGTTCACCAGATGCGCGCGCGGGCCTTCGGGCGAGAAGCGCGTCAGGTCAATGCCCGTGGGCACAGTCGAGATGCGTTCGTCGGGCAGGCCGAAGGTTTCCTGGAAGTTCGCCGTGATCTTCTGGCTCGTCGTCAGCACGTGATCCGCGAGCGTGGTGAACGCGTGGCGGCTGAACCACGCGTTGGGATAATCCACGTCAATGTGCCGCGAGCGGATGATGAGCGGCACGCGGGCAAGCCGGCCCGCGCATCCGAGGAGCCAGCCATCGCGCGAGCTGTGCGGGTTCAGGACTTCGATGCGTTCGCGGCGGAGCCAGCGCGCGAGCAGCAGCACGTTCAACGGGAAGAGGAGGCGCGCGACACGAAGCGGCACCGCCGGCAGCGTGGCCGAGCGAGCGCGCTGGAAGATGGCGGCCTTCGGCGGCGCGAGCAGGCGGACGGAGCAGCCGCGCTTGCGAAAGCCGACCAGCTCCGCCATCACGCGATGCTCCTGCCCGCCCCAGCCGAGCGAGCTTTCGGAGTGCGCGATGCGCCACGGGCGTTGAGTAGGCTGTGGCATGGTTCAGGGCTTGCGCGCGGTGACGATGAGGTGGCGGCCCAGCAGCGCGGCGTCGGTGGCGGCGGTTTGCCAGAACTGCCGCTCCTCGTCGTTCTGCGCGCGCTTCAACCGGCTGCGGCAATACATCCGCGTGGGAATGGCGAAGAGCAGTTCATGCAAATGCTTTCCGCGCGAGAGCGGCTCGGGGTGAAGCTGTGGCTCCGCGAAGCCCGCAAGCCGCAGGTAGAGATGAAGCTGCGCCCACGACCACGGCATGATGTGCATGTGCGTGCCGGGTGCGATCTTGCCGGCGAGCGGCGGGAAGGACGGGAAGAAGCCGCGCAGCAGGAATTGCAGCCGCGCCTGCGGATACCAGACGCTCGGCGTCGTGACGATGACCGTGCCGCCGGGCTTGAGTGCGCGATGGAAGTGGCGCAGGAGCTGCAGCGGATTGCCGACGTGCTCAAGGCCTTCGCAGCAGCAGGCGAGGTCGTAGTCGCGGCAGTCTTCGGGCAGGCCATCGTCGAGGTCGAACTTCCAGAAGCGGCGGTAGCCCGGCCCGGAAGTCTCGTAGAGATCAATGCCATCCACCGCCTTTCCCGTGCCGAGCGCCTCCTGCAACCAGCCGCCGCCGCTGGGCGCGTCCAGCACGGACTGGAAATCCCGCCCGCGCAGGAACTCGACGACCACGGCTTTGGAGCTGGGTTGCACCGGTGTTTCTTAGCGGGAGCGGGACGGAGAGGCGAGTAATCAGTGATTAGTAATTAGTTCTGAGTCGTGCGGGGCCAGCGATGCGACTGATCACTAATTACTAATCACTTCCGGTCCGCCTCCTTACCTCGGCGGCTACTTAGCAAACTCCACCGCCCGAGTCTCGCGGATGACCGTCACGCGGATTTGCCCGGGGTATTGCATCTCGTCCTCGATCTTGCGGCAGACGTTGCGGGCGAGCGCGGTGGCCTGATCGTCGGTGAGCACCTCGGGCTGGACGAAGACGCGGAGTTCGCGGCCCGCTTGCACAGCGTAGCACTTGTCCACGCCGGCGAAGCTCAGGCCGATTTTCTCCAGGTTCTCCAGGCGCTTCACGTAGGTGTCCATCGTCTCCGAGCGCGCGCCGGGACGGCTGGCGCTGATGGCGTCGGCGGCGCTCACGAGGATGCCCCAGAGACAGGTGTGCGGCACCTCGTCGTGATGGGAGGCGACGCCGTTGACGATGTCCTCAGCCTCGCCTAAACGCTTGAGGAACTCCGCGCCAATGATGGCGTGCGAGCCTTCCATGTCCTGCTGGAGCGCCTTGCCAATGTCGTGCAGCAGGCCGGCGCGCTTGGCGGCGGGGACGTTCAGGCCAAGTTCCGCCGCCATCAGGCCGGTGAGGTGCGCGACCTCGACGGAATGGTCGAGCACGTTCTGCGAGAAACTCATGCGGAACTTGAGCTTGCCGAGCACCTGCGCGATGTCCTCGTGCAACGGCGGCACGCCCGCGCGGAAGATGGCGTCCTCGCCGGCCTTGCGGACATTCTCGTCCATCTCCTCCTTCACCTTCGCGACGACTTCCTCGATGCGCGTCGGGTGGATGCGCCCGTCGAGGATGAGCCGCTGCATCGCCTCGCGGGCAATCTCGCGGCGCACGGGGTCAAAGCCGGACAGCACCACCGCGCCGGGCGTGTCGTCAATCAGCACGGTCACGCCCGTCAGCGCCTCGAACGCGCGGATGTTGCGCCCCTCGCGCCCGATGATGCGGCCCTTAATCTCGTCGCCGGTCAGCGCGATGGTGGCAGTGGTCGTCTCGAACGTGTGCTGCGCCGCGTAGCGCTGGATGGCGAGCGAGATGATGCGGCGCGCCTGGTCCTCGGCCGTGTTCTTCGCTTCGGAGAGAATGCGGCGCGACAGCTTGTTTGCGTCCTGAACAGCCTCATTCTCGCAGTCCTTCAATAGCTGCACGCGCGCGTCGGCTTCGGAGAGATGCGCGGCCTTCGCGAGCAGTTCACGGCGTTCGCGCGCCAGCGTGTCAGTCTCGGCACGGGCCTTTTCCAGCGCACACTCGCGCTGGTCGAGCGACGCCTGCTGCCCTTGAAGCGATTTCTCGCGCTGGAGGAACCCTTCGAGCTGCGTGGTGATGAGGCATTCGCGCTGCGCGAGCCGCTGCTCGGCGGAGGCGAGTTCCTGCAGGCGCGTGACGTAGGCGAGTTCGGCCTGGTTGCGAAGTTTGATGGCCTCCTCGTTCGCGGTGACTCGCGCCTCGCGCAGCAACGCCTCGGCCTCGCGCTTCGCGGCCTCGACCTCCGTGGCGCGGAGCTGGGAAATTTCGCGGCGGCGGACGCGCTCCTTGTAGCGCACGTAGGCGTAGCCGAACGCGCCGCCGAGAAGCACCCAGCCGGCTTCGGTGGGACCAAATGCGGCAAACAAAGTCATGTGGGAGAAAGGGGGAAACTTCCAACTTCCAACGTCCAACGCTCAACGTCCAAAGCCCCGCAGCCACCGGCCACCGGACGCCCCTCTGGACGTTGGAAGTTGAGTGCTGGACGTTGGATGTTTTGCATTCTCGGCTTTGTGTTCTTTGCGCCCTTTCGCGGCTAATCCGCCCTCGCCTCAAGCCACCGGGTCGGCGTGACGACGGCATCGAGCGCGATGTCATGTGCCTCACACGGCACTTCGGCCATGATTTGAAAGTCGAATGCCACGCCAATTTTCATCCCGGTGAAGCCGGCCAGCAGCCGGTCGTAATGTCCCTTGCCGCGCCCGAGGCGATGCCCGCGAGCGTCGAAGCCTAGCCCCGGCACGAGGGCCAAGTCCAGCCGGTTCAACGGCACCACGGAGCACGCGGCCACCGGCTCGCGCACCTGAAAGGGGCCGGCCGCCAGTTCACGCACGGGGTCACAGACGCGGGCGGCCACGTAGCCATTCGCGGCCGGGTCAAAGCGCGGGAGGGCGAGCAGTTTTCCGGCGGCGAGCGCATCGGCCAGCAGCGGGGAAATGTCCGGCTCGCTGACGACGGGGAAGAAGAGCAGGACGGCGCGGGAGTTTTGCCAGGCGAGGGAGTTTCGCGTCCGCGCGCACAAGTGAACGGAAGCTGCGGCACGTAAAGCAGGCGCGATGGCGTTCAGTTCTGCGCGCAGCCGGGTGCGGAGGCTGGCCTTTGCTTCGGCGGGGGAAGGCGAGCTTTTCATTCGCTCTTCTTCGGCTGTGTCTCCGCCGCCAGCGCCCGCCACTTCTCCACGCGCTCCTTGATTTTCTTCTCCACGCCCTGCTCGGTCGGCTCGTAGTAGCGGCGCGCTTCAGTCAGGTAGTTTTGCGGGACGAAGTGGCCTTCGCCGTCGTGGGCATACTGGTAGCCCTCGCCGTGACCGAGTCGCTTCGCGCCCTTGTAGCTCGCGTCGCGCAAATGCTCCGGCACGGGCAGCGTGCGGCCCGAGCGCACGTCTTCGAGGGCGGCGTCAATGGCCTTGTAGGCGCTGTTGCTCTTGTTCGCCGTGGCGATGTAGATGGCCGCTTCCGCAATGGGTATTCGCGCTTCCGGCCAGCCGACAAACTCCGCGACCTGATGCGCGGCTTGCGCGAGCACGAGCGCCATCGGGTCCGCGAGGCCGACATCCTCGGCGGCGCAGATGAGGATGCGGCGCGAGATGAAGCGCGGGTCTTCGCCGGCGTGAATCATCTTCGCCAGCCAGTAGAGCGCGGCGTCGGGGTCGCTGCCGCGCATGGATTTGATGAACGCGCTGATGGTGTCGTAGTGCGCGTCGCCGTCGCCGTCATAGACGATGGCCTTCTTCTGGATGCACTGCTCCGCAACCTCCATCGTGATGCGGATGGTGCCGTCGGTCTCCGGCGCGGTGGTGAGCGCGGCGATTTCCAGCGAGTTGAGCGCCTTGCGTGCGTCGCCGTCGGCCACGCGGGCGAGGTGCTGCGCGGCCTCCTTCGCGATTTTTATTTTCAGGTAGCCGATGCCGCGCTCGGCATCCATCAGCGCGCGGGCGATGAGGTCGAAGAGGTCGTCCTCGGAAAGCGGCTTGAGCTCAAAAATCTGCGAGCGCGAGACCAGCGGCGAGTTGACGAAGAAGAACGGGTTGTGCGTGGTCGCGCCGATGAGTCGGATGACGCCGCTCTCGACGTCGGGCAACAGCACGTCCTGCTGCGACTTGTTGAAGCGGTGGATTTCGTCCACGAAGAGAATCGTGGTCTGGCCGGTGTTTTCGAGGCGGTTGGTTGCCCCTTGGAGCACGCGCCGCATGTCCGCGACGTTCGACTCGACGCCGCTGAGGCGCTCGAACTTGCACTTCGTCTGCCGCGCGATGATTTGCGCCAGCGAGGTTTTCCCCGTGCCGGGCGGGCCGTAGAAGATGAGCGATTGCAGCCGGTCCGCCTCGATGGCGCGGCGCAGGAGCATCCCCGGCGCGAGGATGTGCTGCTGGCCGCAATACTCGTCGAGGTTGCGCGGCCTCATGCGCGCGGCGAGCGGCATCGCGGAGACCGTGTCCACGTCCGGCGACGCCGTTGGCGTGACGGACGCGGAAGGCGTCTCAGCGAGGGAAAACAGGTCGTCGCGCGGCACGGGGCGAGCCTACCAGCGCGGCGCGGGCGCGGGAAGGGCCGAGCGCGCGCGGTCGGGCCGATGGGAGAAGACCGCGTCGTGCTGGAAGAGCGAGGCCCATTCCAAGGCGTCCGCGCGGTCAGCGGGCGAGCCGCCGTGCAGTTCGTAGCGACCGTCGCCGCGACGGTGCAGGGTGGCGTTGCCGAAACTCGCCACGGCTTCGAGGCGGTGGCTCCAGGTGGAGAGGATGTTTTTCACGCCGCCAGTCTGCGGGCGGCGGTGGGACAAGGGCTGTCTGAGGGAAAGATTTCGCCTCAAGCAAAGGACGCGGAGGTCGCGAAGGATTCCGCTTCACCTGTAGCGGCGGTCTGTGACCGCCGAATCCGAACTGCTTGGGGTTCGTGCGGGTCGGCGCTCACAGAGCGCCGCTACAGAGCGGTTCGTGCTGTCACAGCTTCCGATGATTCGTCGCGCCGACGGGGATGTCTTTCGGCGCTTCCACGAGCAGGCGTTTCACGTCGGCCACGAAGGCGCGCACGTCGGCCTCGGTCGTGTCCCACGCGCACATGAGGCGGCAGCCGCCCTGG
>JBEBFV010000405.1:0-5886 GCA_040081795.1 Limisphaerales bacterium | reverse complement strand
CGGCGGGGAGCTTGCCGGAGTCGGGATTCCTGCTGACGGAGGAATTCGTCGTGCTGCTGGGACGGGGCAGATAGGCGCGATCCACGAGGACTCCGAGGGCCGCGCCCAGCAGCACGAGCACGACGGCGGAGGCGAGGCTCGTGGGTTTCATGCGTTGTGGAGTTTCAGGGCGCAGCGGACGCGGAGACATTCCGCCGCGCAAACGGACCGCGCAAATAGAAATCTCGGCCAGAGCTTCTGCGGGACTCTCCTGACTTGTAATCCGACTGGAAATTGGCATGGTCGCCGCAACCTCAATGAACCTGTCTTTTCGCCGCTCTCTGCGGTGGCTGCTGCTGGCCGCCGTCCTCGCCACGTTTTGGAGTTTCCGTCGCGGAGCCTCGCCGGACTTGGCAAATCCGCGCCAGCTCCCGCCGACGCCGCTCCTCCTGAGCACTGCCGCGAGCGCCACAAACTCTCCCGCCTCAGCCGAGACCGCTTGGAACCGCTGGCGCGCGCAACTTCCGGCGACGAAGCCCGCCATCGCGGACGTGACGGAATGGCCGGTGAACCGCGTGGAGCCGTTCGAGAAGTTCCGCGCGTGGCAGTCGCTGCATCGCACGGCGGCGGAAAAGTCCACCGTGGAGGCGCAAGGCGTCGCGCTCGCCCAAGTCCGTCGCGCGGCGATGGCGAAGTGGATTGAGCGCGACCCGGAGTTCGCGCTGGCGCAGGCGCTGCGGCCGGACGCGCGGCGGGATTTGCCGGCGGCGGTGCTGGCGGAACTGGAGACGCGCGTGGACGGGCGGGGCAATTACTTCCTGATGGTCCGTTGCGGGTCGCAGGTGCGCGCGGACCAACAGTATGTCCGGCAGGCGCAGATTGGTGAGACCACCTACGCGGCCTTTGTTTACGGGCGGCGCTACAACCAGATGACCAAGTATGACGTGCCGCTGCACGGCGTGGCGCTGGATGGGAAGCTGGCGTTGCACGAAAGCCCCGTGCGCCAGCTCGACCCCTTGGAGGCGCAGGACCGCGGGCTGGACGCGAAGGCCATTCACCTGGACACGGGCGGCGAGGTGCGCCTGGCAGCGGGCGCGCAGGATGCCTTCGCAATCGAGTCGAACTTCAAGGATCGCGAGACCGCGCGCGGCCCCTACACGACGGCGATGGGTGCCAGCGCGGCCCTGCCCCCGGGCACGATGGCGTTCCCGCCCAGCCCTGGCTGGACGCTGGGGGTGAAACGATTCCTGGTCATCCGCGTGGATTTCTCAGACGACCCCGGCGGGCCGTTCGACAGGAGCACCGGGCAGGCCATCACCACGAACGCGATGGCCACGGTGATGAGCCAGGTGAACCAGTTCTACCTGGACAACTCGCAGAACCAGACCTCGATCCAGACCACGTTCCTGCCGGCCGTGCTGAGGATGCCGCAGACCAAGGCCACCTATGACGCCGGCGGCCCCACTGACCTGCGCACGGACATGCTGGCGGAGGCGCTTCTGTATGACCAGGCCAACGGCAACACCGGACAGTTCAACCCCGCCACCTACGATTTGGACACCGTGGTTTTCTCTGACATGAGCGGCGCGAACTGGCAGTTCGGCGGCCTGGCAGGCATCGGGGCCAAGCGCATGTGGGTCAACGCGGAGTTCTCCCTGCGCATCCTTGCCCACGAGCTGGGCCACAACTACGGGTTGCAGCATGCCAACAGTTGGGATGTGACAGGCACGGACCCCATTGATCCCAACGGCACGCACACGGAATACGGCGATGACTACGACATGATGGGCGGGAACAGCGGGTCCGGCGGCAACCGGCCCATCCATTTCAACGAATGGTTCAAGGCTTACCTCGGCTGGCTCAACGTCAGCCAGTGGCGCACGGCTCCGACCGGCGGCGTGTATCGCCTGATGCGTCACGACCACATCAGCGCCACGGGCATCCGAGGCATCATGCTCGGCCAGCAGAGCGACCGCGCCTACTGGCTGGGCTTCCGTCGCGATCTGGCCAACTACGCCGCGCTCAACTTCGGCGCAACCAATTTCCTGGCCAACGGCGTCGAGATCCGCTGGGGGATGCAGCCCGCGTCGAACCTCACCAACGACATGACACTCGGCAGCCGCCTGCTGAACTTCACGCCCGCCACCACCAACCTCACCCGTCACCCGCTTCCCATCGGCCAGACCTTCACGGACACGAACTTCAACGTCTCCATCACGCCGCTCGGCGTCGGCGGCACTTCGCCCAACGAGTTCATTGACCTCAACATCACCTACACAACGCCGCCGGTGAACATCACGCAAAGCCCGACGAACCAGACGGTCTTCGCCGGGAGCACCGTGAGCTTCGATGTCGCCGTGACGGGCGTGGGGCCGATCACCTACCAGTGGACCTACAACGGCGTGAACATCCCCGGTGCGACCAGCTCGAACTACACCATCATCAACGTCACGACGAACCAGGGCGGCACCTACCTCGTGCGCGTGACAAACCCCGGAGGCACCGTCACAAGCCAGCCCGCCACGCTCGTCGTGCTGCCCCTCCCGCTCGCGCCCGTCATCACCCAGAACCCGACGAACATCACCGTGCCCGTCGGCTCGAACGCCACCTTCACGGTCAGCGCCACCGGCACGGCGCCGTTGCTGTATCAGTGGTCGTTCAACGGCGTGAACATCACGGGCGCGACGAACACCACGCTCACTTTGACCAATGTGCAATTCCCCAGCGAGGGCGGTTACTCCGTCCGGGTGCAGAACAGCTCCGGCATCACCAACAGCCTCACGGCGACACTCACCGTGGACTCGCTCCGTCCCGTGGCACACTGGCGCTTCGACGAGGCTCCCGGCAGCACTGTGGCGGTGGACAGCGTCGGGAATTTCGACGGCACCAACTCTCTGACAGGGGCGACCTTCGTGCCCAGTGGCCGCGTCGGAAATGCACTGAGCCTCACACGCACCCAGAACGGCTTTGTGGACATGGGCAGCGTGCTGGGACTGAGCAGCGGTGTTTACACCTTTTCGACTTGGGCCCGGACCGCGCCTGGAGACTTGACGGACAACTTGCTCATCTTGGCCAAGCACACGACGGGCTTCCGCAACGGATACTTCCTCTTCATCAACACCACGGGCGGCACGCTGACGCCAACCAAGGCAAGTTTTGTCGCGGGCGGACCTGGCGTGGCCTCACCGACTGTGGCAGAGACGCCTATTTCGACAACCACGGTCAACGACGGCAACTGGCATCACATCGTCGCGGTTCATGACGTTGTGGCGGGCACCAAGCGCATCTACGTGGACGGAGCCCCCGCCGAGGATGCCAAGCCAGTGCAGGCGGTGGTGAATCCAACTGCGTCGTTCCTCATAGGTGGCGCATTCAGCGGTGGCATTAACACGGGCTTCTTCGACGGCCTGCTCGACGACATCCAAGTTTACAACCGCGCCTTGAACGACGGGGAGATTGACTTCCTCTTCCAGAACCCCGGCCTCGTGATCAACGGCGCACCCTTCATCACCGCGCATCCGCAGAGCGCGAGCGTCGTCCTGAGCAACAGTGTCACCTTCACCGTCACCAACAGCGGCATCGCGCCCTTCACCTACCAGTGGCGCTTCAACGGCGTGAACATCAGCGGCGCGACCAGCCCGACGCTCACGCTCAACAACGTCCAGACCAACCAGGCCGGCCTCTACAGCGTGCGCGTGGACAACGCGCTGGGCTTCGCCACCAGCACGAACGCCACGCTCACCGTGCTCGTCCCGGCCTTCGTCATCACACAGCCGACGAACCGCACCGTGCTTGCGGGCAGCAACGTCACCTTTGCCGTCACGCCCGGCGGCACGCCGCCCTTCAGCTACCAGTGGCGCTTCAACGGCGTGAACCTGCCGGGTGCCACCGCGCCGACGCTGCTCGTGCCCAACGCGCAGTTCGCCAACGCCGGCAGCTACTCGGTGCTCGTCGGCAATCCCTACGGCTCCAGCGTCAGCTCGAACGCAGTGCTCACGGTCAACACACCGCCTGTCATCACGGCCCAGCCTGCCAGCCGCGTCGCGTCCGTCGCCGCGCCGGTCACCTTCAGCGTCGGCGTCGCGGGCAACTCGCCGTTCACCTACCAGTGGCGCTTCAACGGCGCGCCCATCGCCGGGGCGAACAGTTCGGCCTACACCATCAGCGGCGTCGTCGGCGCGCACACGGGACTCTACTCGGTGGCCATCACCAACGCCTACGGCAGCGCCGTGAGCGCAAACGCCGCGCTCACAGTGATCCCCGTGCGCGTGCTCTCCAACGGAGGCGCGACCGCCGGCGGCGCGGACGCGGACGTGGCCAACGCAGTCGCCGTGGACACGAACGGCAACGCCTTTGTGGTCGGCTACTTCTCGGGCACCGCCAGCTTCGGCACGAACCAGCTCGTCAGCTTGGGCGTGCGCGACGGCTTCCTTGCGAAATACAGCAGCGCCGGGCAGTTGCTCTGGGTGCGACGGTTGGGCGGCACGGGCTTCGACACAGTCAACGCGGTGGCCGTGGACACGAACGGCAACTGCTACCTCGCCGGTAGTTACGAGGGCATCGCAGCGTTCGGCGCAACCTCGCTCACGAACACCAGCGCCGCGTCGTTCCCCGATGCCTATGTCGCGAAGTTCGACTCCGGCGGCACGAACGTCTGGGCACGCTCGCTCGGCGTCGTGGCGTCCGCAGACTTCGCCAACGCTGTCGCGCTGGATGGCGCGGGCAACGTCTTCATCGCCGGGCAGTCAACGCTCGGCACATTCAACAGCGTGACGCTCACAAACCACGGGCGCGTCTTCGTCGCGAAGTATGACAACGCCGGCGTCGCGCAGTGGGCACGCAAGGCCGGCGGCGGTGGCGCAGGGCAGTTCGACCAGGCCACCGCGCTCGCTGCGGACGCGGCGGGCAACGTCACGCTCGCAGGCATCTTCTCCAGCGCGACGGCAAACTTCGACGGCGGATCCAGCCTCGCAAACCGTGGCGGAGCCGACGCCTTCGTCGCGCGCTTCAGCGCAGCCGGCGGCGTGCAATGGGTCCAGCAGATCGGCGGCGTGCAGGACGACCGCGCGAACGGCCTGGCGGTGGATTCCGACGGCAACGCGTATGTCGTGGGCGAGTTCTCCGGCACGCTGCAACTGCCCGGTGCCAGCCTCGCAACTGCGCTGACGGACCAGAACGCGTTCATCGCCCGCTTCGACACGGCAGGCACGCTGAACTGGGCGCGTCAGGCCGGCGGCACGCTGCCGGATTCCGCCCGGGCGGTGACAGTGAACAGCGGGAACCAGGTCTTCATCGCGGGCTATTTCAGCGGCGCGGCGGGCTTCGGAGCGGAAACGCTCGTGAGCGTCGCGAACACCTACGACGCGTTTGTCGCGCGGCTCGACACGAACGGCACGTTCGCCTTCGCGCAACAGGCCGGCGGCAGCGACCTCGGCGGCGATTTCGGACTCGGCGTGGCGGTGGACCCCGCCGGCAACGCGCTGCTCACCGGCTATTTCAACGGTGCCAGCGCGCTGGGCAGCAACAGCACGGCGAGCGCTGGGGCGGAGGACATTTTCCTGACGCGCTTCCGGCCCTTCACGGGCGACGCGCCGCCGCCGCTGAACTTCACGCCCGCCGCCGGCCAGCTCCGCCTCGCGTGGCCCCTCGACTCGGCGAGCTTTATCCTGCAAGTCGCGCCCGACCTTCGTCCGCAGTCGTGGACGGACGCGGTGGGAGTGCTGGGTGTCGAGACGAGCGAGTTCGCGATGACAAACCAGGTCACGCTGACGAACCGCTTCTTCCGCCTGCGCAAACCGTGACGATGGTGGGGCGGGCGCAAGGTAGGGCGCGTCTGCCCAGCGCGCCGGTCGCGTGTGCGGCAGGTTCGCGGCGCGCTGGGGACAGACGCGCCCTTCCACGCTGGAT
>JBEBFV010000404.1:0-5900 GCA_040081795.1 Limisphaerales bacterium | reverse complement strand
CAACTGCCCACCCGCCCCCGTCAGGGTGATGTCAACTCCTGACCCTGCGATTGCTGCCCCTGATGCCTGGCTCTGGATGACTGGTGGTGGCAGTGGGACAGTGAGGAATTCTTTGGAGCATAGATACTCGCCGAACTTGCCCCGGAACGCCTGGTCATTTGGTAGCACAAAGAATTGGTCTCCCAGAATCGGTGCGTTCGTATAGGTCAGGCGCAGTTGGTTGCCTACAATTGCCGCCGCCACAACCGGGTTTGCTGGTGTCGATCCATTGATCTGAGGCAGCCCATTGAGCGTGCAACCGTCGAGGTCGGTTAGCAGGATGTTCCCCGGTGCATAGAGGTCATAGGTGATGTTGTTCCCGGCTAAGAGAATCGGGAACCAGTCAATTGTTGCGTATTGAACCGCGAATGGGTTTTGGCCGATGCGGCGGATGCCGCTGGTGCGTTGTTGTGATCTCATACAAGTATTCGTAAATGTTACAGCCCCGCCCCTGGCTCAACTGCCAGAGTGCGGGGCCGTGAGGGTTTGAGACTAGGACGCAACGACGTTGTAGGCGAGACTCCACGGCCCTTTTTGCGCTTTTCCCTGCGGTCCTGAACGAGTTGTCCAGCGTGCAAAGAACGTCAGCTTGTCACCGGCATTGGCAGGCGTGTTGAGCACGACCTGCGGCGTTTTGGCCAGCGAATCAATAAATGTGCATTGATCCGGAGACGTTGCGAAGGCGACACCCGCCGAACGAAACAACTCGAGTGCCACTGCACCGAAGGGCTTTGCGCGGCTCGTCGGTGCGCTTCCCTGGCGGTAGGCAATGACGACCTGCCCCGGTGCCGATGGCTGGATGATCAACGCTGGAACGTCTGTGATGGGCGGAATCGGCACTGGCGCGTTGTTGGGCAAGTTGACACCTATTGACAGTTTGTCCGCATCATCGACCGCCATATTGCGGCTGATGCTCTGAGCGTAGGGGCGGACAACACCCGTAGCCGTTACACGCGCCCCGTTCATTGCCGCGACGTTTGGCGTTGTGCGTGTTGCGGGATTTGTTCCGAGGAGGTAGGCGGCATTCCAGGCCGTGTATTGCGCGGCGACAATGACCGCATCTCCGGCTACGAGGCCGTAGGTAGCAGGTGCCGCCGTGAGCAGCGTTGAGAAGTTCAGTAACCACGCCTGGAAGGCGTCCAAAGTTGTTGGGATGTAGGGGGGCTGGTTCATGTTTTTTGTGGCTTTGACGTTGTCGGGTTGACTGTCGAGGCTCGGCAGCCGATCCGGGATTATGGTTATTCAACCTGGTCGATTTGCAAGCCTGGCTTTGTGGTCCAAAGCTCCCTCCCTCGATCCTCACACGTTAATCGCGTGTTTCCCCGGTTCTAACTTCAGACCTGGCCAGCCCCTCGGGCGATGCCAGCAGCAGGCCCGCATTGGCCCTTTCCTGCCCATCCTGCGCTGACTTCAGACCGGCCCCGGAGGTGATGAGCTCACCCGACAGTCCGCGCCTGGGAGGCTGTCTTGCCGCTTGCTCATCGGCCTGTGAGTCTTTGCGATCTGGTCGGCCTGACTGACTTTGGCTTCCTACGGCGGCGTTTTACCGGCTCCAACTTCACCAGCAAGCGTTCGTCCATCTCCGCTCTAGCTTTGAGCCAGCGCACCGAGCTTTCAGCCGCGCAGGCGCGATACATGAGCCGGTCAATCTGCAGCAGCCGCCGAAGGTGCAACACTTGGTTTCTAGTGAGCTCCACTTTCATCGTGTTCCAACGGTGCGGGCTCTGGACATACCCTGCCAAGGGCCTCTTGGACGGCGCACTGTGCTTCATACGTCGCTCTCAACCCTTCCCTTGTTAATTCTGCCCAGTCCCTCCTGCAACCCGTGACAGCAACCCTCAACTCCTGTTGTAGGTCGTCCCTCAACAAGACCAATGCGTAGCGTATCTGATTTAACTCGTTTTGTGTAAAATTCATGGCGTTCCCATCCTCCTTCTACCTGTTACTTCTGTCAAACTCTATCTGTTACATCTTTGAGCAAGGGCGGCCCCTGAGGGGCAACCGCACACCCCACGCCTCGGAGGGGCAACCGCACACCCCACGCGCCTGAGTTCGGCTGCATTGCGCCGCGCCGCCGTGGGCTGTCGGCGCGGAGCACCAACACAAACCTCTGGCCGCCCCGTGGGCAATGAGACACCGCGACAGGCGAGACACCGCGACACCGGAGACGCCTCGCCGCTGTGCAGAGAGACACCGCGGAGACGGTGCCTCTGCACTGACGGCAGAGGGCGCGAGGTGTCAGACGGTGCCGCCTGTCAGACGGTGCCATTGCCCACGGAGTCAGGCGGCCACTGGCGGCCATGCGGCCTGAGCCCTTCTTGCTGTGCGAGTCTTCGAGCAACAGCAACAGTGCAGTGGTGGCCGGTGCTACACACTTTGCCCGCTTTGTATGTGGTTACTGGCGGTTCCTGCCGACGCGAGTCATCGAGCGCGAGCAGGTGCCAGTAACTACATACAAGGCCGCAAACGTGTGTAGCAGCCGGACCGGTGGCGGAGCTTTGGAGCTGTGCGACAAACTATTTCCTGTCTTTTGGGCGGGCAGCTTCACACGGCGGCGCGGCGCAATGCAGCCGAACTCAGGCCGTCCGCCGCTACGCACCCGAACCACGATGATGCCGTGTGCGCCGCGCGATTCATGGGCAAGGCGCTCAGGGGCGCACGCGGCCTTGGCGTGGACGCCCGAGCGCCGTGGCGGGCGGGGGAGGCGGTGGCCCGACTGGACGAGCAGGATACTACGCGGGCAGCGTGTAACACATAGGCGATGTGCCGCCGCGTGCCTGCCACCGACGACATCCGCCCGCCTGCCCGCATTGTAACAGCTATCGTTACCACGGTATCTCGTTGTCATCGGTGAGCGGCACCCATACGCCGTTCTTGTCCCTCACGAACTTTGACCGGTCTATCACCCTCCCGTCTGGCTGAAGCTCCAAATCCATCACGGCTTTTGCACGTTTTGGCGGTGAAGAGATGCCCCGGTTCCACCTCTTGATTGCCTCCTCTGGATATATACTCCTGTCCACTTTGCACTTGTGGCAAAGCTTCTCAACGGGTGGCACCTCGTCACGGCCAAGGAAGGCCTTTGCCGCCGCGTGGCAGTGGCCGAAGCTTGCGACCCTTCGACCGCTGTCGATCTCGTCTATGATCTCTGAGAGCGAGCATTTCAGCTTCATGAAGTCTGCCGGTTTGAACGGATATTTGATGGTTTCTGCCAGCGCGTTCTGATCCGCCCTCCTTACCCACACCACGGCCTGTGACTGTCCGAGGTAGCCCGCCCATGCTGCGGCAAGCTCCGCCTGGGCAAGCTCACAGAGACGTTTCTTCTCCGCGCGTGTATGGCGACGCGTCGGCTCTGGAGTGCAGACCGCAAGCCATCGACAGTCAATGAGGCAGTGCAGGTGGACGTGCGCACCGTTTCCGGTGTGCGTGATCTCAAAGCCCACGAAGCCGCCTTTGACTCTGTCCTTCCAAAACCTTGTCTTGCGGAAACCCTTGAAGGCCTTGGCCAGCAACCGCACGCATCCGGCAATATCCCTCGGGTTCTTCATGGACAGCATTACGGACAGCGGCCACTTCATGCGGTTCGCGATGGGTGCGACGCGGGCATAACGCCTCGCCGTGATCTTTGGCCCGCAGTGCGGGCACCAACGCTTTTTGCATCCGGTGCTGACAACGAGCCTCTCATTGCAGCAGAGGCAGGATAACTCAAAGGGGACGCGGCACCGGAGGAGCACGTCTGCCAGATCGTCCCGTCCTTCCTCCCGGAGACGATCCTCCAGCCACACATGAAGCTCGGCAGCACTGAGGTTGTCACCCTTTGAAGTCATCTAGTAAGTGTTACACGGAATGTTCATTTAGTTCGGAAGTATGAACAGAAGAGGCAGAGGGGGCCTACGGCCCCTCCGGCAGGGCCTCCGGCCCACCGTGCACCTCTGCCTTCAAGGCCTCAAAGAACCGCACCGTTTCCTCTCTGGATGCCGTGGTGACAGACATTGGTAACGGTGAGGGGGGCGAGCTACAATTGTGTAACAATGCTAGCGGGGGGTAGCTCTGAGAGTCCTCGTCTGAGGCCTCCTGGCTTCCGGTAGCAGGCTCGTCCTGCCACCAGTAACACTTAGCGTGTGGGCGCGAGTTCATCGCATTTCTTCAGGCCGTCCAACAACTCTTGTTGCTCCTCAGGTGACAGACGGTGCCATGCCACCCGGCACTTTACCGAGCACGTCCGCATATCGGCTCGGTGGACGAGCTTTGCAGTGTTGCAGATGATGCACACGACTTCGTGGTTTTTTTCACGCAAGCCGAGTGACAGCATGGGCCGCTGGGAACTTGTCCTGCTGTCATTGGTCTTGTGCTTCTTGAGTTGGAATCCTGGTTTTTTCATGATTTTTGGTTGCCTCTAAGTGTTACACCACATCAAGCCGAGGCTGTGCTATCGTCTGGTGAGTTGACAGTTGTATTTCCAGCCCCGCACTTGGTCATTACCGAGAGGGCCGAGGGAGAACCGAAGAGTGCAGACGATCTGGTGAGAAAGACCAAGTATTCACGCTCCCCAAACCAGCGATAGGTTGAGCCAAGCTGAACTGATATGTCCGACCGATCCGGGTTGTATGACGGATCGCCGAGGACATCAAACAGCGTCGTGACAATGGCGATCTGCTCCGGTGAAGCGTCGGTCAGAAGGTGGACCTCGACATGCGGCAGCATGGCGTAGGACTCGTAGAAGTCAGGGTCGTTGGCGAACATGGGAAGGTGTATCTGTTACAATCAAACCACATACCTGTTACGGTGTCAACCCTGGACACGCTCCGCGCTCCGCTTGGGGATGGAGCAATGACCAAGATGACGGATGACAAAGCCTTTAGAAAAGGCATTTGCGGCCGCCTGGAGCGGATCTTGTTTCTGGCCCACAAAAAAGCCCGACCTGGCTTGCACCAGGTCGGGCGGAGACTTTGTCGTCACCTTGGGCGGTCTGGCGCTCAGGACACCTTCCCAGATGTTCCCTTCCTCCTCGCCGCGAGTAACATCTAATCCACCGTTAGGAGCTCGTCAACCCTTCTGCTTTTTCCTCGAGGTCTTCTTTCTTGGCCTGGCTACCACAGGAACATCTCTTGTCCTGCCAACTTGTTCTTCCTCTCTGCAAACTTCCAACTCTACCCTGCCCTCCCCGCTTTCCTCGCTGGCCATTTGCTCATGCTCCACCGTGACACCTGGCTCTGGCCTGGCTTCTTCGATTACGGCCTCCGCCACCTCGCATCTCTCCCTGGCAAACGGTGACTTTCGCCACGCAAACCGCGCCCTCGTCTCTGGTAGCCTGTCGGCCTCTTCGGACTGGTCCGGGCTGAGTGCCGCCTGGATTGCGCGCCACTTGTTCAAGTAGCGGAGTCTCCGCCAGATACCGCCTGTTCTTCCTGCCATGATTGTGTCCTTTCTCTGGCTGCCGCCAGCTTTTGGTCTGTAACACTTAGCTCTACCAACAACAATAAAATAACAACTTCAAACACCAAACAACTACCAACCCAACCCGCAAACTCGAAACCGCAACCCGCAACTCGAAACTGCGATTCCGATTACAGACCGAAGACAAAGCCGTCCAAATCTCCGAATGTAGAATTCAGGAACCAGCCTGCGACATCTACCCAACTCACACTCATGCCCGCAACCACAGGCGAGCTGAATTCAGCATGAATGATATTGCCAACCACAGTCACAGACACCGCTGCTCCAAGCAGCGTATCCTCTACGATTGGCGGCACCCCGTTGTAAAACAACTGCCCACCCGCCCCCGTCAGGGTGATGTCAACTCCTGACCCTGCGATTGCTGCCCCTGATGCCTGGCTCTGGATGACTGGTGGTGGCAGTGGGAC
>JBEBFV010000403.1:0-5908 GCA_040081795.1 Limisphaerales bacterium | reverse complement strand
CTCTTCCCCCCTGCTCCTAATCCTAATCCTGATCCTGCTCGTTCCCCCGCCCAAGCCCGGCAGCGGAGCAGGATTAGGATCAGGATTACGAGCAGGAGAAGCCCGCGCTACGGCACGCGCTCCAATATCTCGTCGGTCCGCAGGCCGGACAGCAACTCAGCAACGGTGAGTGTCTGCCCCGGCAGCACCAAGTCCGGTGCCAGCTCGCACAACGGCTGGAGGACGAACCGCCGCAGATGCGCGCGCGGATGCGGAAGCGTGAGTGCAGGCGTGTTCCGCACTTCGACGCCCCACGAGATGAGGTCGAGGTCCAAAGGACGGGCTTCGTTGAGAACTTTCTTCGGCTGGCGGCCAAGTGTGCGTTCCAGCGCCTGCAACTCTGCGAGCAAGGATTCCGGCGCGAAGTGAGGCAACGGAGTGAGCGCGACGACTGCGTTGATGAAGTCCGGCGAACCTGGCGGGCAATCCACCGGCTTGCTGCGCCAGAGCGAGGAGCGGAGCAGCGGCGGGGCGGAGAAGGCGCCGAGGCGCTCCATAGCCTCGCGGACGGTTGCTTGAGCGTCGCCCAGATTCCCTCCGAGGGCGACGAACACCACCGGTTCCTCATTCCGCATTCCGCATTCCGCATTCACTGCAGCCCCAGCACATCCTGCATGTCGTAGAGGCCGGGCGGCTGTTTCACGACCCATTGCGCGGCACGCAGCGCGCCGTTGGCGAAGGTCTCGCGGCTGCTGGCCTTGTGCGTGAGCTCCACCCGCTCGCCGTTCGCAGCAAAGATGACGGTGTGGTCGCCCACCACGTCGCCGCCGCGGATGGCGTGGATGCCGATTTCGCTGTTAGTGCGTTCACCGACGATGCCTTCGCGACCGTGGCGCAACGCTTCCTTGAGCTGCACCTTCCGCACGTCGCCGAGGATTTCCAGCAGCGTCGTGGCCGTGCCGCTGGGCGCATCCTTCTTTAGGCGATGGTGCATCTCGACGACTTCGAGGTCGAAGTTCGGGCCGAGGATTTCCGCCGCCTTGCGCGTGAGCCAGAAGAGCGTGTTGACGCCCGTGGAGTAGTTCGAGGCCCAGACCATGGGAATCTTCGCGGCGCAGGCGCGCAGTTCGGTCTTCTCCGCCTCCGCGTGGCCGGTGGTGCCGACGATGAGCGCCTTGCCATGCTGCACGCAGAGGTGCGCGAACGGCAGCGTGGCCTCGTGGAAACTGAAATCAATGACGGCATCGGCCTTGTCCAGCAGCGGGCTGAGATGCTCGCCGAGATCAATCTGGCCGACGACTTGAATTCCGGGGATGCGCGCGGCGCAGGCGATGAGCGTCTGGCCCATGCGGCCCTTCGCGCCGGTGATGATGACTTTGGTCATGGTAACGAATGTGGCTTAACTGACGCGCGAAGCGTGCCGTGTGGCTTGCGGCGCGGCAAGCACCTACCAGCCCTGTAGCGGCGCTCTGTGAGCGCCGGCCGATCGCCGGCGGCGGTCACATACCGCCGCTACACCAGCCCATGCTCCCGCATCTTCGCGCGGAGGAAGACCGTCGAGTCCGCAATGTCTTGAAAGCCCACCGCCGGGTCCGGACCGTCCTCGATGGAAATCCAGCCCTTGAAGCCGACACCCTTCAGAATGGTGAAGATGCGGTCGTAGTCGTTCAACCCGCGTCCGATGACGCCGTGCTTGAGGAACGGCGCGTAGCCCGTCGTCGCGTTCACGTCCTGCTTGCGCAAGTCCTCGATGGTGCCGCCCTCGAAGTAGCGGTCGCTCGCGTGCATGGTCACCACTCGGTGCTTCACGGCTTCCAGCAGCGCGATGGGGTCGTCGCCCGCGATGATGGCGTTGGAAGGGTCGTAGTTCACGCCGAACCACGGCGTCGGCGGGATGGACTCGACCAGTTCGACGAAGAGGTCCATGCGTTGCGCAAACTCGGGGAACTGCCAGAGCGTGTCCTTGTAATGGTTCTCGATGAGGAGCGTGACGCCGCTGGCCTCGGCGGCGGGCAGCAGGTCGAGGATGCACTCCTTCGCCCAGCGCAAGCCGTCGGCGCGCGAGACATTCGGCCGCCACTGGCCGGAGAGCACGCGTTGATACTTCGCGCCCAGCGCGGCGGCGGCGCGGAGCAAGGGCTTTTGCTTTTCGACCTCTGCCTTTCGCTCGGCGGCATCGGGCCGCGTGAAATCCGGTGCGCAGCAGAACATGGGAATCGTCCGCCCCTGCGCCTCGACGCGCTGCCGGTAACGCTCGCACGTCGCCAGGTCCGTGATGCCGGGGAAGCCGTAGTAAAACTCCTGCCCGTCCAAATCCAGTCCCGCCGACAAATCAATCCACTGGTCCACCGTCATCGTGCGCTCGACGCAGATGGTCTCCAGAAAACACTTGGGCATCGTGGCTAGGGGCATAGGAACTAGAGTTTAGCCACAGATGAACACAGATGAAACACAGATGGGGGCAAGGCATTCACGCCACAGAATCATCGGCGAGTGGCATTCGGTCCGGATGCGCGCTACCTGACCAGCCTTCTGCGGCCTGAAGGCCGCACTCCGTTCGCCCCATCTGTGTTTCATCTGTGTCAATCTGTGGCTAAAAATCAGGCACCCGGTTTCAGCACCGCCTTCACATACTCCCCCGTGTGCATCTTCTCGAAGCACTCGTGCCAATCTCCCAGCGCGCCCACGCGGCTGATGACGGGGTCGAGGTTGATTTGCCCGGCGGCAATCATCGCGATGACGCGCTCCCAAACCGGCCAGTTGTGCGAGAAGCTGCCGTGGAGCTGCACCGCCTTCTGCACCAGCAGATCCAGGCTGAAGTTCAACGGCTTCGGCCCCCAGCCCACCTTGAGAATCTGCCCGCCGGGCCGCACCGCCTGCATCGCCGTCTGCAACGTCGCGGACACACCCGCCGCATCAATCACCACGTCCACGCCGAGGCCGTCGTCCAGTTCGCGCACGGCGGGGAGCGGGTCGCCCGTGACCGTGGCATGCGCGCCAAGCTGCTGCGCCACCGCGAGCCGCTTCGCATCCGCCGGCATCCCGGCCACGATGAGATGCCGCGCGCCGGCCAGTTTCGCCATCACCGCGCAGAGCAGGCCGATGGGGCCGGGGCCGAGCACCAGCACCGTGTCGCCCACCTGCACGCGGCCGTTCATGCACACCGCGTTGTAGGCCACGCAGCACGGCTCCGTCAGCGCGGCCTTCTCGAACGGCAGGCCGTCCGGGATGCGGTGCAGGCAGCGCGCCGGCACCTTCACGAACTCCGTCATCGCGCCGTCCACGCCGTAGCCGAAGCCGAGCCGGTTCGGGTCGAGGTTGTAAAGCCCCTGCCGGCTCAAGGGCGACTGCTCGTCAATCACCGCCGCCGTCTCGCTCACCACGCGGTCGCCTTCGGCAAACCCCTTCACCTCGCGCCCCGCCTGCGCGATGACGCCGCCGAACTCATGCCCAAGCACCACCGGGTAATTCACCTTCCAGCTCGCGCCGCCGAGCCACTGGTGCAGGTCGCTGCCGCACACGCTCACCGCGCGCACCTGGAGCAGCACATCGCGCGGGCCGATTTCCGGGCGGGCCACCTCGCGCAACTCGACGCTGTGCGGCGCAGCAGCGAAGTTCACGAGGGCGGGCATGGCGGAGTGCATGGGAAAAGAGTCGGCCCAGCCCGCCGCGCGCGGCAAGGGGAATACCAAAGAGCATCCCTGGCAAAGTAGGGCTGTAAGCTACTTCGAAGGCGGTGCTTCTTCCGCATCGGGTGCGATGACATTCAGTGCGTTGCGCGCCCGGACGCGAACTGCGGGAGCGACATCCGTCAGTGCCTTCAGCAAGTGCGGCACAGCCGGTTTCGCATCTGCCCCGAAGGCAGCGAGGTGGCCGGAGGCATTCGCCCGCACTTTCTCGTTGGGGTCGCTGATGGCCGCAATGAGGGCGGGCACGGCTAGTTGAGGGTGTTTCCCAATCCGACCCAAGGCGGCTGCGGCTTTTGCTCGAACCTGAGCGTCTCCATCTTTCAGACGACGCACCAGCGCCGGCACAGCAGCCTCTGCTCCTTCTTCTAGCATCAAGAGGCCGCCCGCTGCGTCTCTCCGGACCTCTGGGTCTTCATGTGTCAGCAGGCGAATGAGCTCCGGAACAGCCAGCCGGGCGTGCGGACGGACAAACTGCATGACACTTGTCGCTCGCCACCGATTTTCATAGGCACGAACCAGCCCCAGCCGCACGAACGTGTGGCGGCGCTGCAAATCTAGGAGCTGCTTCTTAACTGAGGAATCAGAATGTCCTGCCATTTCGAGAAGAACTGGCACGGCGTTGGACCCGTAGAATGACACGGCCTCTCTCATCCCCTCCGGAATGTTCCCTTCATCCATATTCATGGTGGCCAGCCATTCCAAGAGCGTCATGCCTTTGAAAGGCACGAGTGTCGGGTCTATGGCGCTGACGTGGTTAATGGCTGGCTGAATCACGGTTCCGGTTCCAACGACCGGCTTTGCCTCTTTGGTTTGAAGTGCCCAGAGCATTGCGCCAATCAAGGTGCCAAGCATCAGAAGTGCGAACACAAAGGGCTTTTTCATGACCTCAAGTTTCAGACGACCGCTCACCTGTAGCCGGGAGGACGGGACATTGCAAGAAACGCACTCAAACCGGCGTCACCGTCTGGTCTTCCGTCTTCAACTCCCCTTCCCAGCGGGCCATGACGGCGGAGGCGAGGCAGTTGCCGACGAGGTTCACCGTGGTGCGCGCCATGTCCATCAACTCGTCCACCCCGAGGATGATGGCCACGCCTTCCAGCGGCAGGCCGAAGCTGGCGAGCGTGCCGGACAGGATGACCAGCGACGCGCGCGGCACGGCGGCAATGCCCTTCGTCGTGAGCATGAGCGTGAGCATCATCATGAGCTGCTGGCCGATGGTCATGTCCACGCCGGCCGCCTGCGCGACGAAGACGGAGGCGATGGCGAGGTAGAGCGTGCTGCCGTCGAGGTTGAAGGAGTAGCCCGTGGGCAGCACGAAGGAGACGATGCGTTTGGGCACGCCGAACTCGGTCATGCGCTTGAGGGCGTCGGGCAGCGCGGCGTCGGAGGAGGTGGTGGAGAAGGCGATGAGCGCCGGCTCCTTCACGGCGCGGAGGAACTTGCGCAGCGGGATGCGCGCCCAGAGCGCGACCGGCACCAGCACCACGAGGCAGAACACCACCAGCGCGCCGTAGAGCGTGAGCACGAGCATCGCCAGGTTCTTCAGCACGGCCAGGCCGCTGTGCCCGACCGTCACGGCCATCGCCGCACCGATGCCGAAGGGCGCGCAGAGCATCACGAGACCGGTGAACTTGAACATGACCTCGCTCAGGCCCTCGAAGAAGTTCAGCATCGTCTCCTTGGGCTTGCCCTTCACCTGCGAGAGCGCGACGGCGAAGAGGATGGTGAACACGACGACTTGCAGCACATCGTTGTTGGCCGCGCTCTCGAAGAAGCTGCGCGGGGCGATGTGCTCAATCATCTCCTGCGTGGTCTGCGTCTTGGCGGCGAATTCCTTGCCCTTGTCCGCCGAGGGCGGCAGCAGCACGCCGACGCCGGGCTTGGTCAAGTTGACCGCCGCCAGCCCGATGAAGAGCGCGAGCGTGGTGACGACCTCGAAGTAGATGAAGGATTTGAAAGCGAGGCGTCCGACGGCCTTGAGGTCATCGCTGTGCCCCGCGATGCCGATGATGAGCGTGCCGACGAGGATGGGGACGATGATGCACTTGATGAGGTTGAGGAAGAGCTTGGAGACAACCTTGAGGTTCCGCGCGAGTTCAGGATAAGCCGGCTCGCCCGTGGGGGTTGTCTCGGGGAAAGCCCAGCCGATGAAGATTCCCAAGACCATGGAAATCAGAATCCATTTCGTGAGGCTGATACGGCGCAGGGCATTCCACATAGGCGAGCGGGTTGTTCGCGCG
>JBEBFV010000045.1:0-20868 GCA_040081795.1 Limisphaerales bacterium | reverse complement strand
CCGTCAACGACAACTATTTCTCCTTTCAGCGACAACTATAATTCCCCAGTGGGCATGAGGTGTTTGGCTTGAGGGTGGTGAGGGTTGCCCCTGGCTGGTGGAGTGGAGCCAGGAGGGCGTAGCCCGACTGGCGGAACGGAACCAGCCAGGGGCTGGCGAACCTCACGCGCTCTGCCGGGTCTTGGCTTTCTGCGCCCGGACGCTCTCCCCATCGAACTCCAAGATGGTCGCGTGATGCACCAGCCGGTCAATGGCCGCCATCGTTGTCAGCGGATCCTTGAAGATCTGGTCCCACTTCGAGAACACCAGGTTGCTGGTGATCATCACGCTGCGCCGCTCGTAGCGCTCCGCCAGGAACGTGAAGAGCACTTCCATCTCCTCCCGGTCTTGCTGCACATACCCAATGTCGTCGAGCACCACGACCGCATACCGGTCCAGCTTCTTGAGCGCGGCCTCCAGCTTCAGCGCCTTCTTCGCGTTCAGGAGCTGCTGCACCAGCTTGAAGGTCGGCGTGAAGAGCACGGTCAGCCCGTGCCGCAGGATCAGCTCCCGTCCCAGCGCCGCCACGAGGTGCGTCTTGCCACGGCCCGGCAGCCCAAAGGCCAGCAGGTTCTCGCCCCGTTCCACAAAGCCCCCCTCCAACAGCGTGGGTAATTGTCGCCGGACCTTGGCCGACAGCAATGACTCGTCGAGGTTGCCCAGGCTCTTGCCCTCCGGCAGGCCGGATTGTTTGAGCAGGCGGGCCACGCGCCGTTGCCGCCGTTCCTCCGCTTCCTGCTCGCAGAGATGCAGCAGGAACTTGCGGTAGCCCCAGTGGTCCGCCTCCGCGCTCTTCATCGTCGCGGCGTAAATCCCCGCCATTGTGGTCAGGTTGAAGCTGCGCAGCAGCCCCGGCAGTGCGTCATGCGACATGCGCCACCTCCCCGCCCAGCAGGGCGTCATACACCGCCAGGTTCACAGGCGCTTCCACCAGCGTCACCACCAGCGACGGACACAAGAACTGACGCACACTCTCCGTGCGCCACGGCGGCGACCCTTCGCCCACCAACTCGCTCAACCGCCCCGCCACCGCGCTGCTGCCCAGTTCCGCCGTCAGCTTGAGCAGACGCAAGTATTCCAGTTCGCCGGGCCGCTGCCCGTGGTCGCGCACCAGCTTGTCGTGCGCCGCCCGATACGTCGCATCCGGGAACAGCTCCTCCCGGTGCCGATACCGCGCAAACGCCCCGGGCTTGCGCAACAGCGCCTGGATGATGTGCCGGTAATCAATCACCGCCTGCCGATCCCGGGAGCGCGGCAGCTCGGCCACCTGCTCGGTGCCGTGATACACATCCACCCGCTGCTCGCTCACCCGCACCCGCAGCCGTCGCCCAATGAACCGTGCCGGCACCGAATACGTCACCTGCTTGACCCGGATCGTGCTGTGGCTGCTCACCCGGCAGTCCAACTCGTCATACTCGCAGAGCCGTGTGGGCGGCAGTTCTTTCATCACGGCCAGTTCCTCCGCCACCTTCTCCCGCCGCCCATGATTGGCCCGCACCAGCACGTCCTCGACGAACCGGTCGTACTCCCCTTCGCTGGCAAAGTCCCGCGACCCGCGCAGCAGGAGATGCTGCAAGAGCCGCTGCTTCAAGTGCCCGTTGTGTGACTCGACATCCCCATTTTGGTTCGGGCACTGAATGCCGATGGTCCGCGGCACCAGGCCGTAATGTTCCACCAGCGACAGGAACTCCGTGTTGAACGCCCGCTTGCCCCCGACGCTGATCTGGTGCGTCGCCGCGCTGCTGTTGTCGATCTGCAACTGCCCCGGCACCTTGCCCAACCGGTGCAGCGCCGCCTGCAACCCTTGCCGCACCGAGAGCAGCGACTCCGACTGGCACCGCGTCGCCCATTGCCAGTTGGAATACGGCAGCACCGCGTGACACAGCAGATGATCCAGCGGCTTGCCGGCGATGCTCACTTCCAGCTCCTTGGCATGCGTCCAGTCCACCTGCATCACCTCGCCCGCACGATGTTCCTGCGCGAAGATCACCTCCGGATCCGGCCCGTGTTCCAACCGCCACTGCCGCACCCGCCGCTGAAACGTCCGCAACTGCCCCGCCGCCATCGCCTCCCCCGCCGTCTCCAGCAGGTGCTCAAACAACGCCCTAGCCTCCAGCTCGGGTGCCGACTTCAAATACCCCTCCGCCAGTGCCCACGCCGCGCCCAGCGGATCCGTCCGCGTGCGCCACGTGCGCGGCCCACGCGCCGCCAACACCACCGCCCCAGACTTCACATACTTCCGCGCCGTCTTTGGATCCATCCCCGCTTTCATCGCACTCATACTCAGGTTCCCTTCCCGTTTGAACTCGGTGACGAGCCGAGTCAGTTGTTGCTGGTTGATCATTCGCCAGCAGTCTGCACCAGCGGTTTTCCAACCCGCCCGGCCAGTCCGCCAACGCGCTTCCCTCGACTAGGGAATTTTAATTGTCGTCGAGGGGAAGGGTAATTGTCGTTTTACGGTCAGCCGCTGCTGTCAGGTCACCTTCCAGTCCAACCGCTACTCGGTGCCCCACCTTTACGCCTCCCAGCGCCTGACGCTGAAAATCCTGCCCGACCAACTCTTCCTCTTTCACCATGAAAAACTCGTCGCCACCCATGTCCGCAGCTACGAGCAGGGCCGGCGCATCTCCAATCCCGATCACCTCAAGGAACTTCAGGACCAGCGCCTGCGTGCGCGAAATCAAATCCTTCACCTGGCTTTCCTCAATCTCGGCCCGCAGGCCGAACCCTACGGCCGCAAGCTGCAGGAGAAACGCCTCAACGCCCCGCACCACATCCAGAAGATCGTCGCCCTGAGCGAGATTTACGGCCCGGACAAAGTGGCCCGCGCCCTTCTGGACGCCCTGCGCTTCGAGGCCTTCGGCTGCGAATACATCGCCAACATCCTGGCCCAGCGGGAGCAGCCCGGCACCGTCCCGGGTGCCCTCCATCTGACCCATCGTCAGGATCTGCTCGACCTGGACATCCCCGCGCCCGACCTCGCCCTTTACGAACCCAAGCCAAAACCATGAAACCCAAAACCTCCCTGCTGCCCGCGCATCTCGAATACCTCCGGCTCAAGTTCGTGGCCGACCAGCATGGCCCGCTGGCGGCCGAGGCCGCCCTCCAGCAGTGGGACCACCTCGAATACCTGCGCCGCCTGATCGAGGGCCAATACCACCACCAGCTCCAGCGCCGCGTGGAGGCGCGGATCAAAAGCGCCCGGTTCCCCGTCCTGAAAACCCTCGAACAGTTCAACTGGAGCTGGCCCAAGAAAATCAACCGGCTCCAGGTCCAAAACCTCTTCCGCCTGGAGTTCCTCGCCCAGAAGGCCAACGTCGTCTTCCTGGGCAGCGTCGGCGTGGGCAAGAGCCATCTGGCCACCGCCCTGGGCTTCGCCGCCTGCCAGGAGGACCACTCCGTGCTCTTCGCCGGTGCCATCGAGGTCATCAACGACCTGCACGCGGCCCAGAAGAACGGCGGGCTCAAACGCGCCCTCAAAAAATACCTGCGGCCACAGTTGCTGATTTTAGATGAGGTCGGCTATCTGCCCATCGACCAAAAGGGCGCTGACCTCTTGTTCCAAGTCATCAGCCAGCGCTACGAGCGTGGCTCGATCGCCCTGACCACCAACAAGCCCTTCAAGCAATGGGCCGCGATCTTCAACAACGACAGCACCATCGCCTCCGCCGTGCTCGACCGCCTCCTCCACCACGCCGACACCATCCTCATCGAGGCCCCCAGCTACCGGATGAAAGATCAGGCCGGCGAATAAACCGGCGCGGCGTCAACAGTCCCCCCCCCAGAACCCGTGCCTTCTTTCGCTGCCACCCGGCACAAACTGAAGGGATTTTCAAACCGCCGCTTTCCCACCGCTTTCGCGCCGCCGCTGACACACGCAGCTTCTCGATGGGATTCATCCCCAGCAGTTTCAACGCTGCGTCGCCCGCTACGGCGGCGACGCCAAGGTCAGCCAGTTTTCCTGCTGGAGCCAGTTTGTCTGTCTGGCCTTCGCCCAACTGACCTGGCGCGAAAGTCTGCGCGACATCGAAGCCTGTCTCAACTCCCGCCGCGCCCAGCTCTACCACTTGGGTCTGCGCGGTCCCGTGCATCGCTCCACCCTGGCCGACGCCAACGAACAGCGCGACTGGCGCATCTACGCCGACCTCGCGCACGGACTCCTGCGCCAGGCCCGCGCGCTCTACGCCCACGATCCGTTGCGCGTCGAACTCGACCAGGCCGTCTATGCGCTGGACGCCAGCATCATGGATCTGGGTTTGAGCCTCTGTCCGTGGGCGCGCTTTGATCACGAACGCGCCGCCGTCAAGCTCCACACCCAGCTCGACCTGCGCGGCGCGCTGCCCGCCGCCGTGCAGATCACGCCCGCCACCACGCAGGAAGTCACCTGGCTGGACACGCTGACCTTTGAACCTGGCGCGTTCTATCTGATGGATCGGGGCTATGTGGACTACGGGCGGCTGCACGCCATCGAACGGGCGCGGGCGTGGTATGTCACCCGCGCCAAGCGCCGGATGCGCTACTGCCGGCTGCACTCCCACCCGGTGGACAAGGCCACCGGCCTGCGCAGTGACCAGACCATCTCCCTGACCGGCTTCTACGCGGCGAAGGATTATCCCGACAAACTGCGGCGCGTGCGCCTTTACGACGCCCAGCACACGCGCAGCCTGGTGTTTTTGACCAACCATTTTGGGCTGCCCGCCCTGCTGATCGCGCAACTCTACCGCCAGCGGTGGCAGGTGGAGTTGTTCTTCAAGTGGCTCAAGCAGCATTTGCGGATCAAGGCATTCTACGGCCGCAGCGAGAACGCGGTGCGCACGCAACTGTGGGTGGCGCTGTGCGTTTATGCGTTGGTGGCCATCGTGCGCAAGCAAGTAAAAAGTGAAGCCAGCCTCTTCGAAATCCTCCAGGTTTTGAGCGTGAGCGTGTTCGACAAAACCCTCGTGGGCACGCTGTTCTTTGAAGCGGCCCCCCGAAGTGACGCGCTGGACATCCAAAAACAACTGTGTTTATGGGCCTAAATGACCGGACACTTGTGGATGTGTGGTAGAGTCTCGCCGCCGATGGACATTGACGAGGTCGTTGTTCAGCGCCGCCGAAGCTGGAACTCATAACCGGCGATACGGCTCGTGAGCGTGCGGCTATCCACGATGGTCCAACGCTGGGTGGCGGGTTGCCCATCGCTGCCTTCGAAGGTGGTGACGACCGTGCCGGCGGAGATGGTCCAAGTCCCCCGCGTGACCCGGCGGGGCAACACGCGGTTGGTGTTGGAGGAGACGCCCTGCTGATGCCGCTCCAGGGTGCCGTCGGCGGCGAGCTTGAGGTCGAGGTAGAAGGTCAGGCCGGTGCTGTCCGGGCGGGACTTGCCGGACCAGGTGCCCGCAAGATCCGCGAGTGTTTCCTGGCTTCGGGCTGGGGAAGGAGCGAGCAAGCCGAGGGCGAGGCAGGCCAATACGAGGGTGAGGAGGGTTTTCATGGGATGGATTTAGATTGTTTTTTATTTGAAACTCAATGCGGCGATCAGCCGCCTCTGCCATTATGCAATGTCCGCACTGTTGTTACAGGAATGGGCAAGCGGGTCCTTCCCTGTATCTGCCACCCTGCCGAGGTGCGGGCTGAAATCGCGCGGAGTTTTCGCCGCTACGCGGCGGAGAAGAAAGACAAAAAATAACGAGAGAACACTACCGCGACTGCCCACCCACCAACACCAAACGGAATCCGTGGGAGATGTAGCGAAGGCCGGGTTCCCCGACGGTGCGATACGAGGACAACAGGTAGCCGGCATTGCCATAGTCCCACGCTCCACCACGCAGCACACGGTTGCCTCCCTGGCCATCGTAGTAGTCCTCACACCACTCCAACACGTTCCCGCCCAGATCATACATCCCAAACTGATTGGCAGCGAAGCTCCCCACCGGAGATGTGTATTTGTAATCATCCACCTTCAGGCTCGGGTTGTAGTTTCCAGCCCCGTGCGGCGGGGGCCACTGCGTCCTCCACGGATACACGTCCTCGATCTTCCCATCCTTGTCCTTCGGCGTCCCGCCGCGCGGCTCGATCAGTCCCACCGCCACGCTCCATTCCCAGTCCGCCGGCAACCGGTAGCTCTGCTGCTTGGTCAATCGGCCTACTTTCCGATCCTTTTCTGTCAGCCATTTCGCAAACGCTTGAGCGTCCTCCCAACTTACATACACCGCCGGGTGGGTCAGCCCTTGCTCGAAGCTTGGCTTCTCCCGGCTCAAGCCCTTCGCCTTCACATACACCTCGTAATCCTCCACCCGCGTTTCCCACACGCTGAACAACACCTCCGTGCCGAGAACCGGCACAAACCTCATCCCCAGGCTGTTCTCATACGGCTGCTTTCTCGTCGCATTTGGCAATCCTTCGCGAACTGCCTCTTCTCGTCGCCGCGGCACCTCCACTGCCAACCACGCCCGCTCCTCCAGCAGCCGCCGTGTCCCGCAGGCCCGCTCCTCCCATTCCGCCAACAGCGTCCGGCTCAACTGCTCCAGCTCCTTGCCGCCGGTTACGTCCCGCCCCTGCCACCGCAGCCGCCCATCCCCAGCCAGCACCATCAGCCCCGCAGCCAGCCGCTCTTCGGCACTCAACTCTTTCTCTTCCGCCAGGTCCAAGAGCTTCACCACCCGTTCTTGGTCTCGCAGCTCATCCTTCACCCAAGCGACCACCAGACCCCGTTCCCAGTGCCGCTTGGCCTCTGCCCAGTTCCCGTTCAACGCCTCCGCCAGCTCCGCCGCTCGATAACATTCCTGCCCCATGAACCGGTAGCCGCGCGCTGCCGCAGGGCCTGCTTTGCTCACCGCGCCGCCCGCCGTGGTGCGCGGCGGAGGCGGACGGCGGGCACTGAACAAGATGGGGAGCAGTTCTCCCGCCGCAATCCACGTCTCGCTCTCCTCGGGGCAAACCGGCGTGGTCCATTGCAGCCGTCCGGCGGCGACGAGTTGCCGCAGTTCCGCCTCCGCCACCGGGCCGAGCACTTTTTGACCATCCAGGCAATAGAAGTAGTTCATCAAAAGGGCAGGTTTTTGGCCGCTGTGCCGCCAACGGCGCGACTCGAAACGCGAAAGAGGGTACACATAAGCGGCTTTGCATTTTTGAAAATCACGGCTAATCGAATGTAGTAAATTTAATGCTCGATGCGCAGATTAAATGTGCAGATCATTCCTTCTCCTTGAACAGGACAACCAATCCGCCGCCAATGATTCCTATCGCAGCCCACTCAATTAGTAGCGTAGTGACGTTCAATCGCCTCTGGATGTAGTTCCTATTCCAGGTTTCCCAAACCGGACTAAACCTTTGGGAGGACCATGTTTTCTCATTGAGGCTTTCCAGGTCATATTGGTAGGTTACGTCCCACGGCGCACACAGGATAGTGAGCGCGAAAAGTGCGAGCGAAATTCCTAAAGCTGCTTTCTGTTTCTTATTCATATTATTGATTTGCTATGATGGTTAGGTCCTGTCAGGAAATAAATTGTGACACTTTTTCCTGACAAACTCTTAGGTTCACTTGATGTAACCTGTCTCCATCGCGAACAAGTGTAAAGAGTGCTTCACGGCTCTCCCACTGTTCGCGTTGAAAGTGGACTGACTTGGTCTTCTTGAAACCGGGGGGTGTTTTGATCAGCTTTATCAGGCCGCCAGCGCGCCCTGAGGCCAACCACCCAAGCAATAAATTGCTGCGTCATCCACTGGCGGTGATGGTGGTGCGCGCGAAGCACCGCAGAGTCCAAACCTGCGGCAGGCGGAACCACGGGCGCGAACAACTCCCGGCCGGTTGACGTGGCCATGAGTGGTTCGCTTTCCAGGCCGCCGCCGAAATGCCGCATCACCCACTGCTCATAACCGGGGAAGAAGGCTCCCTTGCTTTGCCGATCCAGCACAGCGGTGGGAAGCACGCCACGGTAGGCGTTGCGCACTAATCGTCGCTCGATCCCTGCTCCCGCGCGACCGGCGGATGGCTGCGCCCAGACCCACTCCATCAAACGTCGGTCCAGCAGCGGGTGGGCGACATCCACTCCGAATTCCAAGCCAGAGAGGCCGAGATCGGGCGGCAGCAAGCGGAGCGATTCAAGGTCGTTGGCCCGCACCGATGGGTGCGGCCGGGGAAACCAGAAGCTGGGTGAGACAATCGCCGATTCCAAATCCTTCGCCACCCCGGCGCGAAGCAGGAACTGCGCATAATCCGGGTGCAAGCCCGCGCGCTGGATGAATTGAGACCACGAGCCGGCGGCTCGCTGGACTCCAAACCAGTTCAACACGTGATCGGAGACCAGCGGCTTGAAAGCATCCTCGAACAGTTCTCGCCAAGAGGCGCGGGTTACACGCCGGGCGGCTCGGCAGTCGTGGAGTAAGCCCCGGAATTGGAAGGTCCGCAACAGTTCGGCGCGCCAGCCACGGGTATGGGAGGTGGCGGCCGTTTCACCACCCTCGCCGTCCATGACCACGCCGGCCCCTTGGCCACGAAGCAGCGAATACATGGCCACCCGCGATGCGTAGAACGCGTCGCCCGGCAGTGAGCCGGTGCCTCGGAACCAGCCATGTAGAGCCTGGCTTGGCTCCGGGCCATCATAGACTGGCACAATCGGGAACTGAAGTGATTCAGCCACAAGCGCGCCGAGGCGGGCATCGTCGCCGCGCTGCGTGACTTGGTTCGGCCAGCAGGCCGTGGCGGCCAGCCGGGCCGGGCCGATTTCGGGGTGAGTTGCGGCCGCCGCCGCGAGGGCGGAGGAATCCAGACCGCCACTCAACAAAAGCCCCAGTTTGCCGCCCGCTTCCCGCTGTCCGCAGCCGGCCACCGCGCGCCGCACAAGATCGCGAAACTGCTCCAGCCGATCCGTCTGGGAAACTTCCGCGTCCGTCACGGGGATTGTCTCGGGCGTCCAGTATCGGCGGCGCTTCACCCCCTTGCTGGAGATCACGACGAAGGAACCCGGTTCGACCCGGCGGACCCCCTCGAACAGCGTGGCTGCCGGCCGGGGAAAGCAGGGCAGTAGCCGCCGTCCCAGCTCGACCAAATCCACCCGGCACCCTTCGGCCCTCCCGAGTGCGACGACATGGGGAAGCGAGGCCACGACCAACTCGCGGTCGGTGGCACTGTAGAAAAGAGGTCGGTGGGCGACGTGATCAACGGCCAAGACCACCTCATCTGACCATCGGTTCCAGATCACCGCACCAAAATGGCCGAAGCAGCGGGAGAAGCACTCCGTGCCCAGTTGCTCGAAGGCCGCTAGCAGCGCGTTGGCATCCAGCCCTTTCTGGCCAGATGAACCGTCCGCGACGATCTCTGTGAGCACGCCTTGCACCGCGGCAATGGTGGAGCCGACAGCGTTCGATGCTCCACCGTGGTCGGCCGAAACATCGTCAGCCGCCGAGTGCGACGATTGCACGGCCAACCCGCCCCGGCGGCCGGTCCATACCTTCATGGCACCCCGCGCAAACTCCATCTCCCGCTGCATCGCGAGCAGGCGTGGACGGACGTCGATGTCACCCTGAAACCTCACAATTAGCGCAATGGCATTCATGAGGGCAGTTGCAGGGGGCGCTGGGAGGGCGGCAATTGAACCGCATCAAGGCTGCCTACCACCACGGCATCGAGTGGTTCGCTGAGCAGGGCCGGAAGCCGTTCATGCCAGTGCAGAAATGCCAAGGTGAGCCGGAGCTTGTCCAAGGCGCACACATCCCGATAGACGCCCGCCGCCGCCAACTCGGCGCACTGCCGGAGAACCGACTTGTCCAGCACGTCGTCGGGAACTTCCGTCCGTTCAATCATGGCTAAATCCGCTGCCAGGCGGCCAGCCTGTAGCGCCGCGCTCCATTCCCCAAAGTGCCCCTTTCTGCGTCTGGCGATGAGGCTCTCAGGAAGAACGCCTTGGAGCACCGAACCCAAAACGGGCTTCTGCCGGCCGGGTGCCAAGCGCATGTCGGATGGGCAATTCATCGCCAGCCGAATCAGCCTCACGTCGAAAAAGGGGTGCGTCAGCGCGATACCCTGCCGGGCTGCCGCATACCACCTGACAACGTCACCCGCCTGCTGCCGGATGAGGCGCAGCGAAGCGCTGTTGACGCGGTCGGCCAGCGTCCTGTCGGCGGAGGCCATTCGCCCCAGCGCCTCGTGGAACAGTCGGCGGCGCTGGCCAGCCCGAAGACGCAGCCACGGGGGCACGGTCTGGTCCGTGAGTTCCATCCATGAAGCGCTTCCTCCCCGCAGCCAGGCACCAACACCGGATTGCCAGCTCTGCGGCAGCAGTCCCACCGTCGCCCTCCGGAGGATCGTCCACGCCGATTCGTCACCCTGCGCGGCCAGCGCTTGGGCGTGAGCATAGGCACGCTGCCACCGGCCATGCCGCAGATGGGTGGCGATCAGCGCGTTCGTGGAGCCGTCGAAGAGGTGGACCCCGCCCACGCCCGTGAGCAGAGTTTCCACCCCGAGTTCGCGCGCTTGCTGGTAGAAGTGCTCGTTTCCGGCTGCATGGCACAGACCCGCGTATGGCTCCTCGAACAGCGGCAATTCCGCACCAGCATCCTGCCGCACTTCGGCGCGTTGGGGCAGCAGGTGCAGATCCACATTGTCTGCCACCGTCGCCGCTTCCGCAATGAACGCGGCCTCCATTCCCAGATGCCGCAGCCCGGGATACGTCTTGCCCAACGCCCGCAGGCGTCCCCCCTTCGCTTTCAACTCTGCTGCCGCCAGCAGCGCGACTCCGGTTGAATCCATCCCGCCGGAAAAGTGGCAGCCCACTTTGCCGTGCAACCTGCGTTCCACTGCCCCGCGCAAGCCTTCACCAACGCACGCTGCAGCTGCCGCCGCGCTTTCCGGGCGGTATCCAGACTCGATGTAGCCGCGCCAGTCCCACCGGGCCGCGCTGCGCACCACGTCGTTGGTAAGGCTGAACTCCAACCACTCACCCGGGCGCACCCGTGTGCAGCCGGAAACGGCCGTTCGCCCCGTGTCCGGTTCCGCCAAGCCCGCATTGGGCATCCCCACGAACTCGTAGAAGTATTCCGGGTCGCACCTCTCGCAGCCTGCCAACCGGGCTACCCAAGCCACGCTGGAGCCGACCAACCAACCGTCCGGCCCCTGCGCCCAGAAGAGGGGATGGCCGCCCAGCGGGTCGCGCCCGGCGATGATGCGCCGGGTGTCCAGATCCACCAGCGCCACCGCGTAATCCCCCTCCAGCGCCGCCAGAGCCGCAATTCCTCCGCGCTGATAGGCATCCAACACGCGGGCCGCTGGCGAGTCTTGGCCGGCAGACTCTCCTGCTGCGGCCCAGAGCGAACCTTGCACCACGGCCATCTGCTGCCCTCGTCGGGCACAGCTCACCAACGGAAAGCGAGCGGCAAGGCCGTCAGGCTGCCGTTGCTCGACGAGGCAGCGGGACGCTTGGTGATGCAGCAGGAATGCAATGGGTTTCATGGGTTGGCCGGGGGATGCAGTGCGTTTCGCAACCTATGGCCGCCAGCTGTCCAGGCGGCCGCTGGTTGCAGGTTTTCTTCACTCCTCCACTACGCGCCTGCCCGCTGAATGTGACACGCCGCTGCTCCTTGCACTTTCCGTGAATTGGGTAACGCGGAGTGTCATCGCTCCGCGGTCGGCCATTCCGACGCCCCCTCCAGCTCAGCAGCGCGCAGAGGACAGCGCGCCCTACCGATACGGGTTCGGGGATGAAATCGTGGGAGTTTGGAGATCGCGGACTCTCCGAGAAGCACGCCCCGCTCCGGCGGGTGAGCAGGCAATTGCGATGATGCCCGATGACATCGGCATCATCACGGCCGCCCTTCTTTTCACCCGGCCGGCCGGCACCGGCCGGGACCGCTTACTTCTCCTCCTCGCCAGCTTCGGGATCCTCTTCCTCTTCCTCCGACCCGTTGATCCACTCCTCCCAGACTTCCTTACAGAGCTGCCAGTAGCCGATTTCCTCCAGCGCCGCTTTGATCTCTTTGTCTTCAGGGTTGAGCGCCACGGCGCTGTCGCGAAACTCATTCAGAATCAGCTTCCCCAGTTCCTTCTTGGCGCGGTGTTTTCGCACTCGGAACGCTTCCGGGCTGAGACTGGTGCCCAACCGCCCGTTGACCTCCTCCCGCAGATCCTCGTCGGTCACCGGTTGCCCCTTCGCCGCCGCCTTCGCCTCGAAATCCCGCAGGATGCGCAAGAACAGGTAGTTGTTTTTGGCCAGACCCTTCTTGACACCCCGAAAGGCCTCCGGGCTGAGACTGGTGCCCAGCCGCGCGATGAGCACCTTCCGTAAGTCTTCGTCGGTCATCTGCAACTCCTTGCCTGCCGCTTTCGCCGAAAGATCCCGCAGGATCGTCAGTAACATCTGCCCGGGCTTGGTCAGTGGGTGGCGAGCCTGCAATTGCTCCCATGCTTTGGAGATCATCTTCTGGGTCAGCTCGGCGTCCAGCTTGCGCATGAGGACTTCCTCCGACTGTCCGGGATCAGGGAAAGCATCCATCCCGGCACCCTCATCCTCGGTGGTCGTGGGGGGCAGGCTGACCAGATTGCGGTTCTCAGCGCCCGCGTTGCGGACCGTGCGCCGCACGGTCTGCTTGAGGTAATCCCGGAAAAAACCCTTCGCGGGCGCGGCCCCCGCCAGCCGCCCGGTCAGGAACTTGTAGCGCACGGACAGGTAGGCTTCCTCCGCCGCCTCCGCCCGGCCGCCGGCCATGCCCACGCACATCGTCTTGATCGCCCCGTCGTAGCGGTCCAGGAACACCTGCCTGGCCCGCAAAGCCCGCTCCTCCTCATACACCACCATCATGCCGGGATAGGCGTCCTCAAGCAGATACCGGTGCCACAGCCGGGCCGTCGCCATTCCCGCCTCCGTGTTCGATTTCAGCCGGCGCGTTTCCTGGCGCAGCTCGATTCCCGCCAGCATGTCCTCGCCGGCCCACGGCCTAGCTCCAACGAGCTGGTTACACAGCGCGCAAAGCCACTGCGCCTGCTCCGCCAGCGGCAACTCCAGCGCTTGGCGCTGCGGTATCTTCGTCTTGTCCGGGTTCAGCAAGTCGTCCAACTCACCGCACAGATACCGGTCCAGCGGCCGCGTTCCCTCCGCAATCCGGCGCAGGAACGTCGTCGGCTCCTTGATGTCATCTGGCGTCAGCGTCTGGTTGGCCTCGTGCAGCAGGCTCCAGCGCGTGTTGATCCGGCTCAGGCGCGCCGCCCCGGGTGACGCCCCACCCAGGGCCTCGCACGCGCCTTCCTCGTAGGTGGCGATCTCCCCCGGATACGCGTCCCGCAACAGCATCCGGTTCAGCAGCACCAGACCCGCCCCCTCCGGTTGTTGCGCCTGCAATGTGCGCGTGTCCGGACGCAGTGCCACCGTCGCAAAGCGACCTCCCTCCGCCAGGCTCGGCCCAACCAGGGCCACGTTCAAACTGTCCACCAGCCGTTGCGCCAGCGGTTCCTGCGGTGACTGCCCGGCCAGCGCTGCGGCCAGCTCCGCCGCGATGCCCTGGCAGACCGTCCCGCGCAGGTGCGCGGACACGGCGTCATCTCCGTGCACCAGCTTTCCGGCGAGCGCGCGAAGGTCCAGAATGTCCGATCGAGTTAGCAGCGGACCGGCAGGGGGAGGGCTGGCAAGGGTGCGGTTCATGACTTGGAGATTGGTTCTGTGTTGTGCTGGGCTTGGGTCTGAGTGCGGCCATAAATGGCACACCCAATACCCAACGCCCCCACCGTTGTTACAGTAACTGACGGAAGAAATCTACATTGCTGGCAGTTCACTTGGACAGCGTCGTGTTTCTTCCGGACCTGCACACCCGTGTTGGCGAGGAGCGGTGTTGGCGACGAACTGAAGCTCCAGCCGGGTGTATTGATTCGGGGGGCGGGTATGACGATCGGGAAAACCCGCGCAACAAATTTGCCGTCAGCGCACGCCTACGCCTCCATCCGCAATGATCAGGCTGTAACAGGCACATGGCACAGGAGTATTGCAGTTGGGGCTTTCCCGCAGGATTCGCTCCGGGGCTTGCCAACATGTGTGAAACCGGTAAACCCTAACCCAAGTTGCCACTGCAAGCTGTCTAATTTGTTGCTTATGAATCGTCGGTCGTTCCTCAACTCTTTGGCCGTGCTGGGCACGGCCTTCGTGATCCGGCCGTCCGCGCACGGGGAAGCAGAAAACGACCTGAAGCATGCGTCCAAAGCCAACCCCTTCGTGAACAGCCTTGGTATGCGGTTTGTGCCAGTGGCGGGGGCGGGTGTGCTCTTCAGTGTGTGGCATACACGGGTGCAGGACTTTGAAGCGTTTGCGAGCGCCACGGGACGGGGAAGGAGAAGGCCGAGCTTTTTCCAATTGCAGGGGCCAACCCACCCGGTGGTGAATATGAGCAAGGAAGATGCGCTGGCGTTTTGCGCCTGGTTGACGGCGAAAGAACGGAAGGAAGGCAGGCTGACCAAAGGACAGAATTACAGGTTGCCGACTGACTGGGAGTGGAGTGTGGCCGTCGGATTGAACGAGGCCCCGGGTGGGGGACCTGCAGAAAAGGACGGGGTCATAAAAGGGGTCTATCCTTGGGGTAAGCAGTATCCACCACCAATGGGAGTGGGAAACTTCAATCAGGCCTTGCGTGTGGATGATTACGAGTTCACATCCCCGGTGGGCACCTTTCCTGCGAATGCACTGGGTCTGCACGACATGGGAGGCAACGCCTTGCAGTGGTGCGAGGACGAATGGTATGGCGAGGGCAAGAAATACGCGCTGTTGCGTGGTAGCTCGTGGGGCTATTCCCAGCCTGATTGGCTGCTATCATCGTATCGCTTCGGCACGGACATCTCCCCGACCAATCGCCACGAGACGTTCGGTTTCCGCTGTGTGCTGGAGGGTGCGGAAGCTCAGTAGCGATGGGGCTGGGTTTGCCGACTGATGCGGCAGGCCTGACGCCCGCTCAGTCACTGGGTTGTAGTTTCTACATCTGGCTGCCTTCCGTTCTCCCCATCTTGAGAACCAGTGCTTCGACATCCACCGCGCTGATCGCGAAGTGCCGGGCCAGAATTTCATCCTGCACCGCGCTCTTGATCCGTCCGATTTCCTTGCCGTCCACGCCGGGCAGCAACGACTGGATCATCGTGCCATTGATCAGCCGACGCATCTTGACATCGAACTCCCGCTTCGCGCCGAGCTTGGCGATCAGCTCCTCCGCGCGGGCCATCTTCCGCTCGAACTGCTCGGGCTGAAACAAATGCCCCCGCGCCGCTTCATCCGCGTGGAACGTGGCCAGCAACGTCTCCCAGTGCGGGTGCTGCCGGAGCTTGAGGACGGTCTTCTCGCTCAACTGGTCAAAGTGGTGGCCCAGCATGTGCGAGTGGATGGCCAGCTCGATGGCTTCCCGCTCCTCGCCACTGAAACGCAGCCGCGTCGTGATGTCGGCAAAGATGGGAATGCCCGCCGCCTCATGGCCCAGGTAGGTCGGCTGCCCGTCCTTCTCCGCCCCGGTCGTCGCCTTGCCGAGGTCGTGGAAGAGGATGGCGAGATTGGCGATGGGGTCTGCGGTGCGAGAGGCTTTCAGCGCGGCCAGCACATGCTCCCAAACACCGCCCTCGGGATGATGCACCGGACTGTGGCGGAGACCTTGCAGGGCTTTGACCTCCGGCAACACCTTCGCCAGCACCCCTGCGGCGTCCAGCAGCTCCACGAACCGCGCGAGTGTCCTACCCGACGTGGCACTCTTCGTGAACTCCTCGCGGATGCGCTCGCCTGAAACTTTCAGCACCACGTCCGTGAGTTGCTGCATGGCACGCAGCGTTGCTGGGTCGAGGTCAAAGCCCAGCCGACTGGCAAAGCGGGCCGCCCGTAGCACGCGCAGCCCGTCCTCGCGGAAGCGCTCCTCCGGCGCACCCACGGTCCGCACAACCCGCGCCCGGAGGTCAGCCAACCCACCGTAGTGGTCGAGCAGTGTGCCGTCCGGCGTGAGGGCCATGGCGTTGATGGTGAAATCCCGGCGCGCGGCATCCTCCGCGAAGCTCGTTGCCGCCGAAACCGAGTCTGGCCGGCGCGAGTCACCGTAGCTGCCATCTTTCCGAAACTGCGCCACCTCGAACTGATGTTCGCCCCACCGCACCATCGTGACCCCGAAACGCTGGCTCTGCCCGATCCCAAACGAGTCCCGGTAGCCGCCCGCAATCTCCTCAATCCCCACCGCGGTGGCGATATCCACGTCCGCCACGGGGTTGCCAATGAGAATATCACGCACCGCTCCGCCAACCATCACCGCCGGGCGGCGAAAGCGGTGCGCGATGTCCCGGCACAGACCGGCGGCGGACTGGAGGAGCGGGTTCTCGGCCAGAGCGCGGGCACAGACGGCCTGTGCCGCGTCGTAAGCGCCATGCAGATCGGTTGGGTTGGGAGGTTCGGTGTTCATCGCCAGCACTACACTGCCTACGAGCGATTAAACTGGCTGACATGGGTCGTGGCAATCCTGCCGCGCAAATGCGCCCACTTCATCGTTGTGCCCTCGCCTCGGCTCTGGCACACAAGTCGCCAGCACTGCAACGCCGGGATACAGGACCACGAAAGCACACAACGACCATGGCGAAGGCCTTGATTCACGCTCGCTCCTCCGCTCGCCGCTATGGTGGCAAGGCGGAGGACTACATCGCAATTCACGAGCGGATGGACTCCACCAAAAGCGTCCACGCCGAGGCGACGCACCGGTGCGTGTTTCACTCGGCCTTCGGCATCTACCTGATCGAGTCCATCTTTGGCCGGGTGCTGGTGAATTCGGACGGGCGAGAGGTCATCGTCCGCGACATTGCCGAGCAGCATGTCGTGGAGGACTTGGGCTTCATCCCTTCACTGACCGACTGGCTGCACGAGATGAAGGTCCAGCCTTGGATGATCGGCCCGCGACGGGAACCCGAGCCGGCCGAGGGGCAGCCGGAAGCCAGTTCCGACAGTGCGACGCCATGAAAACCCCTGAGAAATCCAAATCCCGCCCGCGCACTCTGAGTGAAATCCGTGCAGATGTGGGCCTAAAGGAGGTGGAGGTAGACATGGCCCCCGAGGTTGTCGAACTCGTCCACCGTGGGGCGTTGGTCGCAGTGCAAAAGAACTCCTGCTATTCTTGGGGCGACGATGGCTTCGACCCCATGTCAGAGGAGATTGTGGGACTTTTCAAAAGCGAAACCGAGGCCGACAGAGGCATCGCCCGCCACCGAATTGGGAAGGGCGTGGCCTACGCAGGTGGAGAGTTTCACTTCGAGAAATTGGAATTGCCTGTGGCGGACGAAGAACTCGTTCCCTCAGAAGGCGTGATGCATGTTGTGTTCCAGACGCGTTACCTGCACTACCATGGTCACAACGACGACGTGTGGCGGGAGCACCCCACGTATCGCACCGACGGAACTGGCACGCCGTTGTTGGCCTTTGCCTCGCCAGTGGCAGCGGAGATTTACTCGCAACGGTTGACCCGTCAGGCGATTGAAACTGGACCGGACCTCAATAACGATTGGTTCGGCTCGTATGGCAATAAACTTTCGGATTTCACCTCTCTGAGTGAGACCGACTTTCGAGGCGTCGTGAAAGAGCTCGGTATCGAGATAACAGAGGAGCCATACGTCACCCACAAGACCGGGAGCTTCCCGTGGACTTTCCATTGCTCGAATCTTCGAAAAGACGGACAAGCCCAAGCCGGCGGTTCACCCGCAGCCTTGCTCTGGCCGCATCTCGACCGGCTCGTGCTTTTCAAAGTAGTGCCGATGCCGCTCTTGGACGCACATGGACCGACTCACGATTAGCAGACCGAGGCCTGTCGCAGTGACTGATCCCGTTTGAGATACGCTTGCAATTGGAACCTGAAACCAAGCCGATCGCCAACGGAGATGAGCTCGAGGCGTTCCTCGCAAATTGAAGATGGAACGAGAGTGACAATGACAATTGGCAAGCCGCTCGGGGAACAATATGCGACTGACAAAGCCCGGAACAATCTGTCGTTGAATTCTGCCCACGAAAGGATTTCTTGCACAGTGCCGGCGGCCTCGTATTCGTTCACGTTCGCGCCGTTCTCCCCAACGGGCTTCAAAGCCGAGCGAGTTCTTGGCTCCCCTACTTGATAGGCCAGCGCCGTCAGCGCAATCTCGCAGTGACCGCTCTGCATTTCAGGCCGGTGTTCGACTGAAACGAGCGGCCTCAACTCTTCAAAAGCAACCAACTCATGGTCGAAGGCAGGAAGTGCTATTTTCAAGTAGTTTGCAGCGGGGTGCTTGGTGAACAGCCTGGCTTGGAGTATGGCTTCGCGGTATTGATCGTGGTTGTATCGCAAGTAGGTAAGCCCCTCACCCGCACGACTGTAATCAGCCGCACTACAGTAATATTCACATTTGTAGATGTTCAAAACCTCTCGGCTCGTCCTTATGGTCCACATACTAGCCGGATAGTCTGCTGACTGAAGAACCCAATCACCCTCGGTGAAATCCATCTCGCCCTCGGTAATCGCATGGATGAATGCATCTTCGTAATAATTTATATTTGTCATATCGAAGTCCACTCCCGCGGCTGGTGGAGGAAGCCCTGCATCCAAAGCCCGCCACCGATGCTGTCGCCCGCCTTTGGCTGGTAGCCGTCCGACAGCACGTGTTCGGCAGCGTAAATGACGGGCATCGGATGTTGGTCCTCTCCTGGCACGGGCGTGATGCGGTAAACCAGTGTGCTCTCGACGTGGAAGGTGGAGACGCTTTGGATACGACAACGTCCGCGCATGTCCTCGGGGTAGCCGGGGACACTGCCGGGAAGAAGCGCCGTCAGGTCTTGCGTCGAGAGTGTGGCGGGTGGAAGCAGTCCTGCGGCATCGCGAGGTGGGTCTTCGTTGCGGAAGCGGTAGTAGTTGGCCAGTGCTTCTTGGTTGCTCATCTCGACGGTCTCGCCGTTGCAACATTCCAGATTGTAAGCGATGGCAGCCAGCATGAAGACGTAGGCTTCGCCGACCTGGTAGTGTTCGGCATTCAGCCAAAACTTGGTATCGAAGAAGGCAATCGTCTGGCCGTTCGACGCTGTGCCCACCAGGGTGCCTTCCACATGATTTCCCCAAGGCTGAATCTCATCCAATATCACCGCCGCGATGCTCCCTTCCGCCGCGTAAGGGTAGGCGGTGTAGAGCTTGACCTGTTTGGGTCCGGTTCCCCAGAGGAGCGTGGCTGTGTCACTTTGCATCAACACCCCGCGGGAAACTCGCTTGGGCTTCATTCGCCATCCGATGCGGGCGGCCAGCCGGGGCCAGAACCCGACGGGCTCAAGGGGAATGGTGAATTCATCCGGTTCCGTCGCCAGACTGTCGGTTACTTGCACATGCAAGTAGCGCAGAGGCGTGTCTGGGAATTCATGCGCGTAAATGGTCTCCTCGCGGGCGGGTTGGGTGTCCAGCCACTCGGCTGTCCGGTTGCGTATCGGGGCGGGTCGCCCGTGCTTTTGCAGGGTGCGCAGCATGTCCTCCGTGCTGGTTTTGCCGCCGAGCAGGCAGCGCCAATGTGCTCCGTGTCCCATAGCTTGGTGAACTGAAAAAGTTAGTCTTCGGTCAGCGTGATGACCGTTCCGTAGCTAGGCTCAAATCCGGGGTTGGCCGAGGGCAGCACCCAAAGCACGTCGTAGGGCATTGGCTCCTGAGGATAATCAATCTGCCCATCGGTGATGACGACTGCCGAGCGGACCTCCGTGTCTTCCGCCAGCAACCTCATGCCATCGGCGACTGCGTTGTCGTTGCCGCCCACCTGCTCGACGTGGGCAAGTTCCTGGGGTGAGAGGAACTCATCACGCCGGATGATGTCATCGCATTGGAGGAAGTGGATGGTCTCGACTTGCGAACTCTCACAAAAGTGCTGGATGGCTCCAAACACCTTGGGCAGGACCGAGTGCATGGAGCCACTGCTGTCCACGACTAAGTGCAGTATCCAGCCTTGCCGATGACGCCCCGGCAAAACCAGGTCGGGGAACTGCCCGCGCCGTGAGGGCCGCGCGTAAGTTCGCTCCCCCGGCGCGTTTCCGTCGAGCCAGCGCTGAAGTGCAGTTTCCCACGGAGTGCGGTAGAGACTTTGCAAGGCGGTGATGGAAACTTCATACGTGGTTGGTGCCCCACCTCGTCCTAAACCACCGGAATGCACGGCGTGCTCCAAAACTTTCAACCCGTGGCTTACCCGGGCGCTTTCCTCGACCGCCTTGCGAATGGCCTGCTCGGTCAGCGGGTTGCTGTCGCCGAACCATTCGCGCTCTAGGTCTGAGGTGAGCACATCATCGCCGTCCTCCCACTCGGGTTCGGGTTCGGGCTCGGGTGGTTCCATCGATTCCGATAAATCCGGCGTGCCCGCTAGGCCGACGGAATCCAACGCGTCCGCCAACGTCGTTGACATGGTTTTCTTGACCGCCTTGGGCTTGGGCTTCCTGCCGCCGGCGCGAGAGAGTTCGGGATCCCGCATCAGCAGCTCCTCCAAGGACAGGTGGCGAGCACCGGGAAGTTTCAAGCCCCGGCTGGGCGGATCCATGCCCAACTCCTCGGTCAGGGTATCGTTGATGATGTAATCATGCGCGATGTTGACTTTCATGCGATCCGCCGGCCCCGCCCGCCCGTGGGTGTTGAGGGCCAGGTGCATCAATTCGTGCGCCATGACGTAGGCCAGTTCCTGGAGATTGAGCCGGGTGGCGAACTGAGGGTTCACCAGCACCCGCCCTGAGAGGAATACTGAGGCAGTGCGCACGCGACCATCCACGGTCAATCGCGCGAGGTGAGCCAATCCGGCCAGGTGCGGCAAGCTCGCACAAACGAGATTGAGTGCCCGCTTGGTTTTGGCCAACACCTCCTCAGGGGTAGGGGCAGCGGGGGCTTCGG
>JBEBFV010000044.1:0-20913 GCA_040081795.1 Limisphaerales bacterium | reverse complement strand
CCGGCGCGGGCCTTGTCGCTCGTTCATCACTGGCTCCACGATCAAGCAAACGCTACTGCTTGACCCATTCTACCGAAACCTAATAGGAATTGGTATAATCACTCTCCGGCCTCACTTCGTGTCCGTCTGAATCTCGATCCAAAGGTCGCCGATCTGGAGCTTGTTGCCGCCGGCCAACGTGTGCGTCGAGTTCGAGAGCTTGTTCTCCATCTGCACGCGTCCGTTGCAGAAGGTCACGATGGCGGTGATGGGCGGGAAGCCTTTGTGCTTCGGCAAATACAGGTGTGCCTCCGGCGAGCTGCCGAGGATGACCGGCTCGGCGCCGAGGTTGATGACCGTGCGCTCGTTCTCATGCCAGTGGACGATGAGCGCCGCCTCGCGCGCCAGCCGCTCCACAAGCGCGACCACGAGACCAATCGCCGCACCGAGCACAACTGCGCCGAGCAACCGGCCCAAGGTTTCGCCCACCCATCCGGTAAGCGCGAGAAACGCAATCGCCCCCAGCACTCCGCCGCACGCGCCAGCCAGCGCGGCACGGGGGCCTGGAAGATTTGGCACGGCGAAGGCGAGTCCGAGTCCGAGCAGCGCGCCGAGCGTTGCCCAGCCGATGATCTGGCCGAATTGCAGCAACTCGGTGGCGCCAGCGCCCAGGCTGGACGCGCTGGAGGCGAACATGGCAAAGCCGCCCTGGCTCACCGTGCCGGAGAGCAGGCCTGCGCCCAGCGCACCAGCGACGACCGCCCAGTTCCGTCGCGTTGCGAGCCATCGGGAGCGCAGCAGCACCGATTGACCCAGGGTCAGCAACGCGGCCAGTCCGGTGGCCGTCGCCGCCGTCCACGCGCCCACCGCGATGAGATTCCGCCCAAGCCCGGGTTGTGAGCGCTCGGGCGCGGCAGCAGGTGTCCGGACGCGCACCAGTTCTGTCCGCCGCTCGGCGCGGGTCGCCGCGTCTTTCGCCTGTTGCTCCCGGGCGAGGTCAGCAGCAGACCGCAGTTTGAACTCATGCACGCGGTTAGTCTGGCCCGGCGCGATGTGACCTTTGAACTCATGGACCTGCCCATTCAGCATGAGGCCGACGAAGAAGGACGTTGGCTCCGGGCTGGCGTGCGCGCCGAAGTGGACGACCTCGACAAGGTAGTTGCCGGCGGGAGCCTGTCCTTTGGGCCAGAAGATGTTTTCCACCGGCTCATTGGAGATGCGCGAAGGCGACGGACGCAATCCTTGCAGGTGGGCAAACTCCAAGGTGGCGAAGCGTTCGCCAAGCTGACGCAGCAGCGACGAGACGTTTGGCCCCGACGTGGTCGCCGGATTGAATTTGCCGGTGCCGGCGGGCACCGGCAGGGGTGCAAGGCCAGCGCGATTGATGACTCCCCGGCTGGCGTCAGCAAAGGACTGGGGCAGGAAACCTGAATTGTAAGCCTCCAGCAGAAGCACATTCACCCCGCCACGTCTGGCCCGTTCCAGTTCAGCCAGGAACCGCCCATGCGCGTCCACTGGCAATGTGCGGCCCAGCAGGTAGGCCACCGTGCCCATCGCCACGGCGTTGGTGTCCGTGGCGCGCGCGGTGGCGGGCCAGCCGCCGAGGGAATTGGTCAGCGCGGCGATTGCGGTGCGAAGCGTTTCCACCATGATTTGCCCCGCTGCCCCGTCGTCTGGCACCCGCGTCATGTTCGTCGCCAGCAAGTTGGTGAACGCACCGATGTCGTTGGGCGGGGGCAAGACCAGTTCTGGCGCGCCGCCGCCCACAAATCCAAGACGCACACCGGGCAGGAACAAGCGCGCCGCCGGAGGCAGGAAGTGCAGGTTGGTGCGGACGGCATTGGGGACGCGGACGTTGTTCCGCAACACCACGTTGGTCGTGACCAACAGCGGCCCCGCCCACGCGTCCAACGCCAGCATCACGGTGTGCTCCACTCGGAGGGCGGATGTGGCGCGGGCGGGCTGCGCGCGGTTCCAGTCCGGGCTTTTCAGAAGATTTTCCGCCGCTGAGAACGCGCGGGCGAGGCTGCCATCGGTGGCAATGAAGACCTGGTTCGTGGACTCGGTAAGACTGGTGAGAAAATCCAGCCGGGCGTCGCCAGTGCCGACGGCGATGACTTTCACTCCGGCCTGGCGAAGCTGGCGGGCCGCGCCCACCGTCGCGTCCTCGGTGCCCTTGTTCGGGACGCCATCCGTGAACAGCAGCACGCTGCGCAAAGGCGCGTTCGTGGTGTTGGTGCCGGTCGTGCCCCGCCGCTTGTCCGCACGAGCGAATTCCTCCTGGGCTGCCACGAGTCCGAGGTCCATCCGCGTGCCGCCTTGCGCGCGCAGCGATTCGATGAAGCGCACGACTGTCAGTGTGTCGTTCGTGAAGGAAAGCCGGTTGGTGGCGGTGGTGTGAAATCCAATGACGGCCAGGGGCATTCCGTGAGGCAGCCGCTGAGTCAGGTCTGCCGCCGCGCTTTTCGTCTCCTCCATGCGCCGGCCCGTCATGCTGCCGGAGCAATCGAGCACCAGCACGACCTCGCTCCGGCCCGTGTAGCGGGAGTTCATGTCCACGTCCAGTTCGCCGCCGGATGTGGAGCGCCGGTGATTGTGAAAAATGCGCTCGCCATCAGGGCCGATGCAATGCAGGTCCAGGTCGCTGAGGTTGTCCCACATCAGCGAGATCTGCACGTCGCCGGTCTTGGCTTCTTCGCGTTTCAGGCGTGCAGTGAGCTGCGGGTTGAAGGGCGGCGGCTCGGGGACCGGTTCTGCGACCTTGGCGACGACCAACGGGGCTGGCGCGGACGCGAGGTCAGCCGAGGACGCAGCCAGCTTCGCCGGGGGCCGCAGCACTGAAAGCAGGAACTCACCCGGCAGCCAGCCGACCGCGCAGCCCAGTCCGCCGAGCAGGGCGAAAAGCAGGGGCTTGGGCAGCCTGTGAAGGAGCGCGCGCATGGGTGGAAGTCGCTGGAAGTCTAGGCTGTCTGCGTCCCCCGACGATACGGCAAATCACCGAGACAGTCGGCCCAACGTGGACACGCTCACTTCGTGTCCGTCTGAATCTCTATCCACAGGTCGCCGATCTGGAGCTTGTTGCCGCCAGCCAACGTGTGCGTGGAGTTGGAGAGCTTGTTCTCCATCTGCACGCGTCCGTCGCAGAAGGTCACGATGGCGGTGATGGGCGGGAAGCCTTTGTGCTTGGGCAGGTAGAGGTGCGCCTCCGGCGAGCTGCCGAGGATGACCGGCTCCGCACCGAGGTTGATGACTGTGCGCTCGTTCTCGTGCCAGTGGACAATGAGCGCCGCCTCGCGCGCGAGCCGCTCCACGAGCGCGACGACGAGGCCGATGGTCAGGCCGAGAATCGCCGCGCCGACCAACCGCGCTGAGGCGTCGCCGGACGCGCCGGACTTGGCGAGCGCGAAGAGGAAGGCTGCCGCGCCCAGGCCACCGCCGACCAAACCCGCCAAGCCCGCGCGGAACTTCGGCAGGTTCGGGATGAAGAACGCGAGGCCGAAGCCCAGCAGCGCGCCGAGCAGCGACCAGCCCACGACCTGCCCGGACTTGATGATGAGCGGTAGCACGCGCTCGGCGTCGGTCTCGCTGAGTTGCGCGGCCAGGCTGTTCGCGCCGAGCGCGAAGAGGTGCTGGCTTACCGCGCCGGAGATGAGGCCAGCCAGAACGCCGCCGCCAAGCACGAGCGCGGCTTCCTTCACGCTGAACAGGGCACGATGGAGCAGGAAGTTTTGCGTCGCCACGATGAGCGCGGCCATGCCCACGGCCAGCAGTGAAGTCCACAGGCCGATGACGAGCGTGGTCTTGATCGCGGGCGGCTGGCGCTGGTTGAGCCTCGCGAGGTCGGCGGCGGGCGGGCCCTTCTTCACAACGAAGTCCGCCACGACGTTGGTCTGACCGTGGCGGATGGTGCCGCGAAACTCCTGCGCCTTGCCGCCCTGCTTGATGGCGATGGTGTAGGGCGTCTCGTTGACGGGTGCGTGCAGCGAGTAGTGGTTGACGAAAATCTGGTAGTTGCCCTCCGGCGCGCCGTTGGTGGGCCAGTAGATGTTCTCGACTGGCTGGGCGGAGTAGGGCGTGCGGGCGTTCATGTCCACGTCCAGTTCGCCGCGCGAGGCCGAGGTCTTGTGGCCGTAGAAGATTCGTTCACCCGTCGGGTCCACGCAGTGCAGGTCGAGGTCGTTGAAGTTGTCCCACATCAGCGAAATCTGCACGTCGCCGGTCTTGGCCTCCTCGCGTTGCAGGCGCTTTTGCAGCTCGTTGCTGAAGACGAGCACGGGCGCGGTGGGCTGGCCCTTCGGCTCCTCGCCGGCCTTGGGCACGGGCGGCTTGATGACCTTGAGCAACGGCTCGCCCGCCGCCCAGCCCAGCACGCAACCCAGCGCGCCGAGCAGGCCGAAGAGAACCGGCTTCGGAATGAGATGAACCAGCTTCCGCATGAGACGAGCGAGTGAAGCACGAAGGCACGGCGTTGAACAGTCCCGCTGCCCGTTTGGCGCGGAAATGGACTTGCGCGGTGCATGAACCGCTGATTAGGTTCCCGCCCGCATTCGACCGGGCGGGGTATCTTCGGCGGGCTGGTAGCTCAGTTGGTAGAGCAGTGCCCTTTTAAGGCATTGGTCGCGGGTTCGAGTCCCGCCCAGCCCACCACTTCTCACGCGCCCTCCTGGGGCGAGGCTTGTTTTCCCGTTGCCGTGATTCTCCAACTGGTCAGCCCAGGCCCGGCACCTGCCAGCCGTCGCGATAGGCGCGGCGGACGAGCGTGGTGGCCTTTGCGTTGCTCGTGAACTTGAGCGCCTTGCGATCCCAGTCCAACCACTCGCCAGCGAAGCGGTCCGCGATCGCACCGACGAGAACGGTCTCGGTGAGCGGGCCGCCGTGCGTGAACTCATCGCACGCCTTGCGTCCTTCAAGGATGGCGTCCACCCAGTCGTGGTAGTGGTTCTGCGGCTTGAGGCCGGTGGGATATTTCTCGGCGGGAAAACTCTCCTCGGGCAGCACGATGGGTTTGCCACCGCGATAGTTTTTGTAGATCGCGCCGTGCTCGCCGACCCAGCAGGTCGCGGACTCGGGCAGCTTGTCCACGCCCTTGGGCAGTTTGATCTTGCTGCGGTCCGGCTCGATGCCGCCGTCGTGCCAGGTGAGCTGCACGGTCTTGCCGACGGTGATGTCACTACCGGGGAAGATCATCTCCACGACGCGCTTCTGCCCCCAAGTCGGCCCGCTGCTGCCGGGCGTGGTCTGGCGCACGCGCAACGGCGCGGAAAGCTTGAGCGCGTCGAAGCTGCTGTCGAAGTGGTGGCAGCCCATGTCGCCCATCTCGCCGCAGCCGAAGTCGAGCCACGCGCGCCAGGTCTTGGGATGATAGGTGTCGGCCAGATACGGACGCGGCTCGCGCACGCCAAGCCAGAGGTCCCAATCGAAGCCCGCCGGGATCGCATCGCCTTGCGCGCGCAGCTCGGTGTTCTTCGGCCACCAGTTGAGCGGCTTGTTTTCCCAGAGGAGGACTTCCTTGATCTTGCCGATGGCGCCACGGCGGATGAGCTCGACGGCCATGCGGCTCTCGACGGTGGAGCGTCCTTGGTTGCCGAGCTGCGTGACGACACCGGCCTTGACCGCCTCCTGTGTGATGACGCGGCACTCGTGCAGCGTGGTGGCCATGGGCTTTTGCAGGTAGAGATGTTTCTTCGCGCGCAACGCCGTGACGGCCGGTGCGGCGTGCATATGGTCCGGCGTGCCGATGGTGACGGCGTCGAACTTGCCCGCGTGCCTGCCGAGCAGCTCGCGCCAGTCCTTGTGCCGGGACGCCTCCGGGTGGGTCTTCGCCGCCTGATCGAGATAGGTCGCGTCCACGTCACAGAGCGCGACGATCTTGACCTTTGGATGGCTGGCGACGCTCTTCATCGTGTTTCCGCCCATGCCGCCCACGCCGATGCAGGCGACCTGGAGCAAGGAGTTGGGCGAGGCGCTGCGCAGGATGGCGGGGAAACCCAGCGCGGCGATGCCGGCGGCGGTTGTGGATTGGCGGAGGAATTGGCGGCGGTTCATGGTCGAGTGTTGAACGAACGGATGGGAAACGGCCAGTTCAATTCCGCCCAAGGTCGTTGGCGCGCACGGTGCGGAGCTTGGCGGCGAGCTTCGCTTTGAAGCCTTCCACCACCGGGGCGAACTCGGGCTTCCCGGCGAGGTTGGCGTATTGCCTCGGGTCTTTGACCATGTCGAACAGCTCGATGCCTTGCGACGCGTCCTCGGCATATTGAAGGTAGGCCCACTTGTCCTCGCGCAGCAGGAAGCCCTTGCTGGACGGCGCGACGCTGAAGGCCGCGTCGCGCACCTGATGCGACGGGTCGTCGAGCATCCGCGAGATGTTCTTCCCTTGCAGCCGTGCGGGGACGGCGAGACCGCACAGGCTGGCGACAGTCGGGTAGAGATCGAGCAACTCGGTGAGCGAGTGGCTCACGGCGGGTTTCTTGCCGGGCACGCGGATGATGAGCGGCACCATCGCGGACTCGTCGCGCAGGCTGACCTTGGCCCAGAAGTCGTGCTCGCCGAGATGATAGCCGTGGTCGCTCGTGAAGATGACGATGGTGTTGCCGGCCTGCCCGGATTTCTCAAGGGCGTCCAGCACCTTGCCCACCTGCGCGTCCATGTAGGCGACGGACGCGTAGTAGCCACCGACCGCCTTCTGCTGTCGGCGGACATCCATCTTCATGTTCACGCTGGTCTTGTAGTTGATGCCGGCCGTGGGGATGTCGTCCCAGTCGCCCGGGATCTTGGGCGGGAGCGGCAGCTTGTCGTAAGGCAGGAACGGCTCGAAATACTTCTTCGGCGCGACAAACGGCACGTGCGGGCGCACGAAGCCGACCGCGAGGAAGAACGGCTTGCCCGCGTGTTGTTGAATCAATTCCACTGCCTTCGCCGCCGTCCGGCCATCAGAGTGGGCGAGGTCGTCGCCCTCAGCCTCCACCACGACGAAGGTGTTGCCGCCCACGACCGGGCGCTTGCCCTCGGGATTGCCCTCCAGTGTTTCGCCGACGCCCGCAGCCTTCCACTCCGGGCCGGGGCTGTTGAACTTCTCCGTCCACGACGCCGGGTCGTCCGCACCGTCGCCGTTGTTCGTTTTCTCCGGGTCGCCGCCCTCCTCGATGCCGCCGGGCACGCCCATGTGGTAAATCTTGCTGACGCGCGCTGTGTAATAACCGGAGTTCTTGAAGTGCTGCGCCCACGTCGCGCGGTCGCCGATGGCCGGGCGCGGGCTGGTGTAGCCGAGCACGCCAGTCGCATGCGGGTAATAGCCGGACATGAACGATGCGCGTGACGGCCCGCAGTAAGTTCCCTGGCAAAGTGCCCGCGTGAAGCGCGTCCCCTGGGTGGCGAGCCGGTCAATGTTCGGCGTGCGGCAGACTGAGTTTCCGTAGCACGAGAGCGCCGTCGCCGTGAGGTCGTCGGAGATGATGAACAAGACGTTCTGCTTGGTCGCGGGCTTCGGCTGTTCAGCGGCGTGCAGCGAGGACAACGGGGCCAGCGCGAGCGCGATGGTGAGAGCGCGGATGCTGAGGTTCAAGCGGAGCGGGTTCATCGGAGTTGACCATGCCGGAACGGGACTGCCGGTTCAACCCCGGTCGGGAGCCGCTCTTGCGGTTGAAGCGGCTTGGCAATTCCGGCCGGATGAGGTCTGGTCACATCGAATGAAGCGCCGCGAAAGCAATTCCTCCCTGAACCAAGGAGCCTTCAAAATGGAACTGCCCGTCGGCAACTCCGCCTCAGTCCCGTGCGCTGCGCGCCAGCCATGAACCGCCGACACCTCCTTTCCCTTGGCCTGCTGCTGCTTGGGGCGTTCGCCTGCGTCGCAGCAGACCGCCTTCCTCCCGTGCTGCGACCAGGGCCGCACCTTTTCGTGGATGACTTTCTGATCGAGCAGAGCAGCCAGATCACGCGGATGGTGAATTCGCCCAAGCGGGATATTGCTCATCCTGTGGTCACCGGCAAGGAGGACAATAACTGGCAGCCCTACGTCTCCGTCGTCCGAGATCCCAAGACCCATCGCTTCGCCATATGGTATGACGCCTTCACCAAAGGCAAGGGATCGCACCTCGCCCGCATGGAATCCGATGACGGCATCCGCTGGCTCCGGCCGCATCAGGTTCTCGCCGACCCGGCGCAGATCATCTTCGGGGCCAGCGTGATTGATGAGGGGCCGGACGCGAAGTCCCCCGAGTTTCGCTACCGCTTCCTGTGGTGGACGAGCGGCCTGTGGCTGGCGCACTCGGCCGACGGCGTGCATTGGAAGGCGGACCAGCCGCGACCGGTGCTGACCGGCACGAGCGACATCAGCTCGCTGGCCCGCGACCCGATCCGCAACCGCTACCTCGCGGTCTTCGGAATGGCGTCCACCAAGGAGGACGGTTACAAGGGCAGCACACCCAACGCACCGGAAGGGTTTCGTCGTTGTGTCGGGCAGAGCGTCAGTGCCGACGGGGTGAAGTGGGAGCCGCCGCGCCGGATTTTCAAACCCGACGCCCAGGACGAGGGCATCACCGAGTTCTACAGCGTCGGCGGCGTGGTGGCGCGTGGTGGTCTCCTGATCGGGTTGCTCAAGGTGCTGCGGGACGATCTGCCGTGCGACCCGGATGGGCCCCGGCAAGGCATCGGCTACACGGTGCTGGCGTGGACACGCGACGGCGAGAACTGGCAGCGCGAGCGCCAGCCGTTCTTCGACCGAAACCCCGAGAAGGGAAGCTGGGACCACGCGATGGCGTGGGGCGATTGCCAGCTTCTCGTCGGGGACGAGCTTTCCATTTACTACGGCGGCTACGCTCGCGGGCACAAGGTCGAGCGCGAGACCGAGCGGCAGATCGGCCTGCTGCGGATGCCGTGCGACCGCTACGTCAGCCGCGCCGCCGGCGCCCAGCCGGGAACCCTGCGCACACCCCTGGTGATCCTGGATGGCGACGCGATGACGTTGAACGTGGACGCCCTCGGTGGAACGGTGCGTGCCCAATTGCTCGGTGCCGACGGCAAGCCGCTCCCTGGTTTCGCGCTGGCAGACTGCGAGCCGGTCAGTGCCGATGCCGTGGCCGTGCACCTGCGATGGAAATGCCCGCTGTCGGTTCTGCGCGGCCAGACCGTGCGTCTGGAGTTCACCTTGCGGAACGCGCGGTTGTTCGGGTTCGACCTGCAACGCTGAGGGCTGCCAACGGGAGTTGGGCGGAACACGGCAATCGGTGGCAGTTTTCCGAGAATAGATGTTTCAGCAAAGGTGATTTGCTGCGACACTCCGCTGCCCGTTTCTGACTATGGACATCACATCAGCCATATTTTTCCACAGCGCCCCGGACCTGGACTCATGTCCTGACGAGTCGCTGCCGGAGTTCGCATTCATCGGGCGGTCCAACGTCGGCAAGTCCTCCCTGCTCAACATCATCGCCGGCAAGCAGGGCCTGGCCCGCGTTTCCGCCACGCCGGGGTTCACGAAGCTCATCAACATGTTCATCATGAACAAGACGTGGCGGCTGGTGGACCTGCCGGGCTACGGGTGGGCGCACGTGGCGCGTCAGGACAAGGCAAAGTTCAACCAGGCCGTGGCCCATTACCTGTGCAACCGCCCAAACCTCTGCCTGGTCTTCGCACTGGTTGACTCCAGCCTGCCTCCGCAAACGATGGACTTGGAGTTCGTGGAATGGCTCGCCGACAACTCCATCCCGTTCGTCCTCGTCTTCACCAAGACCGACAAGGCGAAGCCGCCCGAGGTCAAGGCGAACATCGCGGCCTTCTCTGAGCGCATCTCGGAGTGGTGCGAAACGCTGCCGGAGATTTTCACCTGTTCCGCAGTGGCGAAGCATGGACGGCGGGAGCTGCTCGCGGTGATTGACGAGGCGATGGCCGGGCTTCAGACGGAGGAAACGGCCGGCGAAGACGAAGGATCACCGGGCGCACTGCCGCAGATCGAACGCCCTCAAGCGAGCAACCGGGAAGTGAGCGGCCGGGATGCGCGGGGCACGCAGGCCAAGTCCCGCCGGCCCTGGTGAGATCGCGGCATCGTTCCTACACCACCTCGAACTCACGGGCATCAAGCGAGTTTCTTCCGGCCTTCTGGATAGGACGCGGTTCCGGCTGCGCGAAGCCGTTCAGGTCCACGGCGCGGGCGCGCACAGAATACTTGCCGGGGGCGAGTCCCGCGAGCGCGGCTGACCAGGAGATCATGCTGTAGCGCAACGGCCATGTCGCGGGCTGGCCGGTCTGCGGATTGAAGCCGAGGATTTGGCGCGCGGACACACCGGCGGGGAGCACGCTGCGCCAGTCGGAGGGCGGGGCTTCAAGCTGCGACTCCGTCCATTGTTCGGCGGCGTCGGCCTTCGCGTCGCCACGGGTCAGCGAATACTCGACGCGCTTCAACCCCGACAAACCGGAGATGACGAGGCCGCCGACATGCACCGGCTGACCGGCGGGAATTTTCGCGGGGAGCGTGTCCAGATACGCCGCTGTCTTCAGGGGCGCTTCAGGATCGTTGTTCTGTTCGGCGTAAGTGTCGTTGGCCTTGTAGTCGTTGGTGACGACGATGCGCTGGAGCCACTTGATGGATTTGAAGCCGTGCGCCCACGGGATGACCATGCGCACGGGACCACCGCGCACCAGCGGGATAGGCTCGCCGTTGAGCCGATAGGCGAGGAAGGCGGGCAGCTCGCCCGGTGCCGTCTCCATCGCCTGCGAGTAGCTGACCGAGGACTGGAAGAGCTGCTTCGGGTCGTTGTTGTGGAAGCCCCAGTAGTAGATGCGGCGGACGTTGCGCAACTGGCCGCAGAGCCGAAGCACGTCGCGCAACGGAACGCCCTCCCACAGCCCCTGGCCTAACGGCGTGGGAATGTTCAGGCACTGCATGGCCTTTAGGAATTTCACCCCGTGCTTCTCGCCCAGCTTCAGCAACGCGGGCAGGTCCAGCGCAGTGCCGTCCGCGAGAGTGAGCGGCGCGCTGATGCCGGCCTGGTCCTTGATCGCCGGATTCGGCGTCGTGTCAGCGGTGATCTCCAGCCGCCAAGTCTCCGGCGTGAGGCGGGCCTGCACGAGCGCGTCGCCCTTGAGCGAGTGAGGAATGGGCTTGCCCCGGGACACGTCGCGGAACTTGTCGGCGGGCGTGAGGAAGGGACGAGGCGCGGCGGGCTTCGATGGCGCAGGTGCGTCCGCCGCTTGCGTCGAGCCGGAAATCCCGGCGACCGCTGCAGACGCGGCCAGTGCGGAACCAGCGCGCACGAAGCCGCGTCGGGTGAAATGATCGGAGGCGGGAGAAGGCGTCATGGCGCAGCTAGACGATCTCGCTGATGACCTGCCCCGTGCTCACCAGATGCTGCGGCCGTCCGGTGATGTCCGTGAGCGTGGCCTGGTGCGGGTCGAGGCCGAGGTGGTGATAGATCGTGGCGATCACGTCCTGATAATGGACCGGCCGGGCTGTGGCTTCCGCCGCCCACTTGTCCGTCTCGCCAATGACTTGCCCCGTCTTCAATCCGCCGCCAGCCATCATGCCCATGCTCACGCGCGGCCAGTGGTCGCGCCCGGCGCTGCGGTTCACCTTGGGCGTCCGGCCGAACTCGCCCCACGCCAGCACGAGCACGTCGTCGAGCAGGCCGCGCTCGCGCAAGTCCTCGACCAGCGTGTGCAATCCGTGGTCCAGCAACGGCCCGAGATGGCGCATCCGGCCGAAGTTGTTTGAGTGCGTGTCGAAGTCACTGAGCGACACACTCACACACCGCACGCCCGCCTCGACCAGCCGGCGTGCCAGCAGAAGTTTCTGCAAAGCCTTCGGCCCCTCGGTCGTGTAATCGCGCGCGGGCGGCCCGGCCATCCGAGGCGTGTAGCGCTCGATGGCGCGCGGGTCTTCCTTCGCGAGGTCCAGCGCGGCTGCGAACTTGCCGGAGGTGAGGATGCCCACGGCCTGCTGGTTGAACTGGTCGAGCGCGTTCATCGCCCCGCTGCTGTCGAGGTCGCGACGCAGGCGGTCGAACTGCGCGAGCAACTCCACGCGGTTCTCCAGCCGGCCGGCGGACAATCCCTCGGTGAGTTCGAGCTGCAACGTGTGGCCCGCGCGTTGACGGGAGAGCTCGGTCAGCATGCCCGGCTCCAACTGCCGCTCGAAAAGATGCGAGAGGTCCGGCCGGAACGGCGAGCAGGCGGGGCCGAGGAAGCCGGGACGCGCGCTGTTGCGGACCAGCGGCCGGCCTTGCATGAGGTCCACGAAGCTGGGCGCGGAATCCTGCGGGCGGCCGAGCAGCTTCGTGACAACGCTGCCCAACGCCGGGTGTCCGCCGATGGGAGCAAGCTCCTTGGCCGTGAAACCTGACTGGCATTGAAACGCATCGTGCTGGCCGTCCGCGCCGACGAGCGACCGCAGGAAGACGAAGCGGTCCGCGTGCGCCGCAACTTGCGGCATCAACTCGGTCAGATGCAGACCGGGGATCTTTGTGGGCAGCGACTTGAACTCGCCGCGAATCTCGCTGGGCGCGTCGGGCTTGGGGTCAATCAAGTCCATCTGCGGCGGGCCGCCGTCGAGATGCAGGAGGATGACAGCCTTGCGCGAGGAGCGGACGCCCGCGCGCGCTTCGAGGCGCAGCAACTCAGCCAGGCTCAACCCGCCGAGACCCAGCAACCCCGCCGTGAGGAAGCCCCGGCGCGCGAGTCCATCGCAGTGGCGAACTGGCTGGCCGTGGAGTGTGAGCATGGCGCGCGGTTGGGCTGAGTTACCCGGCAAAGAAACGCGATCCGAACGGGTTTGGCAAGATGGCCTTTGTGGCTGTAGCGCGGCTGCCGAGACTGGGAGCATCCCGGTCGTTGCAAGCGAGTTGGCGTCTGCTCTTGCTCGTAATCCTGATCCTAATCCTGCTCCAGCTCGGGAAACGGGAGCAGGATTAGGATCAGGATTACGAGCATGAGGAGCAGCCCCACTCCGGCGGCTACTCCATCGCGACCGGACGACGCGCGGCCTTCTTCCCCGCATGATGCGACTTGTCCGCCAGCATCCGGTTCTTGGCCCCCTTGGAGCGCTTGCGCTTCTGGCGGCGGAGCTTCTCCCGTTGGTCCCGCTCGGCGGTGAGCTTCGCGTGTCGCGTTGCCGCAATCTTGTCGAGCAGCAGACGACGCGCGATGTCGCGGTTGAGTCCCTGGTGACGAGTCTCCTGGCACTTGACCTGGATGCCCGTCGGGATGTGGACCAGCATCACGCACGTGGAAGTCTTGTTCACGTTCTGTCCGCCGTGGCCGCCGGAGCGCACGAAGGATTCCTCAATGTCGCCCTCGCGCACGCCCAGCGCGGCCATGCGTTGGGCGAGTTGAGTTTCCTTCTCGAGGCTGACCGGGAACGCGCTCATGCACCCGATGATGGCGCGCGCCACACCGATCTTCAACTGCTGCCGCGCGGAACGCCCGGCTTTTCATTGTCCTCCCCGCCCGCTCTAATCCGTCCATGGCGACGCTGCACATCGAGACCGTTCAATCCCCCCGACGCCCCGGAGCTGGTGCCCCATCGCAAACGGGAAGCCGTGGCGGGGCGCTTCAATTCACCAGGACGATGATTCGCACCAGATCGCCATTTCACTCTCATCGCGTGGTCGTGTGGCTGTTTCTCTCCACGTTCTGTTGCGTTTTTTGCGGCCAAGCTCTCGCCGCCTCGCGCCCACCGAACATCCTTCTCATCCTCGCCGATGACCTCGGCTACGCGGAACTCGGCTGCCAGGGCGCGAAGGACATTCCCACGCCGCACCTTGACTCGCTCGCGCGCAATGGCGTGCGCTGCACGGCGGGCTACGTCACGGCGTCGTTCTGCACGCCGTCGCGGGCGGGGCTGCTCACGGGACGGAACCAGACGCGCTTCGGGCACGAGCTGAACGTCGTCGGGCGGCAGAACCTCGACCCCGCCATCGGCCTGCCGCTCACGGAGAAGACCCTTGCCGACCACCTCAAGGCGCGCGGCTACGCCACCGGCTGCATCGGCAAGTGGCACCTCGGCGCGACAGAGGCGTTCCATCCGCAGCGACGCGGCTTCGACGAGTTTTTCGGCTTTCTGCACGAGGGCCATTTCTTCGTGCCCGGCCCGCCGTGGGCCGGGGTGACGACGTGGCTGCGGACCAACGCGCTTCCACCCGGTTCCGGCCCGCGCCTCACGCAAGGCGACGTGATTCTTTCCACGCACTTGAAGACCAGCGAGCCGCGCTACGACGACCAGAATCCCATCCTGCGCGGCACGCAGCCTGTGACGGAGCGCGAGTATCTCACGGACGCGCTCGCCCGCGAGTCGGTCGCGTTCATTGGGCGGCATCGCGCGGAGCCGTTCTTCCTCTACCTCGCCTTCAACGCGCCGCACAGCCCCATGCAAGCCCCGCCGAAGTATCTCGACCGCTTCGCGCACATCCCCGACATCCATCGCCGCCTCTTCGCCGCGATGGTCTCGGCGATGGATGACGCAGTTGGGGCCGTGCTCGCCAAGCTGCGCGCGGAAAAACTGGAGGAGCAAACGCTCATCGTCTTCCTCAGCGACAACGGCGGGCCGACGGCGGAACTCACATCGAGCAACGCGCCCTTCAGCGGCGCCAAAGGCAGCTTCCTCGAAGGCGGCCTGCGCGTGCCGTTCCTCGTGCAGTGGAAAGGCCAGCTCCCGGCGGGCAAGACTTTCGCTCAGCCCGTCAGCGCCCTAGACCTCGCGCCCACGTTCCTCGCGGCGTCTGGTAGGGCCGACCTGCCGGTCGGCCCGGACGCGCGGCAGCGCGTCCCTACCAACCTCGAAGGCCTCAACCTCCTCCCGCACCTGCGCGGCGACGCCCCGCTGCCGTCGCGCCCGCTCTTCTGGCGCATGGGCCGTCAAGCCGCCGCCCGCGACGGCGACTGGAAACTCCTCCGCACCGGCGACCAGCCCTGGCAACTCTTCAACCTCGCCACCGACCCCGCCGAGCAGACGAACCTCGCCGCCGCGCAACCCGCCGTGGTCGAGCAACTCGCCGCCGCGTGGGCCAAGTGGAACCAGCAAAACATCCCTCCGCTTTGGGGCCTGCCGCCGGGAGTAAGGAAGTGAGCTCCGCACGGTTGCCCAGTCGTGGCTTGGCGGATACCATCTTCATGTGAACCCAATGCCGAAACTCAACGTGAATCGAAAGTCCGCGTTGCTGCTCGTTGTGGTCGGCGTCATCGCTGCGGTCTTGCTGTGGCCGAAACCGGCCCGGACGTGGCACGGGAAAACCGTGCAGGAGTGGGCGCGTGAGGCGGCCAGAATTCAGGAACGTGCCGACAAGGGGCTTGAACTCAAGGACGCGATTGTGATTTGCAAACAACTAGAGGAGGTCGAGGACGCGATTCTGACGTTTGGGCCGGAAGCAATTCCGTCGTTACTGGCCATGATGCAGAATCGACCTTCTGCAATCACGGGCAAGCTGTGTCAGTGGGGGCACCGGTTTGGGTGGGACGGCTACCTTAACGAACGTTACGAGCGGGAGTCTCGAGCGGGAGCATTTGGCCTCGGTGTTTTTGGCCCCGAGCTTCGCGGGGTGTTGCCACAACTGACAACCGAGTTCTCGGAGCCGGTTAATAGTGAGAGGGTCATGCCATTGCTGGCGGGGTTGGGCAAACCAGCGATGCCGGTTTTCTTGGACGCTTTGACGAATTCCGCTGTCCGGGACTCCGCGTTTCAGGGGCTTTCCTGGTTGGGCACGAATGCCAGTAGCGCCAGCGGCACATTGCGCGGTTTCCTGACCAACTCGAACCCTGTTCTCCGCGAGAAGGCGCTCCGGGCATTCTTTTACACGGCGAAACCGGATGCAAAGCTGCTCGCGGAAATCACCCCATTTCTCAGCGACCGGGAGCTGGGCGTGCGCTACACGGCGTGCGAAGGCCTGGGGTGGGTTGCCAAAGAGCTGCCGCCGGGCACACCGGAATTGGTGATGGCTGCTGCTGCGGTGGCGGCCATGCAGCACGACCCGGTTGAGACAGTCCGCATGTTTGCAGCGCAAGCGTTGGGTCGTTTTGGGGCGGCGGCCGAGCCGCAGCTTCCAACCTTGCTGGAGCTGTTGAATGACAATCACGGAGCAGTCCGTTTTCAGGCGGCCCAGTCGCTAGCGGCACTCAAGCTCCAACTGCCCACTGTCGTTCCAGCCCTAGTCGAGAGGCTGGACGACCATGACGCCAGCGTCCGTGAGGCAGTTGCAGAATCCTTACGGAAACTCAGTGTGGAAGCAGAAAAAATTCAGCCGAGCATAGTTGCCTCACTCGGCGACTTGGGTAAGTCGCGTTACGAGCACGAGCGGGCGTGGGCGACATATTACGAACGTCGCGAGGCCAAGCGCCTCGAACGGCTGAAGAGCAAACAGGAGGCGAAGAAATGACCGGTCGTTTGCGCTTCTCCCTCTTTGCGCTCCTTTGCGCCCTTTGCGGCCAAGCCCTCGCCGCCCCGCGCAACATCCTCTTCATCCTCGCGGACGACCATCGGCACGACGCGATGTCCTTCATGGGGCATCCGTATTTGGAGACCTCGCACCTCGACCGGCTGGCGCGCGGCGGGGTGCATTGCCCGAATGCCTTTGTCACCACGTCGCTCTGCTCGCCGAGCCGGGCGAGCATTCTCACCGGGCTTTACGCACACGCGCATGGCGTGGTGGACAATTACAATCCCGTCCGCGCCGACCTCGTGTTCTTCCCGCAGCTCCTCCAGCGCGCGGGCTACGAGACGGCGTTCTTCGGCAAGTGGCACATGGGCGAAACGGACGCGCCGCAGCGCGGGTTCGACCACTGGGTCGCGTTCAAAGGGCAGGGCAACTACTGGGCCGACGGGCACGGCACGACGCGCGTGGTGCCGCAGTCCAGCAGCGAGGGCTACAACGTCAACGGCCGCCGTGTCCCGCAGCGCGGCTACATCACCGACGAGCTGACGGACTTCACGCTCGACTGGTTGAAGGCGCGGAAGCCGGGCAAGCCATTCTTCGCCTACCTCTCGCACAAGGCGGTGCATTCGGACTTCGTCGCGGCAGACCGGCACCAAGGTCGTTACGCGGGGAAGACCTTCGTGCCGCCCAAGACCTTCGCCGACACGCCGGAGAATTACTTCAACAAGCCGATGTGGGTGCGCAACCAGCGCAACAGCCGGCACGGTGTGGACTTCGGCTACAACCTGCCGAACTTCGACCTCCAGACGCACTACCGCCGCTACTGCGAGACGTTGCTGGCCGTGGACGACAGCGTGGGCCGGCTCACGCAATGGCTTGAGGAGCGTCGGCTGCTCGACTCGACGCTGGTGGTTTACATGGGCGACAACGGCTTCCACTTCGGCGAACACGGGCTGATTGACAAGCGCACGGCTTACGAGGCGTCCATGCGCGTGCCGCTGCTGCTGCACTGCCCGGAGCTGTTCAAGGCGGGCACGGTCGTGACGCAAATGGTGGCGAACATAGACATTGCGCCGACGTTCCTTGAAATCGCAGGCGCACCCAAGCCGACGAATATGCACGGACGGAGCTTCCTTCCGTTGGCACGCGGCCAGCGCGAATCCGGGCGCGACGCGCTGCTCTACGAATATTACTGGGAACGCAACTACCCCTACACGCCCACGATGCACGCCGTCCGCACCGACCGTTGGAAATACATCCGCTACCACGGCCTCTGGGACGTGGACGAACTCTACGATCTCGCCGCCGACCCGGACGAGTCGCGCAATCTCATCCACGAACCAGCGCACGCCGCGACGGTGAAGCAGCTCAACGCCCGCCTCTTCGAGCTGCTCGCCGAGACGCAAGGCCAGTCCATGCCGTTGCTGCGGGACTTGGGCGAGACTTTCCCAGCGCGCAAGCAGGGCGGGGTGACCCCGGAACAGCGGCGCTGAAGCGACCGCAGTCCAGACGCTGGCGCGACACTCCACGACCCTGTGCCTCGCGAAGCGTCTGGACTGCGGTCGCTTCTGCGCCGCTTTGGCGTGCTGTGCCACCGTGGGCGTTCGAAACCGCCGTCGCCGCTCCCCCCTGTCGGCGCACTGCAAAGAAATGGCCCGGCATCGCTGCCGGGCCTTGCGTGATTCAGTCGAGCTGCGTCTCAGCGCTGGATGCGCGCGGAGCCGCCCTTGGACAGCGACTTCACTTGCTCGACGGTCGCCATGGTGGTGTCGCCGGGGAAGGTGGTGAGCAGCGCGCCGTGCGCCCAGCCGTAGTTCACCGCCGTCTGCTCGGACTCGCCGCTGAGCAGGCCGTAGAAGAAGCCCGCCGCGTAGCCGTCGCCGCCGCCGACTCGGTCCACCACGTCGAGTTCGCACATCGGCGACTGGTAAGTCTTGCCGTTGACCCACGCGACCGCGCCCCAGGTGTGGCGGTTGGTGGAGTGGACTTCCCGCAGCGTGGTGGCAACGGCTTTCACGTTCGGGAACTTCTTCGTCGCCTTCTCGATGACGGCGTAGAAGGCGGAGGGGTCGAGCTTGGAGGCGCTTTCCACGTCCTGGCCCTCGATGCCGAGGCCCTTCTGCAAGTCCTCCTCGTTGCCGACGAGCACATCCACGTGCTTCACGATGCGAGCGAGCACGCCCACGGCCTTGTCCTGTCCGCCCCAGATGTCCCAGAGCTTCTGCCGGTAGTTGAGGTCGAAGGACGTAATCGCGCCGCTCTTCTTCGCGGCCTTCATCGCCTCGATGATGAGCTCGCCCGTCGTGTCAGACAGCGCGGCGAAGATGCCGCCGCTGTGGAACCAGCGCACGCCGCCGCCGAAGATTTCCTTCCAGTTGAAGTCGCCGGGCTTGAGCTGGCCGGCGGCCTCGTTGCTGCGGTTGTAAAACACCACGGGCGCGCGCACGCCCTGGCCGCGGTCGCTGAAGACGGTCGCCATGTTTGGCCCGCGCACGCCGTCGTGCTTGAAGCGCTTGTAGAACGGCTTCACGCCCATCGCGCGCACGCGCTCGGCGATGAGGTCGCCGATGGGGTAATCCACCATCGCGCTCGCCACGCCGGTGTTGAGGCGAAAACAGTCGGAGAGGTTCGCCGACACGTTGAACTCGCCGCCGCTCACGTGGATGTCGCAGTGCGACGCCTTGCGGAATGGGATGATGCCGGGGTCGAGTCGGTGGACCAGCGCGCCGAGGGAGAGGAAGTCGAGGGCTCCGTCTTTCTTGATGTTCAAACCATTGCTCATGTTGTTGGGGGGACGGCTGCGCCCGGCGGCATCATTGCCATGGGGGCGGCCAATCGCGGGCGGAAGTCTTCGCCAAACCGCGCGGGCTTGGCAACTGGCTTTCCAAACGAAGGGCCAGCGGCGGTGAATCGCTTGAAACTTCCCGTCGGCCTCGGTCGTCCAGCAGGCGTCGCTAGCTGATGTTATTCCGCATCTTGAAAGTCCCCCCTGCCATCTCCCTCCTGCGCGCCTGCGCGGGACTGCTCTTGCTGGCGGCTCTTCCGGCGGCGGCGGCGAACAAGAGCGCGCCGGGCAGGCCCGCCCAGAGCAAGCCTGCACCCAGCAAGCCCACCAGGGTGGACGACGGTTTCAAGGACTTCGCCGTCATCGCACAGCGAAACGTCTTCAACGCCAACCGCAGCCTCACGCCGACGCCCGCAGCTTCCAAAACCAAGGCCACGCCTCCTCCGAAGATCGAAGCCTTTGCACTCCTTGGCACGATGAGCCTGGAGCGCGGCTCGGTCGCGTTCTTCGACGGCACCAGCGCGACCTTTCGCAAGGCTGTCGAGACGGGCGACAAGCTCGGCACCTACACGGTCGCCGCCATCGCGCACGACCGTGTGACCTTGAAGGCCGGCGAGAGCGAGCTGTGCCTGCCGCTGAAGATGCAGTTCCGCCGCGAGGACCAGGGCGAGTGGCAGCTCGCGGAATTGCCCGACGACTTCCAGCCCACCCAGCCGCCGCCGGGCCACACACTGCTGGCCCGCAGGCCCGACTCGCGGGGCATGTCGTCCGATCAAGTCCTCGACCTCGTCTCCAACAAGTATCAGCGCAAGCTGGAGCAGCTCGCGAATGACCCGGTGAAATCTGAGAAGCTCCTGAAGACGCTCGACAGGGAAGTGGAAAGCCGCATCAAGAAGCTGGACAAGCTCGACCGTCGGATGCAGTAGCGACGGCCCGCTCTAGCTGTAGCGGCGGTCTGTGACCGCCGTCCGCGACTGCGACCTCCGTCACTTCGCAGCGGAAGACACCTTTTCCGCCTGCCAGACCTTCACGTCGGACACGCGCAGCGACTCGCCCTTCATCACGAAGCGGTAGCCTGTCTTGTCCACGTCCAGCTCGGGATGGCTGCCCTCGACCTTCGCGCCGTTGTCCGCCTGCACGGAGACCTTGCCGCCCTTGGTCTCCATCAACAGCGTGTGCCACTTGCCCGCCTCGAACTTGGCCGCCGCCTTGCCGAGCTGCACGATCTTCGATGCGGGATCCTTCTTGTCCTTGTCCTTGCTCAAGGTCAGGCCGTCCTCCGCAATGGCCACGCGGAAGAGATGTCCCTTGGGATGGTTGATGCTCAGGCTGAAATTCTTCGCGCCATCCAGCTTGAACGAGAAGCGCACGATGGCGTCGCGATGCGGCTGGTTCAGGAACAGCACGGCAGCGTGCGCATCCGACGCCTTCTCCTTGCCGACGACCGCGCCATCGCGCACCTGCCAGTCGCCCTGCACGCCGCCCCACGAGCTGGGCAGCGCGCCGCCGGCGAACTTCTCATCCACGACAAGTTTGCCGGGCTGGTTCAACACGGGCTTGAGGTCGGCGGCCTTCTCCGCGAGGCAGAGGGCGGTGGAAGCGGTCAGGAGTGCGAGCGTGGCGAGGAGTTGGGAGCGCATGGTTCAGTTGAGTTGTCGGGCAATTGTGCGAGCGGACAGACGGTGCAACCCGCGTGAAGGTTGCCAGGCTCCGCAGGCAGGCTCGGCGCAGCCCGTTTCAACGCCAGGACGCAAGGGCGCAAAGACGCACAAGCAAACTGAGATGGCCGGGTAGGGCGCG
>JBEBFV010000402.1:0-5971 GCA_040081795.1 Limisphaerales bacterium | reverse complement strand
GCCCTCACCGCTGATACAGCGGGATGTAGTGATACGGCATCGCCAGAATCATCGTGTAAACCGCCGTGCAGAAGGTCGGGCCGACGCCGCCGCGACCGCGCGCTTCCCAGTAGGCCACGTCGCCCTGCTTCACGACCTGCGCCATCAGGATGTCCTTCGTCTTCGGATACCACTTCTGCCAGGTGTCGCCGCCAATCATGTATTGGGCGCAGGCGGCGTAGAAGTTGCCGTAGGTGAACCACTCGTGGTCCTCGCGCATGTTGTCGAAGAGGTAGGCGGAACCCTTCTTCACCATCGGGTCGTCGTAGAGGCCGCAGACTTGCAGGGAGTAAATCGCCGCCGCCGTGCGCGCGAAGCCGGGGTCGCGCTGCGGCTGGTAGCAAAAGCCGCCGGTGCGCTCGTCCTGGCAGCGCTTCACGTAGAGGACCGCCTCGTCAATGGTGCGCTGCGGGACTTCGAGGCCGCCGTTCTTCGCCGCGCGGATGGCGACGAGCGAGAGGACGGTGACGGAGATGTCGGCGTCCTTCGCGATGGGCCGGTAGCGCCAGCCGCCCTCGTGGCCCGGTTCGGTGGCCTGCGCGCTGATGATGACCTTCACGGCCTTGTCGAGCTTGGGGCGCATGAGCGGGGACTTGGTCTGCCCGTAAAGCTCCGCGAGCGCGATGGTGGCGATGCCGTGCGAATACATATACTGGCCGTCGCTCCTCATGTTGTAGAGGCCGTCGGGACCGATGGAGTCGAGGAGGTAGTTCATCCCGGCAGTGACATTCTTGCCATACTCGCCCTCGCCGGGGAGATGGCCGGCGGCTTGGAAAGCCATGAGCGTGTAGCCGGTCATCGCGACCTGCCGTCGTTGCTCGTCGCCGCTAAAACCCCACGCGCCCGAGGCCTGCTGCTTCGAGGCGAGGTATTTCAGTCCGCCCTTGATGACGGCTTCTGTCTTCGCGTCCACAATGACGGTGTCCTTGGGCCGCGCAGCGGAGCCGGCGGGGGCGGCGGCGAAGGCGACTTGGGCGAACGCGCCGAGGCAAAGGGCGGCCAGCGCGGATGAGAGAAGGTGTTTCACGGTTAAGTTGACCGTAGCAGCCGACGCTGCGGGGTTCACTCTTAATTCAGGGAAAGACTTGGGCCGCGTGGCCCGACTTGGCACCGCTGCTTTCTTGCCGTTTGGACGCGCTTCCCGCATTCTCCGCCGCATGGGCAACACCTTCGGCCAGCTCTTCCGCGTCACCACTTGGGGCGAGTCCCACGGCGGCGGCGTGGGCGCGGTGGTGGACGGTTGTCCGCCGCGCCTTGCGCTCACCGCAGCCGACATCCAGCCGGACCTTGACCGCCGCCGGCCCGGGCAGTCGAGCATCACCACGCCGCGCAAGGAAGCCGACGCGGTGCAAATCCTCTCCGGCACGTTCGAGGGCCAGACGCTCGGCACACCGATTTCGCTGGTCGTGAAAAACGAGGACCAGCGCTCCGAGGCTTATACGGAAATGTCCGAGAAGTTCCGCCCGTCGCACGCAGACTACACTTACCAAGCTAAGTATGGCATCCGCGCGTGGCCGGGCGGCGGGCGCACCAGTGCGCGGGAAACCATCGGTCGCGTCGCTGCCGGAGCCATCGCGAAGAAGCTGCTGCGCGAGCGCTGGGGCGTGGAAGTGCTCGCCTGCGTCGAGTCTGTGCAAAACCTCCACTGCCATGTGGACGTGGAGAAACTCACGCTCACGCAAATCGAAGCCAACATTATCCGCTGCCCTGACCCGGCCGTGGCGGAGAAGATGATCGCGCTCGTCGAACAGGTGCGCGCGCAGGGCGACAGCGTGGGCGGTGTCATCGTGGGTGTCGCGCGCGGAGTGCCGGCGGGCTGGGGGGAGCCTGTGTTTGACCGGCTGGAGGCGGACTTGGGCAAGGCGATGTTGAGCCTGCCCGCGACGAAGGGCTTTGAAATCGGCTCCGGATTTGGTGGCACGATGCTCACCGGCACGCACCACAACGACGCCTTCCGCAACATGGACGGCAAGGTCCGCACGACGACCAACCGCTCCGGCGGCGTGCAGGGCGGCATCTCGAACGGCGAAACGATTTACTTCCGCGTCGCGTTCAAACCCACCGCCACGGTTTTCCACGAGCAGGAGACCGTGGACGTGAATCTTCAGAACACGACCCTCAAGCCGCGCGGACGTCACGACCCCTGCGTCCTGCCGCGCGCCGTCCCGATGGTCGAGGCGATGGCCGCCCTGGTGCTCGCCGACCATGCGCTGCGCCATCACGCGCAGTGCGGGTGACAAAATCCGGTCGGGAGAAATCGTTTTACCCTCCGCCCGCGTTGCACTAGCTTCCCGGCGTATGGACTGGCAGCAAATCGCGGCACTCGCCATCGTCGGCATCGCAGCTTTCCTGCTCATCCGCTCCCGTGTTCGCCCGCGCGGCAACTGCCTCTCGAAGGACAACCCATGCGGTTGCTCCGCCACCGGCCCCGCACCCAAAGGCTCCATCACCTATCGCGCGCGCAAGGGCGAGCGCCCGCAGGTCATCGTGAAGATGGGTTGAGCCGCTCACGTTCCAGAACACCAGCAGCGACCACCAGATATCATGCCGCCTGAACCAAAGCCGTTGTTCATCGTGCTCCTGAAGTTCTCCGCCAACAAAGGCCAGGCCGGCCAGCTCATGGAAGGCCACAAGCAGTGGGTCAAGCGCGGGTTTGATGACGGCGTGTTTCTACTGGCCGGCAGCCTGGAGCCGAACTTGGGCGGTGGAATCATGGCGCACAACACGTCCCTGCTAGCCCTGCAAGACCGGGTGAAAGCGGACCCGTTCGTGGTGGAGAACGTCGTAACCGCCGACATCGTCGAAATTGACCCGGCGAGGGCGGATGCGCGCCTTCAGTTCCTGCTCGGTTGAACGACAGCCCGCGACCATGTCCAAGGCCAACTCCACGCTGCACTTCCCCGCCGGTTCGCCCTCGCGCCCGTCCGGCGCCACGAACGGTGAGACCGCGTGGACGCCGAACACGGATGTTTATGTCCACGCGACCGGCGCGGTCATCAAGGTGGAGCTGGCCGGCATCCGCAAGGAGGACTTGGAAATCAACGTCGAGGGCGCGCGCATGACCATCAGCGGCGTGCGGGGCGACGAGTGCCGCAACGGGAACAGCAACTTTCAGGTGATGGAGATTCATTACGGTGCGTTCGAAAGCGTGGTGGAGCTGCCGGCGGGCTTCGACCTCGCGCAGGCCCGCGCGGCGTATCAGAACGGTTTTCTCCGCGTGGACGTGCCGGCCGCAACCGGCGCGAAAGAGGCGTGAGCCTTTCCCTGAACGATTTTCCAAGCGCGGCGATCAAAGAGCGGAGACCGGCGAAACACGACCATGCCCGACACGGAATTCATCAACATCTCGAACGCCGGCACCGGCGGAAGCGACACCACGTTCCTCCGCGCCGGCGCGAAGCCGCTGCCGGACGTGCTGCCCATCCTCGGGCTGTCGGACATCGTGCTGTTCCCCGGCATGGTCGCGCCGCTGCTGGTCGAGTCCGCGCAGAGCATCAAGCTCATTGACGACGTGGTCGGCGGCGACCGCTTCGTCGGCCTCGTGCTTCAGACCAAGCCCGACGTGCAGGAGCCAAAGCCCGACGAGCTGTGGTCGCACGGCTGTGCAGGCCGCGTGCTGAAGATGCTGAAGTTCCCCGACAACACAGTGCGCATCCTGGTCGAGGGCCTGCGGCGGTTTCAGCTCAAGGAGTTCGTTTCGCAAGACCCGTATCTGCGCGCGCGCGTCGAGCTGCTCACCGACCTCGCCGAGGACTCCGTCGAGCTGACCGCCATCGCGCGCAACGCCAGCCTGATCTTCCAGCAGATCATCAGCCTCTCGCCCGCGCTCTCCGACCAGGTCAAGATCACCTCGCTCAACCAGGAATCTCCCGCGAAGCTCGCCGACCTCATCGCGGCGAACCTGAACCTCGACTTGCAGGAGCGCCAGCGGCACCTGGAAATCACCTCGGTCAAGGAACGCCTCGGCCGCCTGCTGCCGCTGCTCCAGCGCGAACTCGAAGTGCTCACGCTCGGCACGAAGATCCAGAAGGAAGTCACGACCTCGATGTCGAAGAGCCAGCGCGACTTCTTTCTCCGCGAGCAAATCCGCGCCATCCAGCGCGAGCTGGGCGAGACCGATACCGCCACCGCCGACGCCAACACGCTGCGCGAGCTGATGGACAAGGCGAAGCTCCCGCCCGAGGTCCGCAAGGTCGCGGACAAGGAGCTGGAGCGCCTCCAGCAGACGCCTCCCGCCGTCGCCGAATACAGCATCACGCGCAACTACCTCGACTGGCTCGCCAACCTTCCGTGGAGCAAGTCCACTGAGGACAAGCTCGACCTCGACGAGGCCGCCCGCCTGCTTGACCAGCAGCATTACGGCCTCAAGAAGGTGAAGGACCGGCTGCTGGAATTCCTCGCCGTCATCAAGCTCAAGCGCCAGTTGAAAGGACCCATTCTCTGCCTCGTTGGCCCGCCCGGCGTCGGCAAGACCTCGTTAGGCCGCAGCGTCGCCGAGGCGCTGGGCCGCAAGTTCGCGCGCATCTCCCTCGGCGGAATGCGGGACGAAGCTGAGATTCGCGGCCACCGCCGCACCTACGTCGGCGCGATGCCGGGCCGCATCATCCAGACCATGCGCCGCGTCGAGAGCCACAACCCTGTCATCCTGCTCGACGAGATTGACAAGGTCGGCGCGGACTTCCGCGGCGACCCGTCCGCCGCGCTGCTCGAAGTGCTCGACCCCGAGCAGAACAGCACGTTCATGGACCATTACCTCGACGTGCCCTTCGACCTCTCGCGCGTGCTGTTCTTCACGACGGCGAACTGGCTCGACCCGATCATCCCCGCGCTGCGCGACCGCCTCGAAGTCATCGAGCTGCCCAGCTACACGCTCGAGGAGAAGGTCCACATCGCGCGCCGTCACCTGCTGCCGCGCCAGCTCACCGAGCACGGCGTGAAGGCGAAGCTGGTCAAAATCCCCGACGCCACCATCCGCAAGCTCGCGCACGATTACACGCGCGAGGCCGGCTGCCGCCAGCTCGACCGCGAGATTGCCTCGCTCATCCGCAAGGCCGCGCGCAAGATCGCCTCGAAGAAGGGCGACGTGCAGCCGATGACCATCTCGGCGAAGTCGCTGGAGGAACTTCTCGGCCAGCCCAAGTTCGTCTCCGAGTCCGCCGAGAACATCGCCGAGTGCGGCATCGCCGTCGGCCTCGCGTGGACGCCGGTGGGCGGCGACATCCTCTTCATCGAGGCCACTCGGATGACTGGCACCGGCAAGCTCATCCTCACCGGCTCGCTCGGCGACGTGATGAAGGAAAGCGCGCAGGCTGCCCTCAGCTACCTCCGCGCGCAGGCTGGCCTGCTCGGCCTCGCGACGACGGACTTCGAGAAGCACGACATTCACATCCACGTCCCCGCCGGCGCGACGCCCAAGGACGGCCCCAGTGCCGGCGTGACCATGCTCGTCGCGCTCGCTTCCTTGCTGACACAAAGCCGCGTGCGCTCTGGCTTGGCAATGACGGGTGAAATCTCTTTGCGCGGCCGAGTGCTGCCCGTCGGCGGCATCAAGGAGAAGGTGCTGGCCGCCGCCCGCGCCGGCCTCAAGCAAGTCCTGTTGCCCGAGCACAACCGGAAGGATTGGGCCGAGGTGCCCGAGGAAGTCCGCAAGAAGATGAAAGCCCACTTCGTCCGCCGCATCAGCGAACTCCTCCCGCTCGCGCTGGAAGAGGTGACCGTGGTGAAGCCGAAGAAAGGCAAAGCCAAGTGAGCACGCCAACCCCGGTAGGGCGAGACTCCGTCGATCCCCATTTGCCGACGGAGTCGGCGCGCGCCTTCTCCCTTCCTCGGAGGAGGGGAGAAGGTGGCCGCAGGCCGGATGAGGGGTGCGGCCCCCCACGCCGACGCCGGAAACCCCTCACCCCGGCCCTCTCCCCTCAACCGATGAAGGGAG
>JBEBFV010000401.1:0-5974 GCA_040081795.1 Limisphaerales bacterium | reverse complement strand
CAAGCCGGTGTTCCTCGTCGCCACGGCGAACGATGTGTCGCAGTTGCCGCCGGAGCTGCTCCGCAAGGGGCGGTTTGACGAGATGTTCTTCGTGGACCTGCCCAACCCGCAGGAGCGCGAGGCCATCTGGCGCATTGTCGTCGCCAAGCATCGGCGGGACGCCGATGACTTCGACCTCGCGCAGCTCGCGCGGGCCAGCGAGGGCCTGACGGGCAGCGAGATCGAGCAGGTGTTCATCGAGGCGCTCTACGGCGCGTTCGATGCGGAGGACGAGCCGAACGATCTGGGCATCGCCGGGGTGCTCACGGAGTTCGTGCCGCTGTCAAAGCTGATGGCGGAGCAGATCACCGCGCTGCGCACTTGGTCAAAGGGCCGGGCACGTCCGGCCACCTCACCCGCCGCACCGGAGCGCAGGCTTCGGAAGCTGGCGGCGTGAGCAGAGGGAGTCGGAGAAATCCCGGCTCCTTCTTTTCGCTATCGGGTGTTTGTGCGGAACTCGCCCGTTGGTCAATTAAGGCTTTATCTCAGCTATCGAGCGACCACCCCACATCCGAACTGGCCCACGTTAGGCGCTTGCCAACCGCATTCGGATGGCTACTTTTGACGCTGGCGTGGGTGACGAATCTAATTCGCAATCGACAACATCCGTTCGCGGCAATGGTGTCCTTTTGACTTCATTATCACCCACGCCATCTACTTCCCCAAACTTGGAGTGCTTGATGGAAGCCGCTCAGTTGACTGAAACCATTGTCTGGCTGGCTAAACGAAGGTGCAACACGAGTCAGAAGGTGCCCCGTTGGGCGAAGTTGGCGAGTTCGCCTGAAGGTCGGGGGGCGGTGCGCTCGGTGGCCGGATTTATGGCGAACCGTATCCGCAAAGGTAACTTCTGCTTCAGCACGAGCCTGACTCAGCTAACCCAGAAGAAACTCTGGGAAGCTGGCGTGCCTAACCGGCTTTCTCGGGAGCAGTATGAGGATCTCCCGGACGAAGCACGTTCGGAGTTCAGAATTTCGTTCGCCCTCAGCCTGCCTGACCACCTGCTCCATACCATCGTTGCCGCCGTGGTCGGACAGAAGTTGGAGCCGATGCTCAGCCCGCACTGCTACGCTTATCGGTCGGGCAAGGGGCTCGTGCCTGCTGTCCGGCAGGTGCGCAAGCTCAATGCCAGCGCGGACAAGTGGATTGTCCGATGTGATGTCAGGAGATTCAACGAAACGGTGGACCACCGGACGCTCAGGAAGCTTGTCAAGGAACGGCTGCTTCCAGAGTTCACCGACGATCAGGCACGCCTCGTGGATGGCACGCTCGACGGACTGTGCATTCTGAGTCAACAGGCCACCAATCGTCCAGGCAAGGGCATGGTGGTCGGAAGTGCCCTGACTCCGCCTCTGACCAACCTCTACCTGACGCCGCTGGATGAAGCCTGTGCGAGAGCCAAGGTGCCGTTCATTCGGTATGGCGATGATCTCCTGGCATTCTGCGATTCGGAGAGGCAAGCCACCCAACTAGTCGAAAATCTCCGCATGGAAATCTCAAACCTCGGCCAGCAGGAGAACGATTCCCCGGCGTTCCATCCGACCTGGTTCTGGATGCGAGGGTTGAAGCTCGCGGCGGCAACCGATTGTGACCTCAAGGCCTTGGAATGGGCGGAACGCCGCTCGGCCCTTTCCATGACCGGAGTGTTCCCTCCGGGCGAGCCTTTCGACTTCCTCGGATTTGAGTTTCTCGGCGGACGGGCGCGCATCCGCCAGCAGACCCTCGCCAAAATCAAGCGCCGGATCGAACAATATACCCAGCGGAGCAAGCCTTCGGACGAACAGGCGTGCGGGGTGGCGAGGGCGGACCCAGAAATCGTCATTTGGAGGAGCGATGACGGAGACGTCGTCGCTCAAGCTTCGGTGCGATTCATCGCCCGCGCGATTCGCCGAATCAATCGGCTCATCGGCTTCGAGGATTCCGACGGTGCCCCCGGCGCTTCCAACCGGCGCGTTCGGCTGAACCCCCGTTACAGTTGGCCTTGGCGAGTGCTCGACTGCGCCGATTATGAGGATGTCCGGGAGCAGTTTCGCATTCTCGACGCCTATGCCTACCGCCGCCTCCAACACCTTTTGCATGGCGTCGTGCCGGTTGAACTTGGCCAAGAAGCCGGTCGTCCTCGGACCCTGCGGACGCTGGGCCTGAGGACATTCAAGGATGTGGCCAACATGCATCCCGTTTCTCAAAGGGCAGGCGCTGCGGCAAAGCACACCAAAGCCTGACCGCTGCTCAACTGGTTGCCTCGGAACCATCCAGCATTGCACCTCACGCTCCACGCGCAGCATCCAAACAGGAAGCGCTCTACGGGTCAGTGCTTGGGTTCATCTGGCAGCCGGTGCAGGTGCCCCGCCCGGCGAAGCCCCCGTGAACTGCGGCCGCCCAGGCGCGGTGCAGCCTGCGTTCTACGGCAGAAACAAATCGGCTGACACGCTGAAATGTTTTGCCAGCGTGCGGACGTGCGCCAGCGTCAACTGCCGCTCCCCGCGCAGGATCATCGCGCCCAGGGTGCGGTGAACATTGAGCAGCCGTGCCAGGTCCGCCGCGCTCATGCCGTGCGCGTCCAGCAGATGCTGCAAGGCAACCAGCGCGGTGACTTTGGGCGTGTCGAGCTGGGCGTGCTCCTGGTCGTAATCCTCAATGAGGCGGCAGAGCAGGTCGAAATAGTCCTCCTGGTCAGCCGTCAGCTTGTGTCCGGCCAGCGCATCGGTGATTTCCGCAATGTTCTCATAATCCACCGGGTCGTGGATCGGACGCGGCGTGAGGAGACGGCACAGGCCGGCGTAATCCTTGGGGAGCCGGGCAAACTCGATGTTCGTGGTGGTCGTCTTCATAATGATGCTTTCCAAAGGTCTTTGCTGTATTCGGCGTGCGTCATGAACCGCAAGGTGTAGGCGATCTGGTGGTTGAAATGCGCCGCCACGATCAACCGGTTATCGTTCCGGCGGATGTTGAAGACCATCACCTGCCGTCCGCTGCGGACCTTCACGGCGTCCGTGTCCGGGTAAGTCCGCCGCACGTCCACCAGATGGCGCCAGGACGCCGCCTTGACGGTCTTGCGCCACGCCTCCAAGTGACGGGCCGCCGGCGGATGTTCCCGCCCCGCCGCCACAAGAAGCGCTTCTTTGATGAGGCGCATGGATACAATTTGTATTCAACGGCTCAGCTTGTCAATCACGCTCGCTCCCCCGCTTGTGTAAGCGGGCGGTCAAAAGTTGAACCGCAGGCGGGTGTAGAGCGAACGCTCGCGCGGCAGCTCCGTGTAGTAGTTGATGGGGCTGAGGCGGTAGGTTCAGATGCGCGGAGTAGTTCGCGTAGTCGAACATCACTGACCGCGCGGACTCGCGCAGGCTCACCTCCCGCAGGCCGGCGCTCTCGTAAATGTTTGCCAGGTTCGCGCTGCGCAGATCACCGCGCTGCGCCAGTGGGCCAAGGGCCGGGCGCGATTGGCCACGTCACCTGCCGCACCGGAGCGCAGGCTCCGGAAGCTGGCGGCGTGAGCGGGGAGGGAGAAACCGTGCGGCGGGTTTCTCTTTACCTCGCCGGTCCCAACCGGCGCGGAGCATCGAGATTTCGGCAGGCGTAGCAGCGGCACGAGAAAGTCACGCAACCCTGCAGAGTGGTGATTTCGGCAATGATTCAGTGAAACTCACGCTTTGGGAAACGATCGCCGGTGGCTCCTCTGAATCACTTCCCGCCATTCATCCGTGACTCTGGCCGCCGCCGCGAACTCCGGCCAGCGCGTCACCGCAGCCTGCACTTCTTCCAGGATCGCAGCAGCGCGGCCTCGTTTCATCAGCGCGGATTTCGCGCAGGCCGTGAAGTCCGCCTGCGTGAAGCCGGCCCGCTTCCCGTTCACCGTCATCTGATGGGTTGCCGTCCACGTCCCCGACGGATTGCAACGGTAGATCACATCGAACGCGGGGGCCAGTGACCACTGGCCCTGCTGGTCCATGAGGAAGGCGATGTTCTTCACATGGTCGTCTTGATTGCGCGCCACAATGTTGAAAACCATCCGACGGAACTGTTCCTCCACCGCCGCCATCGGCAGTTTGAGCTGGCGGATCGTCAGCAACGCCTGCTCGTAGGCGTGGGCACCGGCCTGGTTGAAATCGAAATGCGCCAGCGCGCCCAGCGATTGCATGTGCAGCCTGGCACCGCCAGCCGGCCGGTCGAACCGCCGGGTCATGAAGTGCCGCCGGCCGTTCTCCTCCAGCAGCCGGCACTCGCTCATCGTGATCCCCGCCGCCTGCGCCATGAGGTGATACGCATACTCGATGGCCCCATAGCCCTTGGGGTCTTCGAGCTCCTTGTCCTGGTTGCCCGGCACGCCGTCGAACTTCAGCAGCCAGTAATCAAACCCGTCGCCCGCCGCGACCTGCCCGGAACGCACTTCGTTCGTCGCCCGGTTCCACGCGATGACCGCCTTGGCCCGGGCGCCGCCGGCCGAAGTCCCCACGCGGAGAATCTCCTGCAACGCCTTCGCCTTTCCGGCTTCATGAAAGTGTCCTTGCAAATCGCCCCGGTGCGCCAGCACCTCGGAAGCCAGCCGCACCAGCGCGTCGAGTTCCACCCTTGCCGCCTTGCGCGGGCGCGGTCCCAGCACCGGCGCGAACTCCAGCGCGCCCATCCCACGCGTGCCCGTGTAGCACAGGCGCTCCACGGCGGTGAAGCTTTCCGGCGTCCGGCCCTCGGTGGCCAGCCACGCATTGATGAGCGCGTTGCCGAACTTGTCCGGCAATGAGTCCGCCAGCAGTCCAGGCAGCCCGTGAAACGTGGCGCGCGGCAGCGCCGGAAACTCATACACCCTCTCGCTCAAGGGCATCGTCAGCGGGGCCAGCTCGATGCCGCTCCCGGCGAAGGCCGGCTCGTATTGGAAGGCGGCGTAATCGCGCCCAGCCTCCATCGAGACCGCGCCGATCGTCCGTCCCCAGAGCTGGACCCTCGCGGTCATTTTGTCTCACCCCATGTCCACTGCTTTGGTTCCGCTGCCACCTTCTTTCGGCCGGTCGCCCGCTGACGTCGCCGGCCTTGGAGTTTCAACTGCGCGATGGGGCTGGACACCGCTTCCGGAATGAAGGCATCAAATCGGTCCAGCAGGCCAAGCACTCGGCAGACCCGCACAAAACCTGACAACTGCGTGGCCGCTGCGCCCAACTCCAATCGCTGGACGGTTCGCAACCCGAGGCCCGCCTGCTCCGCCAGTTGCCGCTGCGTCAGGTTCATCGCCAGCCGAAGCGCTGCCAGACGTTCACCGAACAGCTTCAACAGCCCGTCATCGCTCATCTCTAGTTCACGCTTCATACGCGTCTAATGTGGCGTATTGATGTCATAATTCAACACTAAGCGCCGCTTGTGGCGTGTTCAGTGAATATTTATTCTGGCGTGCCCACAGCAACCACAAGATTGCTTCGCAAGTCTCCGTGGTTCGCGCAAACGCTGCTCCGCACCGGAAACTGGCTCACAATCCAGTCGAGTTAAAACCGGTAGCTGATCCCCGCACCTAATGCGCCAACCGCCTGCTCGACCAACTCCTGCCCCACGCCAACCAGCACGAAATCCACCGCGAACTGGGGACCACTCCGCACGCCGCCTGGCAGCAAGCACTGGCGGACAAACGCTCCGTCCTGCGCCCCCTGCCCGCCTGCCCGTAGTGGCCCTTCATCTGGAGCCAGCGAACGCCCGTGCGCGTCGGCGACGACGGCAAGGTCCCCGTCGGTGCCCAGCGGCAAGCGGTGGACGCCCCGCCCCGCGCCACCCTCATCCGCTGCCTGCGCTTTGACGGCGATGTTTACTACCTCCGCCACGCCCCGGACCCAACCGCCAAACCCCTCGTCTTACTCCATTGCCCCGTCTTCTAAACCAGCAGTCCTCTTTTGATCGCACAGACCTGTCCCCTTTTGATCGCACGCAGAAGTCCTCTTTTGAAAACTACACGACA
>JBEBFV010000400.1:0-5985 GCA_040081795.1 Limisphaerales bacterium | reverse complement strand
GGCGAGGAAGTCGGCGGTGGCGTCGTAGGTGATCAGTTGGAACTTGCCGGGCGTGCGCTCGGGAAGCTCGAAGGCCAGCGCGTGCTCTCCGTTGACCGCGACGTTTAGGAGCGGGCCGCGCACGCGCACGGTCAGCTCGTAAACTTCGCCGAGCTTCACGGCGCGGGACTGCGTGCCGCTGGGCGGGTAGGTGTAGGCATTGGCCTTGCCGTAGGCGATTTGCAGCTTCGGGCCGGGCGCGTGCGCGCTGAGATAGACCAGCGACTCGCGGGCGGCGGTCGTGTCGAAGGTGAAGCCGACGGACTTGTAGAGACTGCCGCCTGTGGGGCGGAACTTGAGGGTGGCCTGGAAGTCGGCGAGGTGGTCCACGCGGCTGCGGGTTGCGCTGCGCTGGGCCGCAACGAGCGATTGGCGCAGCGCGCCGTTTGTGTAAGCCCACTGGCCATCGAGAAGTTCCCAGAGCTGGGGGTTCGCAGCAGCGAAGTTGTCGGCGAAGAGCGGTTTGCCGTTGGCCGGGGGCGCGGGCGAAGCGGCTGGAGCACGGACGCCCACGTCCGGGTTCGCGACTGCAAACGTGGTCGTCCGCGCTCCGGGGCGTTCGATTTCGGCGACTTTCTTCTTGGCGGCTTCGACGGACTGGCGCGCAACGGTGATTTGCTCGCCGGCCGCGCGGAGGTGGTTCATGAGCACCCACGGCTGAAGCGCGGGATTGTGCGCGGGCGCGGGGAGCTGGACGGACTTGATGTCGAGTTGCTTGAACGCGAGGACAGCGGGAATGGTGGCGTGAATGACGTGGTTCGTGTCCGGCTTTTTCTCGTCACCCTTGATGTGAATGAACGTCGGGCGGTCGAGGTGCAGGTCGTAGGCGCGCGGGAGGCCGTCTTTCTCCAAATCGGTTTCGCCGGGCAGTTCGTCGAGGCGCGCGTGATACGGCTCGAAGATGGCGCGCATGGCGTAGTAGTCCGTGTGCGTGAGCGGGTCGTATTTGTGGTCGTGGCATTTCGCGCAGTTCATGGTGAGGCCGAGAAACGCCTTGCTCGTGTGCTCGACGACGTCGTCCATCCAGGTTGTGCGGTTGAAGAGGTAATAGTTCCGCGCCATGAAGCCGGTCGCGCGGAGGGTGGCGGGGTCGGTGGGCGCAAGTTCGTCACCGGCGAGTTGCTCGACGATCATCCGGTCGTAGCCCTTGTCGGCGTTGAGGGATTCCACAATCCAGTCGCGCCAGTGCCAGATGTGCTTTTGACTGTATCGAAGCTGCGCGCCGAGACCCCACCAGTCGCTATAGCGCCAGATGTCCATGAAGTGCCGGCCCCAACGCTCGCCGTAGTGCGGGCTGGCGAGGAGGCGCTCGACGACGCGCTCGCGGGCCTGCGGCGAAGTGTCGGCCTCGAAGTCTCGAAGATCCTCGCGTGTTGGAGGCAACCCGGTGAGGTCGAGCGTCACACGGCGAAGCCAGAGGGAAGGCTCTGCTGGTGGTTGGGCCGTGAGTTTTTGGGTGCGGCGTTGTGTTTCGAGGAAGGCGTCTATCGGGGAAGTGTTCAGTGGCCAGTTTTCAGTTTTCAGTTTGGCGCTCGGAACTGCTTTGGCGGGCGATCTCGACTGATTACTGAACACTGAAGACTGAACACTCGGCACCGGCACTTTCACCGGAACCTTGAACGCCCAATGCTCACGCGGATCGCTCTCCGGCTTCTCGTCCTTCGGTGCGATTGCTCCGGCGGCGATCCACTCGCGGATCGCGGCGATCTGAGGCGCGTGCAGCGGCTCACCCTCGGGAGGCATCCGGTCGTCGAGGCTGTGCGCGGAAACTTTCTTGACCAGCAGACTGACAGCGGGTTTGCCAGCGACGATGGCGGGACCGTGCTTCCCGCCCTTCTTGATGAACTCAGCCGTGTCCAAGCGCAGCTTCGCTTCCTGCTTCAACGCGCCGTGGCACGAGTAGCAGCGCGCGGCGAGGATGGGCTTCACGTCGCGCAGATAGTCCACGCGGTCCGCGGCCTGGGCAGCGATGCCAAGGGTGGCGAAGACTATGAGAGTGGCGCGGAGCACGGTGACTCGGACGTCTCGAAGCGCAGTGAAATTCTGTTTTGCCATGTGTGCGACGGGCCGGAGCCTACAGTGCTGTCCGGAGGGTGAGAAGGTTTGCAATCGCGCCGTCGCTTGTTCAGTGTCTGCGCCGCTAATTGTCATGGAAGCCACGGCTAAGAAGATTTTCCGCGTCCAAGAACTCGGCCCCGCGCTGGACCCCCACCGCGTCGCCGGGAAGACGATCGTTCATTGCCACGGCGTCTTCGACCTGCTGCACATCGGGCACATCAAGCACCTCGAAGCCGCGAAGCAGCTCGGCGACGTGCTGGTGGTCACGACCACGCCGGATCGCTTTGTGAACAAAGGACCGCACCGGCCCGCGTTCCCCGAGAAGCTGCGCGCCGAGGCCCTGGCGTCGCTGGCTTGCGTGGACTTCGTGGCCATCAACGAGTGGCCCACTGCCGTCGAGACCATCAAGATCGTCCGCCCTTCGCTCTACGTGAAGGGCATGGTCCGCGAGGAGGGCAAGCGCGACCACACCACCGCGATTTCCGATGAGGAACAGGCCGTCGTGAACTGCGGCGGCAAGCTGCACCTCACCGACGAGGAAACCTTCAGCGCGTCCACTCTCATCAACCGCTTCATGGATGTCTTCACGCCGAAGACGAAGGACTTCCTCGAACGCTTTCGCGCGAAGTGCCCGCCGGAGGAAGTCATCGGGCACTTGCAGGCGATCCGGAAGCAGAAGGTGCTCGTCATCGGCGAGACGATTGTGGACGAGTATCAGTTCTGCAACGTGCTCGGCAAATCCAGCAAAGAGCCGGTGCTCGCCGCATTGCATAACCGCACTGAGCAATACGCCGGCGGTGTGCTGGCTATCGCGAATCACGTCTCGAACTTCTGCGACGAAGTCGGCCTCCTGAGCGCGCTGGGCACGGAGAATTCGCGCGAGGACTTCGTGCTCTCGAAGCTGAACAAGAACGTCCGCCCGCACTTTCTCCGCCTGCCCGACGCCCCGACGATCGTGAAGCGGCGGTTTCTTGAGGAGCATCTGTCGGCGAAGTTGTTTGAGGTTTACGAGATGCGTAACGAGCGACTCACGCCCGCTCTAGAAGAGCAGTTCCTCAAGAAGCTCGACGAGCTGCTGCCGCAATACGACGTCGTGGTCGTGGGCGACTACGGGCACGGCCTGCTCACCGAGCGCGCGGTGCATCTCATTTGCGCGCGGTCAAAGTTCCTCGCGGTGAACGTGCAGGTGAACGCCGGCAACCGCGGCTTCAACCTCATCTCCAAATATCCGCGCGCCGACTTCGTCTCGCTCGGCGAGCCCGAGGTGCGTCTCGATGCCCGCAAGATGTCCGACGACCTTGCCGCCATCACGCGCACGGCGGCGGCGCGCGTGGGCAGCCAGTATTTCCTCGTCACGCGCGGCGGCTCCGGCTGCTACTGCTGCGACAAGCAGCAGAACATCGCCGAGGTGCCCGCCTTCGCCATCCGCGTCGTGGACCGCGTGGGTGCGGGTGACGCGGTGTTCGCCGTGACCGCTCCGTGCGCCGCGCTGGGCATCCCGGCGGAGACGCTGGGCTTCATCGCCAATGTCGTCGGCGCGGAGGCGTGCATGATCATGGGCCACCGGAGCTTCATTGACCCGACGAGCCTCTTCCGCCACTTCACCTCGTTGATGAAGTAAGCGACAGCCCAGCTTTTGCAGACCGAGAATCTCATGAGTCATTCCAATCCCAACGGCTACCAACAACTCCTCGTCACCGGCGGCGGCGGCTACGTCGGCAGCGCGCTCGTGCCGGCCTTGCTCGACGCGGGCTATCGCGTGCGCGTGCTCGACACGTTCTGGTATGGCAAGCAGGTCTTCGGCAACCACACCCAGCGCCCCGAGTTGGAGTTGCTGGAGGTGGACTTGCGTGATACCAAGCGCCTCGGCGAGGCGATGAAGGGCGTGGACGCCGTGATTCACCTCGCCTGCATCTCGAACGATCCGAGCTTCGAGCTGAACCCCAACCTCGGCAAATCCATCAACTACGATTGCTTCGCCGGGCTGATGGACGGCGCGATTGCCGCAGGCGTGAAGCGCTTCATCTACGCCAGTTCCTCCAGCATCTACGGCGTGAAAGAAACGCCCGACGTGCGCGAGGACGCCGAGCCGCTGCCGCTCACCGACTACTCACGCTTCAAGCTCGACTGCGAGCGCGACCTGCTCGCCCGCACCGACGTGCGCGGCATGGACCGCGTCATCATTCGCCCCGCGACCGTTTGCGGCTACGCCCCGCGCCTGCGCCTGGATCTCTCGGTGAACATCCTCACCATCCACGCGCTGGTGAATCACAAGATTCGCATCTTCGGCGGCAAGCAGCTCCGCCCGAACCTGAACATCAAGGACATGGTCCGCGCCTACCTGACCTTCCTCGCCGCCCCCGCCGCGAAGGTGGACCGCAAGGCCTTCAACGTTGGCTTCCAAAACCTCGCCATCGAGAAGATCGCCTTCCTCGTGCGCGACACGATTGGCGACCAGACCATCGAGCTGGAATACACGCCCAGCGACGACAACCGCAGCTACCACGTCAACTGCGACAAGGTGGAACGCGTGCTCGGCTTCGAGCCGCAGTTCGGCATTGAGGACGCCATCCAAAGCATCGTGGATGCGTATCGCGCAGGCAGGATCCCCGACCCGTTCAAGCACACGCGCTACTCGAACATCAAGCGGATGCAGGAGTTGAAGGTGTCGTGACGCAGTCAGGAGGCCCGCATGGTCATCGGCGTTGACTTCGACAACACCCTCGTCAGCTACGATGCCTTGTTCCACCGCATCGCCGTCGAGCGCGGACTGATTCCAAGCTCGGTGCCGGTGGGCAAGACCGCCGTCCGCGACCATCTGCGGAGTCGCGGAGGCGAGGATCAATGGACCGAGTTGCAAGGTCTCGTCTATGGGCCGCGCATCCGTGAGGCTGTCGCCTTCCCTGGCGTGAAGGAATTCTTCGCGCGCTGCCGTCGAGCCCGGCTGGCCGTCCACATTATAAGCCACAAAACCCGCCAGCCAGTGCTGGGGCCGCCGCACGATTTGCATGAGGCCGCCCGCTGCTGGCTGGAGCACGCGGGGTTCTTCGGCCCGGCTTGCCCTGCCCTCCCGCGCGATCATGTCCACTTTGGCCTCACGCGGCAGGAGAAGATCGCCCACATCCGCGCGCTCGGCTGCACGACCTTCATTGATGACCTGGAGGAGATGTTCCTTGAGCCGGAATTTCCTGCCAGCGTGGAAAAAATCCTGTTTGCACCGAACCACCAGACCGCCGCGACGGCGGGAATGAAGGTCCTCACAAGCTGGGCGCAGATTCAGGATCATGTCTTCGCGCGCACACGCTGAACCGCCCTCCGCTGACCTGCTCGGCACCGTGGAACGCCTGGCGCGCACACGCGTGTCCGCGCTCGAACCCCTCGCTGGCGGGCGTAACAGCCGCGTGTTCCGCGCGCGGCTCGACGACGGACGCGACGTGGCGGTCAAGGCCTGCTTCCGCCATCCCAACGACCCGCGCGATCGGACCGGTGTCGAGTTCGACGCGCTCCGGCTGATGTGGAAGCACGGCTTCCGCGACGTGCCGGAGCCGCTCGTGGCGAGTCGCAGCGCGGGCGTCGCGCTCTGCGAGTTCATCCCCGGCACAGCGCCACAGCAACTCCGGGCGGCGGACATTGACGCACTCGTGGATTTTCTCGCCCGGCTCCGAGTTCTGGCGAGACAGCCGGATTGTCAGCAACTCGGCCCAGCCTCGGAAGCCTGCTTCTCCGTTGCGTCGATGGTGGACGTGCTTCATGCCCGGCGCGCACGGCTCAAGTCGCCGGAAGGCGGCTTGAGGCGGCTCGCCGCGCTGCAAGCGTTTCTCCGCGACGAGTTCGATCCGGCGCTGGATCGCATCGTGCGCTGGAGTCGCGCGAAGCTGCCACGCGGCT
>JBEBFV010000399.1:0-6022 GCA_040081795.1 Limisphaerales bacterium | reverse complement strand
ATCACCGGCGACTCGGGCGCGCTGGAGACCGTGGCCAAGGTGAAGGCGCTCGTCGGCAGCCGGACTTGCTCCGTCATCGTGGACGCGAACCACCACGCGGAGTTCGTGGACAAGGAGCTGACGCACTACGCGCCGATGGTTTCGCCAGGGCAGGCGCTCATCATGGAGGACACGCATGTGGACGTGCTGAACTTCCGCAAGTTCCGCGAGCACGGCGGCCCCTTGCGCTCGATCTCGAAATACATGCCGCAGCATCCGGAACTGGAACTCACGACTGACATCGAGCCTTACCTGACGACGAACTTCTTTGGCTACTGGGTGAAGAAGAAGTAAGGCCACGACTCGTTTCTGCCGGTGAAGTATTCCCTCATCGTCCCCTACTACCGCACGCCGGAGATCACCCGGCTGGCGCTGCACTCGATGTTCCACTTCGCCATGGGCGAGCCGGAAGTCATCGTGGTGGACAACGCGCCGGGCCGCGAGGAGTCGCGGATGCTGGACGAGTTCCCGAAGATTCGCCGGCTGGACAACGCGACCGCGCTCACCGGCTCCGGGGCGAACTTCGAGGCGCTGGATCTCGGCATCGCCGCCGCGAGCCACGACCTCGTGGGGCTGCTGCACAGCGACACGATTTTCATGCGCCGGGGCTGGGACAAGCGGTGGTTCGGCCATCTGGAGCGTGCGAATCTCGCGGCGTTGAGCACCTTCGAGCGTGAGGCGAACCCGTTCCGCCCGGCGCGCAAGAAGCTCGGCGACTGGTGGCGGCATCAGTTCCACAGGCAGAAGGTGGAACCCGGCGCGACAGGGAAGTTGGGCATGTTCTTCGTCCTCACCCGCCGCTCGACGCTGGGGGAAATCAATTTCGCCTTCATGAAGGACAGCCAGCTTTCCCCCGCGCACCTGGCAGGCGTGCAACAGGGCGTGGAAGTCCTCAGCGTGCGGGAGATCAGCCGCTTCATGTGGCACACGAGCAACATCACCAGCCTGCTCACGGGGCAGATGGACGACGCGGGCCTGATGAAGAGCTTCCAGGAAAAGCGCCGGCGGTTTCTGGAGGATCCCTTCGTGCGCAAACACTTCGCCGAGGTGCTGGCGCGCAGTGGCCTGGTGAAGTGAGTCGCGCCACCAGCCGGGGCAGGAATCAGCCCACAAGCTCGCAGTAGGGATTGAACGTGGCGACCTCGCGCTTGGGATGGCCGAGTTGCTCCACGTCCGCTCGGCGGAACCGGACGGGCTTGAAGTGCCGCCAACTCACGTAGCAGAAGAGCAGCACGTCGCGCCGCGCGCGGTTGTTACGGTTCGCTGTGTGCAGGCCGTTGGCGTCGAAGATGCCGACTGTGCCGGCCGGGCCGGCGAGTTCCACCGTGCGCTCCGGGGCCGTGGGATCTGCGGCCACGTCCTTCTCGAATCGGGAGCCTTCGCCCAAGCCGCGATAGTGGTCGTAATACCGCGTGTGCGACCGGCGCAGATACGACATGCGCTGGCCGTCCGGCGGCACGTCGTTGAGCAGCACCATGAGGTGCAACTGCCGCCCGCGCGCGTCGTGATGCCAGAGGTAGGCAGCGTCGGAGACCTCATCAATCGGGTGGAAGCGCACCGCGCTGGTGCGGGCGAGCGCAAACTTCTTGCCGTAGTAGCCGGTCATGATCTCGAGCAAAAAATCGTCCAGCGCCGCCGGCATCAGCTCGGGATGGTCCACGAGGAAATCGAGATTCAGCAGCGCCTGCTTGTCATGCGGGCTGTTGCGTCCCTTCACCGCCGCCTCGAAGCCCTGCTGAAGCGTGGCGAGTTTCTCTCCTTGAAAATAGCCGGGCAACAGCACGATGCCCTCCGCCTCCAGCTCGCGCGTGAGCCGTTGCGCCTCAGCCTGGCGCTCCTGGCCGACGAAGTGCCAGTTGTGCGACGGGTCCGGTTTGCGGTGCAGATACTCCTTCGCCAGAAAGCCGGGTGTCTTGAGCGCGGAGACGAAACGGTTGTGTTTCACGGCTGATTAACTAAGTGGGAAACAGGCTTGAAACAAGCCTGAAAACCCACACGGAGCGCGGCTTGCCAAGCCTTGGCGCGGCCACCACACTCGCGGCGGAATATGTCCTGTCCCCGATGGAAATACCGGTTGTGCCGCCTGCTCCGCGTGAAGCCGCTCTGCAACCTCGTCTTCCAGCTCCGCTATTTCTGGTGGCTGAAAGTCCGCCGTCGCCTCCACACGCACCCGGACATGGCGGCGGTGGACGGTCATGAGCACAATGTCCGTGGCATCCTCGGCGGACGGCCCAGCGACCGCATCCTCAAGCTGATCATGCCGCTGTCCATCATTGACCGGCTGGACGAGAACTCCCGCGTGCTGGCAATCGGCTGCCGCTTCGAGACCGACCTGCTCTACCTCACCGCCTATGGTTTCAGCCCCGAAAACGTGCGCGGGCTGGACATGCTCTCCTACTCGCCGTGGGTGGACGTAGGCAACATGCACGCGATGCCCTACGCGGACAGCTCCTGGGATGCGGTGATGCTGGGCTGGGTGCTGACCTACAGCAACGAGCCGGGCAAGGCCGCCGCCGAGGTCGTGCGGGTTGTCCGGCCAGGTGGACTCGTCGCCATCGGCATCACCACCTATCCCGCCGCGTATCTCGAAGGCCTGCGCAAGGAAGGCAAGCTGATGGGCACCACCGCCGAGATCAATTGCGTCGAGGACATCCTCAAGCTTTTCGGCAACCGCGTGGAACAGGTGTATTTCCGCCACGACCGCTCCGACCCGGCCAAACAAGGCCCTTGCCTCGTCATCTTCTCGGTCAAGAAGCCGACCTGACTCGGGCGAATGGCTTCGGGCTTGCCACTCGGGACTTCGTTGTTAGAGTCCGCGCACATTTCAGCCGCCGCGGGGCGGTTTTTTGTTCCACCAATCCAAAACCGGCGACGCGCACTTGTGAAAATCTTCAGCGGCACCTCCAACCGGCCCCTTGCGCAGGCGATCTGCGACTCGATCAACATGCCGCTGGGCGCATGCACTCTGGACGCGTTCCCCGACGGCGAGACGTTCGTGAAGATTGATGAGAACGTGCGCGGCGAGGACGTGTTCGTGGTGCAGTCCACCAGCCCGCCTACGAATCACAATCTGATGGAGATGTTCATCATGATTGACGCGTTGCGCCGGGCCAGCGCCAAGCGCATCACGGCCGTGCTGCCCTTCTACGGCTACGCACGCCAGGACCGCAAGGACCAGCCCCGTGTGCCCATCACGGCCAAGCTTGTCGCGAACCTGATCGTCGCCTCCGGCGCGAACCGCGTGCTCACGATGGACCTGCACGCGCAGCAGATTCAGGGCTTCTTCGACATCCCGGTGGACCACCTCTACGCCGCGCCGGTGATGTATGACTACCTCAAGACGCTGAACCTCACCGACCTCGTTGTGGTCAGCCCGGACGTGGGCGGGTTGAAGATGGCGCACGCCTACTCGGAGGTTCTCGGCTGCGGGCTGGCCATCGTCGCCAAGCGGCGCAAGAGCGCGACGGAGGTCGAGTCCATAGCGGTGATCGGTGAGATTCGCGGCAAGAACGTCCTGCTGGTGGACGACCTGACCGAGACGGCGGGCACGATCACCACAGCGGCGAAGCTCCTGAAACGCAAGGGGGCGAAGAAGATTTACGCGTGCGTCTCGCACGCCATCCTCAATCCGATGGGAATAGACCGATTGCGCAATTCGAGGATTGACGAACTTATCACGACTGATACGGTCCTCCGCCCTGCCCTGGACAGGGTGCAGATAAAGACGCTGTCCGTGGCGGGGTTGTTGGGCGAAGCCATCAAGCGAATTCACAGCAATTCGTCGGTGACCTCGCTCTTTGAATTTAAGGGCGGACGGACGAGCTGAATGAATCAGCCCGCCGTTCCGAAGTAGAATCTGACATGAAATCTGTTGCCATGAATGCGCTGGTGCGCACGGCGGTGAAGCACGCCGCCGTAAAGAAACTTCGTTCCACCGGTGCCATCCCCGCCGTCATCTACGGCCGCCTCGCGCCGCCGCAGAACCTGCAGGTGAACTCCCGCGAGTTCGGCGACGCCATCGCCCACCACGCCAGCGAGAACATTCTCATGGACGTCACCGTGGCGGGTGATGCTCGCCCGCAGCGCCTTGCACTCGTGCAGGAAATCCAGCACCATCCGGTGACCCGCCACATCCTCCATGTGGACTTTCACGAGGTGGCCCCGGACGAGAAGGTGACCATTCAAGTCCCCGTCGAGACCACCGGCGAGGCTGTCGGCGTCAAGACCGGCGGCGGCGTGCTGGGACACGTCCTCTTCCGCCTCAAGGTGCATGCGCTCCCCAAAGATTTGCCGGAAGTCATCACCGTGGACGTGACCGCGCTGGAAATCGGCAAGGCCATTCACATTGGGGACATTGTTCCGCCCGCTGGATGCGAAATCCTCGGCAACAAGGAACTCACAGTCCTGGCCGTCTCCGCGCCGATCACGGAGGCTCAGGAGACCGCTGAAGCGGCTGCGGCAGCCGACGCCACAGCCCCCGAGATGATTAAAGAGAAGAAGGAAGAGGGCAAGGAAGGCGCGGCCGCAGCAGCCCCTGGCAAGGAAGGCGACAAGAAGGCGGACGAGAAGAAGCCCGCCGAGAAGAAGAAGTAACCCCGGGCGCGCAGCCCGTCCCCGCGCATGGAGAATTTGTATCTCATCGTGGGGCTGGGCAATCCGGGCGCGGACTACGCCCAGACGCGCCACAACGCCGGGTTTCTGCTGGTCGAGCGACTGGCGGAGCAGTGGCGGGCGAGCTGGGAATCGGAACGCAAGTTCCAGTCGCGTGTGGCAAAGGCCGAGCGGGACGGACGCCGCGTGTTGCTCTTGCAACCGCAGACGTTCATGAATTTGAGCGGCGAAGCGGTCAGTGCGGTCAGCGGTTTTTACCGCGTGCCGCCGGCGCAGGTGCTGGTGGCGGTGGACGATGCGGATCTGCCCTTGGGCGAGATCCGGCTGCGGCCCGGTGGCAGCAGCGGCGGGCATCACGGACTCGAGTCCGTGGAGCAGCACCTCACCACGCGCGAGTATCCGAGGCTGCGGATCGGCATCGGACGGCGCGATGCGGCGGTGCGGGAAATCACCGGGCACGTGCTCGGCAAATTTGGCGCGGACGAGCGGGAGCTTTTCGCGCAGGTGCTCGCGCAAGCGGGCGAACAAATCGGGTGCTGGCTCGAAGCCGGCATCCAGAAGGCAATGAGTCAGTTTAACGGGCCGGTCAAAAGCCAGCCCCAGCAGAAAGACAAACCGTGAAACGTTACGAAGGCCTGTTCATCCTGAACACCGCTGGCAAAGAAGAAGGCGTGACCGACCTCATCGAGAAGTTGCGCACCGACATCAACGCCGCCGGCGGCAAAGTCGAGACCGTCCAGAAGATGGACAAGCGCCCGTTCGCGCGCGTCGCCGACAAGAAGCACTCCTCCGGCTTCTATCTCAACGTCATCTTCGAGGCCGCGCCCGCCGCCATCGCGCCGCTGCGCGCCAAGTTCGCGCTCAACGCCGACGTGTTCCGCGTCTCGTTCACGAACGCGCCCACGCCCGTCCCTGAGAAGGCCGAGAAGGCCGAGAAGAAATAACCTTCACCGCCGCCGCGTATGGCCAACTTCAACAAAGTCATCCTCGCCGGGAACATGACGCGCGACCCCGAGTTGCGCTACACCCCGAAGGGAACTGCCATTGCGAAGTTCGGTCTGGCCATCAACCGCAACTGGACCGGCGAGGACGGCCAGAAGCGCGAGGAAGTCACCTTTGTGGACGTGGATGCCTTTGGCAAACAGGCGGAGGTCATCGGCCAGTATCTCCGCAAGGGACGCCCCGTCCTCGTCGAGGGCCGCCTCAAGCTCGACCAGTGGGACGACAAGCAGACCGGCCAGAAGCGCAGCCGGCTCGGCGTCGTCCTCGAATCCTTCTCCTTCCTCGACAGCGGCAACCGTGACGCCGCCGGTGGTGGCGGCGCACCTGGAGCACCCGCCGCTTCCGCGCCCGCCGCGCGTCCAGCCCGCCC
>JBEBFV010000043.1:0-21305 GCA_040081795.1 Limisphaerales bacterium | reverse complement strand
GATTCTGCCGCTGCCGCGCCAGCCGTCGGCGAGCGGGTTGGGCGCGGCCAGCCCAACGGCCGCGCCGGGAGCGATGGGCAGGAGGAGCTTGAAGCTGCTGCCCTTGCCCGGCTCGCTGTAAACCCGAAGCGCGCCGCGATGGCCGCGCACGATGCCGAGCACGGCGGCCAGGCCCAAGCCGCGCCCGGCGAACTTGGTGGTGAAAAACGGCTCGAAGATACGGGCGCGAAGCTCGGGCGTCATGCCACAGCCGGTGTCGCTGACTTCGAGGAAAACGTAGTCGCCCTCGGGCAGGTTGCCCGCGAGGTGCGTGTCCGCGAGGTAGCGGCGGTCAGCGCGCACGAGGCCGGTGGAGAGGGCGATGACGCCGCTGCGGTCGCCGATGGCCTCGGAGGCGTTGATGACGAGGTTCATCACGATCTGCCGGAGCTGCGAGGCGTCCGCCAGGACGGGCGGCAGGCCGGCATCGAGGTCGAACTTCAACACGGCCTTCTTGCTGACGGAGACTTGCAGCAGGTGTGCGGTGTCCTGCACGAGCTGCGTGAGGTCGAAGGGCTGGACGACAAAGCGGCCCTTGCCGGCGTAGGCGAGCATCTGGCGGCAAAGGTCGGCGGCGCGGAGGGATGCCTTCTCAATTTGCTCGAGCGAGTGCTCGACTGGCGAGCGGGGCGGCAGGTCCATGCGCGCGAGGCTGGCGTTGCCCAGGATGCTGGTGAGGAGGTTGTTGAAGTCGTGCGCGATGCCGCCGGCCAGCACGCCCAGGCTCTCGAGCTTCTGCGTCTCCTGCAACTTCAGCTCCATCCGCTGGCGCTCCTGCTCCGCGTCGGCACGCTGGATGGCCGCGCCGAAAACCTCGGCTGCGGCCTTCAATGCCTCCAGCTCGGCGGCGGACCAGTCGCGCTCATGATCACCCTGGCCGAGCGCGAGGAAGCCCCACCACGTCTCGCCCGCGAAGATGGGCGTCAGCGCGATGGACTTCACGCCCTTGCGCTCGGGGATGTGGCGCTCCGAGGCGGGCAACGCGCGCACGTGTCCGTGGACGGTTTCACCGCGCGCGAGCAGGTCGCGCCAGCGCTCGCAACCACTGGCCCGGTAACTCACAGCGCCGTCGGAGGCAGATTCCTCCGACGCAGGCCAAAGGCAGTGCGGACGGAAGGCCGGCTCACCGTCGAGAGACTCGTTGGCGAACAGGCAGACGGCGCTGGTGCCGGTGGCCTCGCCCAGTTCGGCGAGCACCTCCGGAGCGACGGCCCGCCATGACTGCGCGTGCAACAGCGCCTGCGCCGCACGTGCCACGGCGCGGAGAATGCGGTCCCGCCGCTCCAAGGCGGCCTGCGTCCGCCGGCGCTCAGAGATGTCGCGCACGTGGAGCAGCGCGGCGACCTTCCCCTCGAAATCACAACGGCGCGCTGCCAGCTCCACGGGGATCACGCGCCCGTCCTTCGTGTAGCTCTCGCTCTCGATGATCGAGGTGTCCTGGGTGAAGATGTCCGCAAAACTCCGGCTCACCTCCCCCCGGCGCTCCGGCGGGACAAGCTCCGTGACGTGCCGACCGAGCAGTTCCACCCGCGCCATTGCCTGAAGCCGGCAGGCCGCGGGATTGGCGTCGAGCACGATGCCGTCACTGCTCTCCACGAAGACAGCGTCTGGCGAGCTTTCAAACAGCAGGCGGAACCGCGCCTCGCTCTCCGCAAGCGCCTGCTGCTCCCGACCGCGCGCGGCGCTTTCGCCGGACAACTGGGCGTTGGCCCTCGTCAACTCCTCCGTGCGCGCCGCCACCGCCGCCTCCACCTGAGTTGTGCGCCGGAGCACAGCGCGCAGGAAGAGCGCCCCGACCGCCGTGAGCAACAGCCCGCTGGCCAGCGCGCCGTAAGGCTCCCATGTCCGCGACGCCGACTCCGCCGCCGGAGTCTGAAGCGAGCGGCGCAGTTCCGCGCGCGCCTCATCCCGCTGGCGGACCCGGAGGAACGCCCCCGCCGACAGCGCCACGCCCAGAAGCAGCACAGCCGCCACCAACAATTGATCACGCACCACCCCGGTTTGTCCCGGGGCTGGCGGGGAGTCAGTCGCACTGGCCATGCCGCATGATGGTGGGCAGTCTGCGGCAGCGTCACAACAAATTTGCAGCGGCACGGAATGAAAGCCTCCGCAGGGCGAAAAATCTCCTCTTGCAATGAAACCACCGTTGCCTAGTCTTTCGTTGCTCTTCTTACGGAAGCGAGCGTAGCTCAGTCTGGTAGAGCGTCACCTTGCCAAGGTGAATGTCGAGGGTTCGAATCCCTTCGCTCGCTCCAACTCTACCAAGGACTTACAGAGTTTTCTCTGTTTTTAGTGATGGTTTCGTGACACGGTTTACCGTCATGCCGAAACCGCCGCAGTTCCCCATCACCGTCAAGGCGGGTGCCACCGCGATCAAAATCTATCGCAACCCGCTGCGCGTTCCGATCACCTCGGGGCCGGAGGCGAATACCGGTGCGGTCACCAGCTACGACTCCTACCTCGTGGTCCACTACCGCGCCGGGAAGCGCCAACGCCAGCGGTTTAATTCCTTGGAGCTCGCGCAAACGGAGGTCGCCCGTGTCCGCGCCCTGCTGCTCAATGAGGATGCGTCAGGTCTGCAACTCACGGGCCGGGATCTGCTGGCCTTCTCTCAAGCCAACCGGGTGGCCCAGCAATTCGGCGTCTCCCTCGACACCCTCGCCAATGAGCACGCTGCGGCCAAAAAGATTCTCGGCGAGGTGAGCGTCCTCGAAGCCGCGCAGTTTTACGACCGCTACGGCAAGACGGTGAAGGAGAAGAAAACGGTGAGCGCAGTGGCGGAGGAGTTGATCGCGGGATTGAAGGCCGACCACAAATCCGACTACCACATCCGCGACATGGAGCGCCGGTTGAGGATCTTCGCCCAGCAGTTCACCGGCTTCATCACGGAGGTTGAAACCAAGGCCATCAGCGAATGGCTGCGGAATCTCAAGGGCACCGACAACGACGGCAAGGACATCATCTTCGCCCCCAAGACTCGCAACCACTACCGCAATGCCGTGGTTCAACTGTTCAACTACGCACGCGATCACGGTTACCTGCCGAAGGGAATGCCGACTGAGGTGGAGGGCGTGAAACCGCTGGATGTGGTCCCGTCGGAAAACGAAATCTTCACGGTGGAAGAAATGATCGAGCTGCTCAACCACGCTCCGGAACACCTCATCGCTCCGCTGGCCATCAAGGCGTTCAGTGGCGTCAGAACCGAAGAAATGGTGCGAATGGACTGGAGCGCAGTGAACTTTGAGACCCGGCACATCACGCTCTCGGCGGACGTCACCAAGACGAAGCAGCGCCGGCTTATCCCCATGCCGGATAATCTGGTGGCCTGGCTGGCTCCCTTGAAGGGGAGGACTGGGCGCATTTCTGCCAGGTGGGTGACCCCACAAACTTTGGTTCAGGCCTTCGACCGATTCGGTAGAAACCACGAGATTCATGTGGGCGCAAACAAGTTCCGCAACTCCTACATCACCTATCGGGTTGCCGTTACCCACGACATTCAGCGGGTGTCGCTGGAGAGCGGCAATTCAGCCCAGGTCATCCAGCGCGAATACCTGGAGCTGGCCACCGAGAATGACGGCAAGCGGTGGTTCAACATCTTTCCGCAGGCCGCCACAGTTCCTCCAGCGGTCGAAACCAAGGTGCGAACATCGGCCAGAATTAAGCGGCGGAAGTAGCGGCTCGGTTACGAGGCGCTTTGGAGGTGGTCAAAGTCGAGGGGAAAAACGCGTTTTTCGCGCTCGCCGGAATCGCGCTACTCGTCCGCTTGCGACGCCGTAAATCGCATTTCGGCGCATCGGCAAACTATCGATAAGCCGTCGTGCCGGTGCGTGCCTGGTGGTGCCCGACTGAAAATACAGTTAAGCGCTTATCTGTAGAAGTCTGCGAGCGCGAGTAGCCGCAAAACGCGTTAAACACGATTCGCGGCGTCGGAAGCGCAAAACCGCCCCAGCACCTCCGCCTCGACCTCTCCAACGACCTGCCTGGCGAATTCTCCTTCGCCCATCATGGTCGGAATCGCTACTCTTACTTCGTGCCCGACCTCTCCGAGGGTCCAACGATGATCAGCGTTAAGCCCAAGCCTCACGGGAAGGGCTGACGGTGCGACCGAAGAAGCAACGGCTGAACCACGGCCGATACGCAGAAGCTCGAGACTCCGCGCAGTCTGGGTGCAGCGACCATGAAGTAAACCAGCGCCGCTTTTCACTCTCCATGTTTCGACCCCTCACGGTCCAGCAACCGACGGAACTGCTCGCCTTTCTTTTTGCCAGCCTGCCGGCGGTTAAAAAGAACAAGGTGCGCCAAAGCCTCAAGTTTGAGGCCATCCTGGTCAATGGCCGGGCGACCACGCAGTTCGATCATCCGCTGCGACCCGGCGATGTGGTTTCCATGCGCTCTGAAAAGAACCTGCACACCCACACCCGCCTGCCGGCGGCGATGAAGATTCACTTTGAGGACGAGCATCTCATCGTCATCGACAAGCCGAAAAACCTGCTGGCGGTGGCCAGCGAAGCCGAGCGCGAAAAGACCGCCTACGTCTTCCTCACCGACTACGTGCGGGGTGGCAATGAGCGCAGCCGTGCGCGCATCTTCATTGTTCATCGGCTGGATCGCGAGACCTCCGGGCTGATGGTCTTCGCGCGCACAGGCGAGGTGAAAGAGCTGCTGCAAGCGAACTGGGATCAGGGTGAGAAACGCTATCTTGCCATCGTCGAAGGCGGACCCAAGGCGGATAGCGGAGTGCTCGAATCCGACCTGGATGAGGCCTCCCCCCACAAGGTGTATTCCGTGCCGGCCAGCAACCTTACCCGCCATGCCATCACGCATTACGAAGTGCTCAAGCGCAACGCGCGCATGGCGCTGGTGGAGCTGCGTCTCGGCACGGGTCGCCGTCACCAGATCCGCGTGCATCTTGCGGAGATTGGCTGCCCCATCATCGGGGACCAGAAATACTCCGCTCGCACGGACCCCGCCAAGCGGCTTGGCCTGCACGCGTGGTTGCTGAAATTCCGCCACCCGATCACGGGCAAGGATCTCCAGTTTGAATCACCCCTGCCGCCAGAACTTGCAAAGCTCTTCTAAGCGGAAGGTCAAAGTTGCCATTCCAGCGTCACGACCTACCGCCACCCTGACGCGAGATCAACGAAACGATCCCGCTGGCCATCACTCCAGACGGGCGAGTTTGGAATTACGTCGAGCTGGTGGATGGAAATATTGAGATGAACGATTGAGTGCGTGGGCGAACCTGGGAACCAGATGAGTAGAGCCGGAGGTGCTGGTGGACTTCCTCGCCGCCGATAGGCTTGAGATTGCTGGGTTGAACCGCAGAATCGCTGAGTGAAGCCGCGTCCGCCATCAAACCCGCAGAACCTCGCCGATCTGATGGTGATGGCGGAGGACTTTGCCGGGTTCAGCCTGCGCTCCGGACGACAAATTCCACCCACCTTGCTGGCCGTTACGAAAAAGGGGCCGCTGTTCTTCACACCAGCCTCGTTACAGGACGACCGTTCCAAAGACGATTTTGCCGACACCGCTCGGCTCATCTGCATCGCCTACCAAGTTCCAGCGGCCGTGATGATTCTTGAGTCGTGGATGAAGATGGCTGCTGAGGGTGAGAAATTGGACCCCGATGAACGTCCCTCAGAAGCGATGGACCGTCACGAAGTGGTCATGGTGATGGGCGAAGGTGCTGGAACAACTCAACGGAAGGTTTTCAAGATCGTCAGAACCGATGCAGGCGGATTCTTTGGCCTGACCGAATGGGAAGGGCTGCCGATGGACCAGTTCCAAGGCCGGTTTGTGGACCTTCTGTCGCCAAAACCGCTGACACCAGAGGTTATCGAGGTCGCTCGGGTGATGCTGGCGATGAAGGGGTTGAACGAGCAGAAGCTGCGGGGAGGAGGAAAAAGGCGGTGAACGAAACCTGCTTCCGGTTCTCTCAGTAGCTACACAACGCCCGCGCCCGAAGAATCATCATCACGCCGGATCCTCATCGGGTCATGGGTGATCAAGCCTGCTCAAACCAAGTTCAACGAGAGTTGACGGCTGTTCCACCGCTTGCTCTACTTGAACAGATGCCACGCGACTCTGAAGAGGTTCGCGCCCGGCAAGGCGGGTAGCCTTGGAAGATTGCGGTGGTCAAATACTTGGTAGCTCATGGAACTAAACTTTTCCTGCCCAGCGTGCAATGAGATGCTGCTGATTCCCCCGGAATACGCGGGGAAAAAAGTGAAATGCCCGACCTGCGAACTGCGTTTCATTGCTCCAACTGATCAGCCGCAGCGCCAGGCACCCGCTGATTCCGAGGCCCCTCCCGCGCCTTCGCCGGGAGAGCAGGGAACAACTACTTGTCCAGCCTGCTGGCTGAAATTCTCCCGTGGTGAGGTGATGCACATCGCCGTGCATGATTCGCTGCGCGGCGACCCGATACTTGGCGAGGACGCACCGCAGCGGTTTTTGGCCACCCGTTACGATGACGATGGAAACGCTCTGGACGCCATGGGCTTGCCAGCCACGGACCATGCCTGTCCCCACTGCCGCCGAAAGTTGCCGCCCAACTTTTTGGAATTACCGCAGCACATCATCTCTCTCGTGGGCGATCAGTCGTCGGGGAAATCCTACTACTTGGCCGTGCTGGCCAAAGTTCTGCCCACTGCCCTTTACAAGCGGTTCGATGTGACGATGCAGGACGCTGACCCCACTGGCAATGCTGCGCTCAACTCGATGAAGACCACCCTCTTCAGCGGTGCCGGCCCGGAGCAAACCCGCCTGATCAAAACGCAGATGCAGGGTGCGATGTATGACAGGTTTCCTCGTCAGGGACGCATGGTTCTGCTGCCCAAGCCGTTCACTTACCAGTTGAAACCAAGGGGCGATATTCCCGGCGCAGGGCTGATCTTCTACGACAACGCCGGCGAACATTTCCAACCAGGCATCAACGTGGTTGAGAATCCCGGAGCTCAGCATGTGGCGAGTGCCGATGGCATCATGTATCTCGTTGACCCCTTTGAAATTCCGGATTTCAGGCGATTTCTTGGCGAAACGTCAGATCCCGGAATGAAGAAACTTCCCGGAGACCGTCAGGAGGTTATTCTCAGCGAGATTCGGACCCGTGTGGCCGCCATCCAACGTCTCAGGCCTAACCAGAAAATCAAAGCGCCACTTGCGGTGATCCTCGGCAAGTGCGATGCCTGGCTGCACCGATTGCCCCACATTTCGCTGGCCCAGCCCGTGCAGAATGGCTCTTTTAATTTGGACGCACTATGCAAGAATTCAGCCATGGTTCGGGACCTTTTGACGGACATTTGTCCTGGTGTTGTGGCCAACGCTGAGGCGCTCAGCGAGTCCGTTTGCTACTTTCCAATGAGCTCCTTCGGCCATACGCCAGTGCCGTGGTCCGGCAAAGACGCAACCACGGGTGTAGCCACGCCTGACCCCAAACAGATTAATCCCGTTTTGGCGGAAGTGCCCCCACTCTGGTTACTCAGCCAGATTGCACCACAAATTGTCCCCACGAGCTGATTCTAACGCCGTATGCCTCAGCAACTCATCTACACCAGCGCGCCCCAGGGCGTGGACGTGGGACGCTCGGGTTACTGCACCGTCGCTCGCAGCAGCACTATGGGCGAGAGCCTCGTTCAACGTCTCGAGCAATTCAGCTACTACGAACGGCTCTCCGAGCATGGCGGGGAGGCGGAGCGCACCGTTTTCATTTTCCGCAATATCGACATTCGCGGGAAGGCCTACCATGTCCTCAGTCGCATCAAGGACGCTCCAGCCGATTACACCGGTCGCACCAACTTCATCGCCCAGCACCTTGTGTTCACGCCGGACGAAGTGGCGAAGATGCCGACACCAGCAGTGATCTTGCGCCGTTGGAGTGGTTGGAAGGATCACTGGGAGCAGGAACCGAGGCTGTTTGAAAGCGAATCATGGGGCGAACTCGACGAGCTGCAGAAACGCACCTTTCTTCCCGCCAAGCTTTGGTATCGCGAAACGGGCGATTACGGCCGGGCTGCTAGCTTCATTGGCCTCAACTCAGGCGCGTTCGCGGCGCAAGATTTCTCGCCCGCGACCATCCTCGACTTGCTCTCCGAAGCGCTCGAACTGTTGCAATTAGAAGGTCCAAACTGGCGTGCTCTGGCTTGGCAGCGCACCTTCTCCGTGGGTTGCCAGCCGCAGGACAATTCGGCCGATTTCCGCTGGCGATTCCTCACTAGTGGCCTTCAATTTGAGCTGGCTGTAACACAAGGTCGCACCCCGCAGGAGCTGAGAACATTACGAGCTGTGTCCCATTCCCGGCAGGTGCAATTTGCAACTGAAGGACCTGTCACTCCACACTTTACGCTTCTACCAAAAGCTGGGGAAGCGGTGCAGCGAAACGAAGGCGAAACCTTGATTTTGGAATGTGCAGCCGAGTCCTTACCTGGGAAGATCACTTATCGCTGGTATTCAGTGGGTAAAGATAACACAACCGGGGAGGAACTGAATGAGGCGTATGGTGCACATACAGGAAAACTAACAATACCAAAAATCGGCCGTGGAAAGCACCGGTATAAGGTAATAGCTTGGGATTCAGTCACAGCCGCAGCTATCGAATCCCATGTGATCGTTGTTGAAGTAAAGGAACGGTTAAGCCTGTCCGGAAGACCTCTCACTTCTTCCCCAGCCGTATCTCCTCTTAGACAAGCCGCCAGAGTTCCGAAGCCGCTCCACGTCGAAAGGAATCCTGAACCTACCGTCCAAGCTAGAGAATACACGCCCAGTTACGATTTAGAACCGGATATACCACTAAGTTTCCTTTCAAGGCACAGCAACAAAGTTTTTGTAATTGGAGTGGCATTCTTACTTATTGTGTGCGCCGGCTTCTTTCTAAGAACCTCTGAGAGAGGCAAGAGTCTGCTAACAACTTTTCAGAAAGCACTGAAGCAACTGACTCCAAGCGCTGCTCCAACATCCCAACCTTTGGTAGATGCAAATGAACCAGTTAAACCCAATTCAAAGACACACATTGAGGTCCAGAACCCTGCGGGGAAACCTTCCAAAGGTTCTGGAAACAATGTAACCCACCCTCTTCACGCGATTTTAGCAGAAAGCGACTGGAGTAAACTGCTTAAACCCATAACTGATGAGCTCCGGCGCGTGGAACAAAATGCACATAACGCGGCAGAGGCACTAAAAGCCGCAGGCATCAAACAAAACCAAGCGAAAATTGAAGCCGAGAAAAACAAGGGGGAATCTAAGAAAAGCACCAGCGACTTTGCTGAGCTAAAAAAGGCAAATGACCACCAAGCAAAAACTGAAAAGGATTTGAAAAGTGAACAGAATCAATTGGAGTCTCTAAAGCAAAAACACAAACTTCTCCTCAATCGGCAAATATCAGCCAACCAAATTCAGTTTCCAAACAAGTGGCCGTATTTTCCAACAAACATCAATCTTAGGGTGCGTTGGTCGGAACTTGGCATACTAACCGAGAATCCTAATCCAGTATCCGTTGAATGGCGCACCAATTATTGGAACTTTAAGACCGACAATTGGTCCCTTCAAATATCCCAATCCGGCGCTGTTTACCAGCCGACAAAGCCATCAAGTGCGATCCGTGTTTCTATTGCTTCGGAGGAGAATGCGGGTGAAACTAATCAACTTCTGCAATTGCTACTATTTTCCGCAAGCATCAGCAATCGGTTTTCAACAACACTCGTTGGTGACGATCTTAAACCGAATGCTGAACTCCAAGAGTTGTTGAGTTCTCTTGCTCTTGCAAATAATAATGCTTTGAGAGTAATGGCAAGCCATCCGAGCGCGAAAAACCCAATGAGCAATACATTAACTGAAATTAATGTAATGAATTCCAGAAATGAACCATGGAAGCTCGGCATAAAGGCGCAACTAACTGCTGATGCAGAAGAAGCTGCGATACTCAAACAGGTCAAAAATGCCTTCGCACGTGTGGATACCTTTTGGATCAAGGTCGCTGAAGAAAGCAAGCTTGCGTTACGAGAGGAAGATTTCTCGACCGCTATCGATCCGTTTTCCAATCTCAAAGATGGATATCTCAGAAAGGCCTTCTGGGAAAAACTTGACTTGTTGTGTCTTGTCTCGATTTACAAAAGAGAACTGCTTACTAAAGCCCCTAAACTTGAGGAGAAGGACAACGTAGGTGCGAAGAAGATACTGTCAGCATATATGGAATCAGCGGATGATGGCGGGTCAAAATTCAAAGAGGAACTGATGCAACTGACTGATGACCTTAGGCATTTCCAATATTTTTGGAAGACAGTTTACGAAAAGAAAATCGGTAAGGATGGGAAAAGTTCACTTTTCAAAGGCAAGTCATACAAAGACATAAAATCCAACCTTGCGCAACTCATTGAAGAATTGGAACGCCACGGAGGCACAATCGAACCCGCCAATCTTCGAATCACTTTGGAATTTCAAGCGTTTGGTAATAGCTGGATACCAATCACTCGGCTGAACGCCAGAATCCCATGATTCCACACCTTCTAGAAGCAAAACGCTTTGTCAGGAAGATCAAAGAATTTCTGGAACCAGGCGCGGACCTCAGCCTAGCGAACAAGACGGCTAAAGACTATGCCGAGACTTGTAGGGCAGCAGCATTACGTCTTCAGCAGGTAGAGTCCATGATAACGGCAGGAGACTTCGCACAAGCTCTCCAGCTCGCCGAACAATCGCCAGCTCTTCCAGATTTGCTTGCTATCTTGGACTTCAGAAGGAGTGAAGAATGGCGTGCCCTCTGCAAGGACTCTTCCTTGCCTCATTCTGAACCGTTTGACGCCAATGCGGCCGAATCATTGAACGCGCTATATGAGCGAGGAATCACTGGCGATCACCCTTTATATACTCGCTACCGGGAGGCAATGAGTAGTCGAGATGAATCTCGTGCCTATCAGACGCTCCGGGCAATTGTGCGGATTAACCCTGCCGACACCAATGCCGTTGCCGAGCTGAGCCGCCTCGACGGCAAGGTTTTGGCCGCGCAACTATCCGCGCTGGACTCCAGTCTTACGGCGGGCGACGCCGGCGGCGCGCTGGATCGGCTCCACACGATTGAGACCGCCGGCTTCCAGACAGCACCAGGCGGGCCTGTGTGGGTGCGTGCTCATAATTTGCGGCGAGATATGTGGCTGCAAGCCGCTGAAGTGGCTCGACGTAAGGGATTATTTGGTGATGTTTTCGACTGGTTGGAGCGAATTCGTGAACTCCAAACGACCCATGAGCTTCCAGATAGCCTCGATTTGGTTCAGCGCACGGCGGAACTAGAGAAATGGGCGCAGGAGCAGCACCGCCAGCACCTGCTAGACACCGAGTTTCGCTCACGTCAGCGAGAACTGCTCATCCAACTGGAGGCCAACGAGCAAAAGGACACAGCCGCCCGGGTGATTAGCACCCAAGAGCTTCGAGAGGATTACGAAACCCTAAACCGCATTTGGCGGGCTTTGGTAGATTTTGGACGTTCATTGCCAGATGAAATAACGACTCGCTTTAAGAAGCGAGTGGCCATTTTGGAATTGCAAGTGCGCCGCCGACAACAGCGTAGGATTGCGCTGATCAGCGCAGCAACAGTGCTAACTTTGTCGCTGACAGCCGCGGCTGCGCTTTGGTTCATTGGCAAGATGAATGCGGGGGATCTGGCAAAACGGTTTAGAACGCTCGCTAGGGAGCGTGAAGTTCGTCAGGTAGAACAGTTGATTGAAGCCACTCGGAAGGAGAATCCCCAGCAACCTGCCCGTCCGGATGTGCGCGAAGCTATTGATCATGCCGAGAAGTTTCTGGCTGAAGAATCTTCCAAGCTAAAGGCATTTCATGCATCAGTTGCAGAGTTTCCAGCCGAACTCCAACCCAACAGCCCGCCAGCACAAATCGGAGAGTGGTCGAAGAGATTGAATGCGATAGTGGAAATTCACCGGGCTCTGGCCCCCGTTCTGGCCAAAGAAACAGCCAGTGCTCTGGAGGGCCTTGTAAAGCGTTGGACCTACTTCCTCGAAGAGGAAAGCGGTCGCCGACAGGCTCAGTTGGAAAAGTTACTCAAAGCATACGAGGATGCTCTAGCAGGTCTGGACTTCGACAAGCCTGCAGAGGATGTCAGAACCATGGTTGTTACTGCCAACACGCCAGGCGACAAGAGCAATGCGTGGATAAAGGAGACGGGTGAAATCCTGAAGCTACGCTCCGACTCATTGACCCGATTTCGCAGTCTTGTCCAACGGCACAAGCATTATGGGCAGCAGGTCGAAAGTCTACATTCTCAGAACACAAATCTGCGTTCGGCTGATAAACTGTCGGACTATCAATCGGCACTTGATGGGCTTGCGGGTTCAGAGTTCACCCGGGATCCAAGCGTGGTGGCGGCACATGCAATAAAGGGAAGAATCCTTCCAGCTACGGTATTGACCCAGGTGCTAGTGTGCGGACAGAACACGAACCTCTGGAATCAGCTTAAAGACGGCCAGATGCCAGATTTTCGACCAGCAAGCATAATGCCAACCGAAAACAAGCTATATTCGGCACTAAAGAACACTGAATCTGTCGCAACGGCTGTGCATAAATACGAGTTCATACTTGCTTCAAACGAGATTCGGCGATGGTTGTCTTTGGAGCAGCTGCCAGACAGGCCGGACTCCGGGTGGACAAAATACACTGGCCTTGTGTTGGAGCGTGGAATTCAATCATTTCCTGAATTTCAGAAGATTGAATTAGGGTATTTTGGCAACTCATGGAAACTCCCAGACAATTCTACTTTTAAGCCAAAGTATTTAGGCCAGGCTCCGGAACCCCTGCTCTTCTTCAAAGCTCAATTGCACAAAGGTATTGGTGATCCCGGCTCCCCACCGCGAATGCAGTTAGTCAAGGTATTGGACTTAATACACGAAGACCGTTCAACTTCGCCTCTTTTTCGGGCTTGGTTGTATTTGCGGATAGTTGAAATGATGGAAGTTCAGCCTGAGGGCTGGGGACTACCCTTCGCACCTCTGATTCAGCGACATAAACGAGATTTAGTCGCAGCCAGTGCCACAATGCTCAAGGAGGGCGATTGGTATGTGGAAGACCTAAACAAGAAGTTTGGTCCCGATTTAGAAGTGGTGCTTTCCGCGCAGAAGGAAGCGTCCTATTTTAGACAAGCGGAATCGCTGGCGCGGCTGTTCCACGGTGTAGTGGCAGGGAGTTTTGAATTTGTCGGTCACATCGCCCTCGACAGTAGTGCTCATGTCAGCCGTGATGCTCAGGACGAGCTATGGGGCTGGGATGTAGCCGGGAAGCCAATATTGATTTTTCGAAAAACAATTGCTTCTTGGGTGCCAATTAGCAAAACGCTCGTCCCTTTCACACCGCTATACAGTATGAAGAGCACGAGGGCCAATTTGCTCAAGGATGCGGGTGTGAACCCGAAGGACCCGCTTCTTTACGGACAGCTCCCAGCTTTATTTACATTGGAGCCACCATAAACTGAAGCTCCGCTTTTAAGCTACAAATAACACGAACTTAGTGATGCAATCACCACCACCACCACCCAGCCCAGCGCGTGGAAAATTAACGTTGCACACTGCATCCAAGGCGGCGACGAATGCTGACGCTACTCACTCTTCCATCGCGAATCCGCCTTCAGGCAACTATCGTATTCGGTGGCGCGGAAAAATCAGCGAGGAAATGCCTATCTCGACAATTCTGAAAAAGACTGAAACAGGGGAATTTGGAATGTTGAGTCAAATTCAGATCAACGACCAATGGCTAACGATCCGCGATTTTCTAGCGGAGCATGAGCACTCTGAAAAGGCAAGAGTTGCCACAGCGATACGAGACGCCGAGGAAGAGCGTTCTCGGCACATGGCGGAAGCAGTGCGAGCAGCGGCCGAGCAAAAGCGACTCGCGGAAGAAAATGCTGCCGAACGTGCTAGGCAACATGAACTTGAGAGTGAAAATTCCCGAGCACAACCCACCACCCAACAAGGAACTGCCTTTTGCAGATACTGCGGGAACCAAATTCTAACCACAGCCGCAATGTGCATGAAGTGTGGGAGCCCGATAGGCAGTCTCCAAAATGGAACGACCAATAGCAATTCCGCCGTCACTCGAAAAAGCAAAACCGCCTATGTCCTGCTCGCACTGTTTTTTGGCTACTTAGGTATGCACAATTTCTACGCGGGATATTTTGGTCGAGGCATCGCACAGTTTTTGATTTGCATACTTTTGGGATGGCTCATTTACCCAATTGCCATTTTATTTATTTGGAACATAATTGAAATGCTTGCTGTTAAACAAGACTCTAATGGCAATTCATTTAATTAGCCGAGTGATGCCGGCTGAATACTTCCAAAGCGACTGGTGTATACCGGCTGCGGAGTATTTCTTTTGCCGCGACTCGGTTGAAGCATCGCAGCATTTTTCATAACCTAATTGCAATTAGATGCACAACATACACAATCCGAATAGAATTGCCGATAGTGTCAACACCAAGCTAGAAAGCGACGGCATACTCGCCTGGACCCAATCAGACATCGAGAATCGTGTTGGATTCAAAGCTGGCCGTCATACCGGCGTGAACCATTTTTTGGCTCTTATCGTCGGGGTCCTCTTGGCAGCGGTGGTTTACTCATTTATGGCATTTGTTTTGCGCCCGCTAGGTCCCGTCCAATTCATTGCTGAGATGTTTCTGAGACCTGGTAATCAGTTCACGATGATTCCAGCAACGCTCTTCTTTTGCTGGGGCGCGGCTGTTTTACTCATAAAATCCTCAAAAATCCGATTTCAAGGCCGAGCTTTGAATCTGCAACCCATGCCAGACGACCCGGAATTCGTTCTCAACGAGTCAACAGCCGCTGCGGTTCTCAAGAGGATCAATGAAGCAGTGGACCATCCACGGCACTTCATACTTCTCAATCGGATTGAAAACGCACTCGCAAACCTCCGCAACATCGGGCAAATCGGCGATGTGTCCTCAATTTTGCGTTCGCAGGCTGAAAACGACGAAAACCAAGTAGCGTCCAGCTACACTCTGCTCAACGGAATGGTCTGGGCAATTCCCGTGTTAGGCTTCATCGGAACCGTTCAAGGACTCAGCATGGCGATTGGTGGTTTCACAAAGACTTTACAAGCAGCAGGGGACCTTTCTCAAATTAGAGCAAGCTTGCAGGGAGTCACATCTGGACTGTCCACTGCTTTCGAAACGACGCTCATCGCGCTAATTTACGCGCTGGTGTTGCAACTTTGGATCACGTTTCAACAGCGGCGTGAAATGTCTCTGCTTGATGCGTGCAATGACTATTGTCATACCCACGTCGTGAGCCGCTTGAGGCTCTTGGACCGTGAACCCAACCGATCTCCATGAGCCGCCTGCGCAGGGGCAGTGCCCCCAAGCTCAGTTTTTTTGCCTTTCAGGACATCATAACGTCCGTAAGCGGAATTCTGATTTTGGTCGTTCTGATTCTGGCTACTGACCTCGAAAAGGCGTCGACTGCGACTGGCCGAGCCACTCCAGAAGAACTCGCCCTTGAACAGCAGCTTGAGGCGTTGCTAGTGGAACGAAATCGCGTGGTCGATAGATTGCAGAGTCTCCGAGAAGCCCTGGCTTCGACCGACGTCCTTCCCTCAGCTTCTAAACTCACCGCAGACATCGCCGAATTGAAGCAACTAATCGAGAACACTACTAAGCAGATGGTGGACGGCAAACAAGCGATGGCTGCAGCAGAAGCAGCACTTCGAGAGCAAGACTTGAAACTAGGATTGAACAAAACGCGGGAGGAAGTTGATGCCCTGCGCCAGAAGAATGAGGAACTGGCTCTCAAGGATGCTGCTGAGCGTTCAAAGTTGGCAGAATTGGAACGCCGGGTTGCTCTGGCACAATCTCAACTGCTTCGTGTTCGGGCAAGAGAAGGACAGTTATGGTTTATTCCCGAACCATCCACCGATCAACGTGAACCGATTTTAGTCGTTGTTGACGGTGGCGGCATCACCGTTGACAGATTTGATAAGACCGATTCGCGTTCGGCATATTCTGCCGGTGCGGCGTCCGCTGGCATGCAAAGTTATTTGAACCAGTTGAGTAAGAATCAGCAATTCGTTGTATTTCTTGTCCGACCGTCAGGGATTGAACTCTTTCGTAGACTGCGCGACCAGACTCGTAATGCTGGTTTTCAAACAGGCTACGATGCAGTGGGAGAGGATATAAAGATCACTTTTGGTCGTCCTCCAGTGGACGATGCGCCTGAAGCCCTTCCTGGCCAACTTAAACCAGAACCCAGCAAGTTAACACCGACCCCGAAACCTGGGCCTGCTCCATCACCGCCGAGTCGTCAGACATTGCAAATTTCTGGCACGGGATTTTTTATCACCGAGGACGGCTACTTCATTACGAACGAGCACGTTGCAAGGCAAGGAGCAATCGTGAGCATTCGCACGTCCGGTGGGACGATTCCCGCAACGATTGTTAGAGTGGACAAGGCGAACGATCTAGCCTTACTTAAGGCCGGAGGGAAGTTTGAAGCATTGCCCGTTGGACAAAGCCGCAACGTGAAGCTTGGCGCTACTGTAGCCACCGTAGGATTTCCGAACCCCGACTTGCAGGGCTTTTCCCCGAAGCTCGCCAAAGGGGAGATTGGCAGTCTAGCCGGGGTCCAGGATGACCCGCGACGCTTCCAAATTAGCGCACCGATCCAGCCAGGCAACTCCGGAGGCGCCTTGGTCGATGAGCGCGGCAACGTCATTGGCGTGGTGGTGGCTACTCTCAATCAGAAGGCCGCCATTGCCACTTCTGGCACCCTAGCCCAGAATGTGAACTATGCCGTAAAGAGCAGCTATCTCTTGACCTTTCTGGAAGCAGTCCCTGAAGTATTCTCCAAACTGAAGGCAGCCAACACTAAAGAGCGCAAATTTGAGGACGTGATTGGTGAAGTGGAACGTGCTACTGTGCTAGTGCTGGTGTCAGCGACACCATCATCTAACACTGCCAATCCCAAGGGCAGTTTTCCCGCTGACAATCTTCCTGTTTCTGAAACCGCGCCCCAACCACAATCCAAAACTCCAACCACAGATGCACCACCGAAAGAAGCGACTCTATCATGGTGGCGCCGATTACTCAAGGCCGTTGGATTTTAACTCAAATCAATGAGCCTTCGCAATACTAAACCAGCCGACAGCCTGGAATTATTGCTGGATACCATGTGCAACCTTTTTGGTGGCATAGTATTGCTGGCTGTCCTTGTGACGCTTCTGGCGAAGCAGGAAAAGCGCGCGGAGATTGACGGCAACAGTGATTCCCGTGAAATGCTTCAAAAGAGGATAGCGCGCGTAGAGGCGGAACAGGATAATTTGCGCCGTGAGCAAGACGAACTTGAAGCTAAGAGCGCGGCAAATCCTGCTAACGAACGTCTGCGCATGGTCTCCGAGCGTAAACACCTGGTGCGACAGCTTGAAGCCCTCCGAGAACAGTTGCTTGCGGGTCAGGCCCAAACAACCAGTGGCACGAGTAAAGATCCAGCTCAACGGCTGCGACAGTTACAGGCAGAGAAAGATACGGCGGAATTGCAGCGCAGTAAGCTGGCTAACAGCCTTGCAACGCTCGGGGAGACACAGAAACAATCGCTTCAAAGAGAAAGTGACATCAAGCGCCAACTTTCTGCAATTTCCGCAAAACAGATTCAACTTTTGCGATTACCACAAGAACGCGAGACTACAAAGGAGGCTTTTTGGATTCTTGTGAAACACGGACACCTGTATCCTTTGAGCAACTTGTCCGGCGGTCGGAATGTTGATTCAATTACATGGAGAGATGTCAGTGATGGTGTCCTACCAACACCCATGCCAGCGCGAGGTATTGACCCAATACAATCCCCTTCATCCTTTTTGCGCATAGTCCATAGCATTCCTCTTACAAAGTATATTGCATACGTTGTTTGGGAAGACTCCTTTTCAACGTTCAACGCTGCAAAACAACTTACAATTGCTGCAAAACGGGAATATGGGTGGGACCCTCAGAAACAGGGCGAGACGGTGAGCTTCAGCGCAAAAGGTTCACGCCCATCTGCTCAATAAATTGTTGACGAATCTACAGTCACACTCTTAACACATTCTCCAACTATGGGCAACCTCTACTCACGTCAAGCAGGCCAAGGCTTTTATGTCCAATGGCGTGGCCGAGTAGAGGGACCATTGGTATTAGAGGAAATTGAACGTCGTTTGGAAAATGGTCAACTAGGCATGCTTTCTCAGATTAAGGTCGATGACACTTGGATTAGTATTCGTCAGTTTTTTCAAGAATGCGAAGCAACTCGACAGGTTGTCCAAGACGAGGCGGCACCTAGTTCCTCGCCAAATTTGCCACTAACTCCTGCTTCTTCAAATGAAGAAGTTTTCTCTACAGTTGAATCCCTCTCAACTCCTCCTGTTCATCGCACTCTTGTGGTCCTTAGAATCGCATTACTCTGCATGGTCGTTCTAACTGGAGGCATTTTTGCAAAATATCGCTTTTTCGCGAAGGCACAAATAGAGGTAGCTCAGGTCAACAGCACTAATCCTACCATCCTAAGCTCTGGAGCGTTAACCACAAACCCGCCAACGTCAGGCAGTAATCAGATTGCCCAACTCTCCACCGGCACTAACAACGTCACACCCGGAAGCATAAGCTCTCAAGCCTTAGTTACAAACGCGCCAGCCTCAGGCAGTAATCTGGTGGCACAACTTGCACCCGTCACCAACTTGCCGAATGTCACCGCTATAAACGCAAGCAAATCAGTGCTTTCGCCACTACCCGCAAACGTAAGTCGCACTTACAAATTAACGGATATGACCGAACTTGTCGGGATCATACTTCATGTGGACGACAAGGGAATCATCATCAAACTGAACACCGGCAAACTGAGCGCGAGAACTCCGTGGAACAACTTTGACATAGAGGCATTGGCCAGGGAACCCAAGGTGATCGAGTATCAACATACTAAAGAAAAAGCACAAAAACTTCACGAAGAGGCGCGTGTCGCAGCGCTAGCAGCAGCCGAACGAGCTAAGGCTGCTGCTGAAGAGCGAGCAAGAGTGCTTGCTGAAACCCGCGAAAAACAGGACAAGCTCCTCGATCAAACGATTCAATCGAAGAACTGGAAACGGGTGAGTGACGGCTATTTGAAAGGTTGGGGCAATGAAGTGAACATCGGGAAAATCTTTCAAGTCGTCTCATCTAACTCAGCGCGCTGGACGGCTGCCAAATTAGCGCCAAATGAACAGGAGAGATATACTCACTACCTCGTGGAATCGGCATGGAGTAATGACAGCGGTCAGCGGGTCGAGGTGCAATTCTTGGTGGACGCCGATGGTTCCAGTTTCCGGCTACATGGATGTTTCTTGAGTGGAAAAAAAGTGCCTGACGGGCCTTTCATGACTTCGGTCAAAGACATTTGGGACAAGAAGACAAAGTAGCCCAATGACCTCCAAGCGTCTTCCCAACGAGTTTTCAAGAAATGACCAACCGCTGCCTTGCTCTCGCTGAGATTGCGATCAACAAGCCAGTAATCATCCGCGCGCTCAAGTCCGACAAACTTTACCCCTCCACTGGACGCCGAAGCATGTGGATGCTGGCATGAATCCGACTCAACCTAAACTCGGTGTGGCCTTCCGGGACGATCAGCTTGTGGCTATCAGCGAGGTCGAAAGCGGTTTGGGGTGTGGATGCGTCTGTCCAGCTTGCGGAGCGCAACTGGTGGCTCGGAAAGGCCAGATTCGATTGCATCACTTCGCCCATCACAACACCGCGCCTTGCGAGTATGGAGTCGAGATGATTGCCCACTTGCTCGCGAAGTGGATACTCGAACAGAGCATGGCGTTCACCGTCCCGCCCGTTTACGCGATGCCAGGAACCTGTTTGCGCCCATATCAGGACCGGTTGTTGGCTGAAGTCCAAATTGAGCGAAGGTTCGGTGGCATCGTTCCGGACATTTTGGCTCGTGACAAAGATGGAAACTCGCTCGTCATCCACATTCGGGTTACCCATCCAGCAGACCAACGGAAGATCCACCAGCTGGGCGAACTCGGGCTCTCTGCGGTTGAGGTGCGAGTCCCCAAGTGTGATGTTCTTTCTGTCGAGCAGATGCAGAAAGTGATGACCACAACCACGGGGACGAAGGTTTGGCTGTTCAACATGGAGGCCGCCGCTCATCGAGTTGAGCATTTCGGTTCTCCGGACGGGCCTGGCAGAAACTATGAGCTCAAGGAGAACTACTACGGTTACTTCCCCGGCGGCCTGACCTGCGGGACACAGCCCTACTCTCGGGCGTCGAAGACTGTGAGCGCTGATAGCTAAAAAAGGGATCGGCATAAAGCCAACCCCTTCCCCTCACACCCCCAGCTTCCGGAGCTTTCGCTCAGAAGTTGAAGAGGTGGAGGTTGACGGACGGGCACGACCGCAGGACCACTGTTTCAACGCAGCAATCTGCTCGGCCATCAGTTTCGACAAGGGCACGAAGCTGGTCATGGAAGCGGCAACGTCCATCTCGGTAGGCTCATCACCACGTTCAAACGCAGCAAACATCGCCTCCAAGAACACGGCCTCGATTTCAGCACCGGTAAGGCCTTCGCTGCTCTTCGCCAGCAGTTGCAGGTCGTAGTCGATGGCTTTTCGGTTCCTTCGCTCAACAACGATCTTCCAGATGGCTTCCCGCTCCTGTTCAACGGGCAGGTCCACGAAGAACAACTCGTCAAACCTGCCCTTGCGCAGCATTTCGGCCGGGAGCTGGCTGACATCATTGGCGGTGGCGACGATGAACACCGGCTTGGTCTTCTCCTGGAGCCAGCTCAAGAACGAACCGAACACCCGCGCCGAGGTTCCCCCATCCGTTGATCCGCTGCTTTTCGAGCCAGCAAAACCCTTCTCCAGCTCGTCAATCCACAGGCAGCAGGGCGCAATGGCTTCTGCGGTGTTGATGACGGCACGCAGGTTGGCTTCGCTCTGGCCGACGATACCTCCGTAGAGCTTGCCGGCGTCGAGCTTCAGCAGCGGCACGTTGAAGACGGCAGCGGTGGCTTTGGCGGTCAGGCTCTTTCCTGTTCCTGGGATACCGAGAATCAGCAGTCCTTTGGGCGATGGCAGGCCGTAGGTGATGGCCCTTTGGCTGAACGCGTCTTTCCTCCTCAACAGCCAGTCCTTGAGCAGGTCCAAACCGCCGATGCTGTTGAGCGTTTCCCTGACCTCCACGATTTCGAGCAGGCCGTTCTTCTTCACCGCCTGGGCTTTCTCCCTGGCGATGATGGATGGGGTGATTGATTTGGTC
>JBEBFV010000398.1:0-6060 GCA_040081795.1 Limisphaerales bacterium | reverse complement strand
CCTGCCTGCTGATGGGAGCAGGTTCTGTGACGGGAGCCGACGCGCCCGCGCATCTGCACGAGTATCGCGAATATCCGAGCAGCGTGGACCCGAAGCTGCGGCTGTTCGCCCGATTCGAGTGCGCGGCCCCGTCCGGCATCCTGCTCGTGTCCATGCACGGCTGGCATGGCGGCGCGAAAAAGCCGCACACCGACAACGTCGCCGACCCGCTCGCCAAAGACTACTTCGTCATCTCCCCCGAGATGCGCGGGCGCGGCGACGCCACCGGCAATCCCGATTGCAACGGCTGGGAACTGCAGGATGTGACCGATGCAGTCGAGTTCGCGCGGCGTCACTATCGCAGCCGGATTGCCTCGCCAAATATCGTGTTCCTCTCCGGCGGCAGCGGGGGTGGGGGCAACGTGTTCGCGCTGCTCGGCAAGTTTCCCGACACCTTCGCCGCCGCCCGCGCGTATTACGGAATCAGCGACTACGCGCTGTGGCACGTCTTCGACCGCAAAGGCGAGTTTCGCGACGAACTCGAAGGCATTGAAGGCAAGGACCCGAAGGGCCGCCCGCCTTGGATTGGCGGCTCGCCCGAGACGAACCCGGAGGCCTACCGGAGCCGAGGCGGGCTTACGACTGTGGCCAATCTGCTCACGCCGACGCTCGTGTTTCACGGGTCGGACGATGCGCGCGTGCCGGTGTTGCACGCGCGGCTGTGGGTGGGTGCGGCGCACGGCGTGGGGCGCGGACCACTGGTCACGTATCACGAGCAGCCGGGCGTCGGTGACCATCGCCACAACGGCAACGAGACGAGGGACCAGTTGGCGTTTCGCAATCTCACCGGGAAACAATTCCTGCTCACGCATCGCACTCCGCCGGTCCTGCCGGAGCGCGGCTCGTTCGTGGTCGCGGGCTATTTGAAGACAACGCGCTTCGAGGTGATTCTCGACTCGATAGACCGCGTCGGCCGCGTTGACTACGACCTGGCGGCGGGGCGTTTCGAGGTTCACTCCGAAAGTGCCCAGCGTGCGACCCTGCGCGTGCGGAAGGATGCCGGCGGCGAGTGGCAGCACTCCGAAGTGGAGTGCAAACGCCCTTCACAACTCAAATGACCGTGACGCAAAACTCCCGACCAGTGGCCCTCGCGCTGAGGAAGGCAACCCTCTCTGCCCGACTCACCGCGCAATCCGTGAATATGAGAGCCGCTCTTTGGAACTCCGCCTTCACCACGTTGCTGGCACTGGCCGTTGCGTCGCTGCGCTGCGCCGCCGCCGAGCCGCTCGACGCTTTCGGTGGGTGGACGGACTTCAAGGGTAGCGCGACCGGTTGGTTTCATCTCGAATCGTTCAACGGGCGGATGCTCCTCGTCACGCCCACCGGGCACGGCTTTGTCGCGCTGGGCGTCAATCATCTCAGCGCCGTGAAATCCCACGGTCCCGGTGAGCCAGACCTGTTTCGGACGCGCTACGGCGAAGATTGGGACAAGTATGCCGCCGAAGTCCTGCGTTACTTCGACGCCTGGGGACTCAACACCGTGGACGAGGGCGTCGAGCCGCTGCGGCGTGCCCGGCCGTATTTCGCGGGCCGCGATTTCGTGGCCACCGCCAAATACAAACGTCCGCCGGGTGAACCCGGCGCTTGGGAGTTTCCGGACGTGTTCGATCCCGCAGTCGTCGCCCGGCTGGAGCGCGACGTTGAGGCCTTCTGTCGCCAGCACCGCGACGACAAGAATCTCATCGCCTATTATTGGACCGACACGCCGACGTGGGACGTGCGCAAGACCCGCGTGTTTCGCCAGACCGATTGGGTGTCGGAGATTCGCAAACTCGCCGCCTCCGCGCCGGGGAAGCAACGCTACGTTCGCTTCTTGCGCGAGCAATACGACGACGACATTGCCAGGTGCAACCGCGCCTACGGTCTGAAGGTCGCGTCGTTCGCGGAGATGCCGGGCACTGGTTTCGATGCGGTGGATCTCAACCGCTACGAAGTCTCGCGTGACGACGAACTTTTCCTCGGCCTGATCGCGCGGCAGTATTACGGCATCGTCGGCCCGGCGATGCGGCGGCACGACCCGCATCATCTCGTCTTCGGTGAGAAATACCTCCTCGGCGACATCCCTCCGCAAGTCCTCGCCGCCGCCGCGCCGCACATTGATGCGGTCGCCGTCCAGCCCGGCGACGGCTACCTCCCGATTTACACGCCCGGCGATGTCTTTCCGCGCCGCGAGTTCGACGAGCTGCACCAACTCGCCGGCAAGCCGGTCATGATCTGCGATCACCAGATCAGCTTCACGACCGCCCGCTACCCGCGCTCGATCTGGCCTTATCACCAACGCGCGAACGAAGCCGACGCCGCTGCGGCGACCGAGCAGTTCATCCGCGAGGCGTTCGCGGCTTCGTTTGTCGTCGGCTACATGCGCTGCCAGTATATTGACCGCTTCGCCGAACGGCGCGGCGCGATCAAGCTCGGCCTGCTGCGCGACGACGGCACCCCTTACCAAGAACTAGTCGCTGCCACCAAACGCGCCAGCGTCGCCGTCCGAAAGGCGGTCCGCGCGGCGGCCCGGCCTTGAATCCATGACACACCGCAAACCGAACCATCACATCAACGTCACTCCGCAAAGCAACTTGAAGATGCGCGTATGAATGCCACTCGCTTGACATCCGCCTTCATCAGTTTCCTCGCCCTGGCCGTGGTGTCACTGCCCTGCGCCGCCGCCGAGCCAGCCATTCGCGTCTCCGACGCGCAACTCTTCGGCGACATGGAGTGCTTCAAGGTCGAGACGCTCACCGCCACGTATCTTTACGGCAAGCGCGGCGCGGGCTTCGCGAGCATCCTAGACCGCGACGGGCACGACTGGATTTCCTACCGGCACGGCGGCCGGTCGGCAGGCGAGTATCGTGGCCTGCCCAAGTGCGGGCAGCCGGTGAAATACTTCCACTGCGGCTACGGCTTCGGCCAATACACGAATGCCAACTGGTTCACTTCCACCGTCACGGTGCGCGAGCCGGGCCATGTCCGCATCCACTCGGAAACGAAGAACGGCGATGCGGCCTGCGACTGGGATTTCTTTCCCACGCACGCGACGCTGACGCTGCGGAAGATTCCCGGAAACTACTGGTTCATCTACGAAGGCACGCCCGGCGGCGCGCTCGACACGGCGGAGGATTTCGTCATCCGCCCGCATGGCCATCGCACGCCGTTGAGCCGGCCTTGGGTGGAAGCGGTGCCGTGGGTCGTCTTCGGTGCGAAGGAATCGCCGCACGCGCTCCTGCTGGTGGACCATCAGGACGACGGCGTGGATGCCAGCTACGCGCCGTGGCCCTACACGCCGAGCGCGCGCGAGCTGCTGCCGCTGATGACCGTCTTCGGCTTCGGGCGGCCCGGCTGGGATGACCCGAAGCAGCACACGCCGCCCCTCACCACTTTGCCCGCGAAGTTCAGCGTCAGTTTCACCTCGGCCACCGAGCAGACTGCCATCGAGGCCGAGGTGAAACGCATCCGCTCGCCTGCCTCCAAGCCGAGGGCCGCCACGCCGCCCGCGCCGCCCGTGATTGACGTGTGGCATGGCAATGAGCAGCGCTTTGGCCGCCTCGGCGTGCCGCAGAAGTGGGTCAACATCCTTGGCCGCGTGACATCACCGGGCACGCTTGCGACGGTCGAGTATTCGCTCAACGGCGGCGGGCCCGTGCGGCTCTCGGTGGGTGCTGACGGCTATCGCCTCGCCCGCCAGGGCGACTTCAACGTGGACCTCGACTTCGAAGCCTTGCGCGACGGTGCGAACAAACTGGACCTCATCGCCACGGACACCGCCGGTCAGCGCACGGAGCGCAGCATCAAAGTGCATTGCCATCGCGGAAACATTTGGCCGCTGCCCTATACCGTTGATTGGAGCCAGGTGAAGTCCATCACCGACGCGGTGCAGGTCGTGGACGGCCACTGGAAGCTGGAGCGCGACGGAGTGCGCATCCTCGAACCGTATTACGACCGCATCCTCGCGTTTGGCGACCGCACCTGGACGGACTACACCGTGACCGTCGCCGTCACCTTTCACGGCTACGCCCCGCCACTCAAAGGCCCGCCCACTCACGGGGTTTCGCACGCGGCCATTGCCGCGCGTTTCCCCGGCCACTTCGCCGACAAGAAGCAGCCGCACGTTCAATGGTATCCGCTCGGTGCCGTCGCCGAGTTCCGGCTCGCGGAAAAGCTCGAGCAAAGCTCCTGGCGGATATTCCACGGCGGAAGCGCAAGCAAGCGGGCTTCCCATGCGGTCGAGCCGCAGCCACGCCGCGTCGAGCTGGGCATCCGCTACCAGCTCAAGCTCCGCGTGGACACCCTGCCCGGCACCGCCGCGCGCTATCGCGTGAAGTCTTGGATAGAGGGCCAGCCCGAACCCGGTGCGTGGGACTTTGAAACCACCGAGGAACGCGACGCCATTCCCGCCGGCGGCGCGCTCGTCGTCTCACACAACACCGATGTGACCATTGGCAACCTCACCGTGACCCGCCATGAACCGAACCGCCCATAGCCCACGTCGCACCATCTGGCGTTGCCGCCCGTTGCTGGCGCTGGTGTGTGCCACCGCAACAGTCCTCGTTCACGGCGCCGAACTGCCCGCAGGCTTCATCGAGGAGACCCTTGCCACCGGCCTCAACGCCGCCACGGCCATCGCGCCGCTGCCGGACGGGCGCATCCTCATCGCGGACCAGACCGGCATCATCCGCGTCTGGAAGGATGGACGGCTGCTGGAGAAACCCGCACTCAACCTGCGCGTGGATGATTACTGGGAGCGCGGCCTGGTGGGGCTGGCGCCGCACCCGGACTTTCCGTTCACTCCGCAACTGTTCGTGCTCTACGTCACGGACCGGCCCTTTCCGCACCATGTGCTCTCGCGGTTCACGCTGCACGGCAACACCGTGGACCCCGCCAGCGAGCAGGTGCTGCTCGAGGGCGACGACCAGTCGAAGCGCGGCGGCAGGCACCCCGCCGGCCACCAGGGCGGGCCGCTGCGCTTCGGGCCGGACGGCAAGATCTACGTCGCCATCGGCGAGCCGATCATCCCGAGCGACGGCATCTGCACCTCGCAGTTGCTGGACACGCTCTCGGGCAAAATCCTCCGCCTCAATCCCGACGGCACCATCCCCGAGGACAACCCGTTCCACGCGCAGACCTCGGGCAAGTATCGCGCGATCTGGGCGCTCGGCCTGCGCAATCCCTTCGGCCTCGCGTTTCAGCGGGAGTCGGGCCGCCTCTTCGCGACTGATGTGGGGCAATCCTCGTGGGAGGAAGTCAACGAGATAGTGCGTGGCGGAAATTACGGCTGGCCGAAAGCCGAGGGCATGTCCACGAACACCGCGTTCCAGAATCCGCTCCACGCCTATCCGCCGGTAATCGGGCGCAGCATCGTGGGCGCGGCATTTTACCCGCGCGCCCCGCGCCCGGAGAGCGCCGCCGGCTTCTTCCCGGACCCGTGGCGCGGCAAGTTCTTCTTCGCCGACTGGGCGGCCCGCTGGGTCAAGGCGCTCGACCCCGCCGCGCCGACGAACGTGGTCACGTTCGCGAAGGGCTGCAATGCGCCCGTGGCCGTCGAGGTCGCGCCGGACGGCTCGCTGCTCGTGCTCAATCGCGGCACGATCTGGCGCGATGGGAAAAAGTTCACGGCGAACAGCGGCTCGCTGATTCGCATCCGCCACGTCGGTGAGAAGGGTGCTGCGAGCCTGGCAGCAGCGCCGCCGATTCCCAAACGCCTTTCTGAAACGCGCGTGTTCCCCTCGCTCCCGGAAATGCGCCCACGCGAAGGGTTCACGCGATTTGAAATAAACCTGCCCCCGTGGCAGCCCGGCGTGCGCGGGCGGCGTTGGATTTCCCTGCCGCCAGGCGCGGCCATCAAGTTCTCCGCCGAGGGCGAATGGGAGTTCCCGACCGGCTCGATCATCGCGCAGCACTACGAACTCGATCCCGCCGGCACGCCGTTTGAGACGCACTTGATGTGGTTCAGTGGTCCGCGCCTCGTCCGCGCCGCCGCGTATCGCTGGGCGGCGGACGCGCGCGACGCCACACTCGTCGAGGACTCGG
>JBEBFV010000397.1:0-6071 GCA_040081795.1 Limisphaerales bacterium | reverse complement strand
AGCAAGGACATTGATTTCACCGGCGTCTTCTCTGCCGACGCGCTCGCGCTGCTCCCGCGTCATGTCGTGACCGATGCGACGGGCCGTCCGCACATCGAGGTGGCGGGCGTGCGGCTGGGCTTCGCACAAGTCGGACTGACGCTCGACCCCGTGGCGGCCTTGGCGAGCGCGACGATTGGCGAGTTCACGCTGGACGGGGAGTTGGTGCAGTTCCTCGTCGCCGACGCCGTTTCGCTTTACCGGGAGAAACAAGCGCTCATGGAACGCCGCAACGCGCCACAGGATTTTCTCCACTTCGGGCTGCTGCGGGAATACCTCGTGTGGCGGGTTGTCGTGGAGGCGGAGCACTTGATTTCCAATGCAAGCTCCGGGAGCGTCGTCGAGCAAAGGGCGGGAGCGGAATTCCTTGCCGCCGTTGCCAGCAAAGCCTCCGAGGTGCTGCGTGACCCACGCATCGCCCGCCGGTTGAGTCCGCGCCTTCGGCCCGATGATTTCGCGTCCAACGCCGTGGCAAAACAACTCGGACTTTCCCTTGCCTCCGCGCCGCCGAACGGCTGAAATCCGCGCCGCCCGATGTTCGAGCAACTCGACCAACTCCCTGTCACCCTGAAGCACTGGCTCATGAGCCAGTTGCCCGGAGCCACGCCGGAGTGGCTTGTCTCGGTGGTTTCTGCGGTGCTGACCATCACGCCGATTCTCGCCGTCTTCCCGCTCATGTTCGCGCTCACCACCGTCATTGAGCGCAAAGGCCTCGGCCGCATCCAAAACCGCATCGGCCCGAACCGCGTGGGCATCCCGCTCACGGACATCCGGCTCGCCGGCTTCGGCCAGTTCATCGCCGACGGCATCAAGTCGCTCATCAAGGAGGACGTCGTCCCGCGCGCGGCGGACAAGGTCGTCCACTTCCTCGCGCCCATCGCGCTGCTCATCCCCGTGCTGCTGACTTACTCCGTGCTGCCGTTCGGCAAGAACATGGTTCCGCTCGACCTGCCGCAGACGGGCCTGCTGTTCTTCTTCGCTGTCGGTGCGAGCACGGAACTCAGCGTGTTCATGGCCGGCTGGTCCAGCCGCAACAAGTATTCCCTCCTCGGCGCGATGCGGGCCATCGCGCAGATGGTCTCCTACGAAATCCCGCTCATCCTCTCCGCGCTGACGGTGGTGATGATGGCGGGGACGCTGTCGCTCACGGGCATCGTCGAGAACCAGGAGGGCACCTTCGGACCGGGCATCCACAAGTGGCACCTGTTCACGCCGTGGGGCCTCGTCGGCTTCTTCCTCTTCCTCACCGCCGCTGCCGCCGAGGCGAACCGCACTCCCTTCGACCTGCCCGAAGCCGAGTCGGAAATCATCGCCGGTTACTTCACGGAATACTCCGGCTTCAAGTTCGCCATCTTCTTCCTCGCGGAATACCTCGGCCTCTTCGCCATGTGCGGGCTGGGCATCACGCTCTTCCTCGGCGGCTGGCTGCCGCCCGTGAACATCGCGCCGTTCACCTGGATTCCCTCGTGGTGCTGGTTCCTCGGCAAGCTCTCCGCGCTCATCGTGCTGTTCATCTGGCTGCGCGGCACGCTGCCCCGCCTCCGCACCGACCAACTCATGGGCTTCGCGTGGAAGTTCCTCTTGCCCATGACGCTCATTAACCTCGTCGTCGCCGCGCTGTGGCACCTGTCCGGCGGCTCCGTGCCGCTCGCCGTCCGCTGGGTCGTCGGCTTCGCGATGCTGGCGTTTCCCTACTGGCTCCTCGGCCGCGGCTTCGAAGCCAAGTTCACCAAGCGCGAATACCGCTTCGCCAACTAAGCACTACTCACTTTGACCCTGCCATTCGCCATCATCGCCGGTCTGACTGTCGGCAGCGCCATCGCGGCGATGTCGCTGCGGAACCTGGTGCATTGCGCGTTGAGCCTGGTGCTGACGTTCGCGGGCCTGGCCGGGCTTTACCTCCAGCTCAACGCCGAGTTCGTCGGCTTCACGCAAATCCTCGTCTATGTCGGCGCGGTGGCGATTCTCATCGTCTTCGCCATCCTGCTCACCCGCAGCACCGAGCCGAAGGACGAGCCGGCGACTGTGACCCCGTGGATTGGCATCGCGGTGGCCGTGGGCGCATTCCTCACCATGGCGCTGGCCGTCCTCGCCAGCCCCGTCGGCAAGCGCATCGCCGCGCCCGCCCCGGAAGTCTCCGTCAAGACGCTCGGCCAGAAGCTGATGACCGATTACGTCCTGCCGCTGGAGGTCATGGCCCTGCTGCTCACGGCAGCGATGCTCGGGGCAGTCATCATCGCGATGCGCGAGAAGGAGGGGAAATGAGGACAGGGAATAGGCAATTGGGAATAGGGAATAGGGCTGCGGCCGATGACCGGCTTCCCTATTCCCCATTTCCTATCTCCCATCGCCTCAGCCGCGAGAGGAGGCGCGCATGAGTCCGCTTTCGTGTTATCTGCTGGTCTCCGCGCTGCTCTTCTGCATCGGCCTCGCGGGCGCGCTCACGCGGCGCAACGCCATCATGGTGCTCATCGGCATCGAGCTGATGCTCAACGCGGCGAACCTGAACTTCATCGCCTTCTGGCGTTTCAGCGAGAACCCGGAGACGATGACCGGCCTGACCTTCGCGCTGTTCTCCATCGCCATCGCCGCCGCTGAAGCCGCCGTCGGCCTCGCGCTCATCATCACGATTTACCGCCACTTTCGCACCGCGAACGTGGACCAGGTGGAGGAGATGAAGGGATGAGTTCAGTGCTGCCAACTTCCGCCGCAAACCTGACGAACTCGCGGACTGCGCGTGGTCCAGGCGCAGAGCGCCGTCAGAAAGTAGCCCACGGCGCCAGCCGTGGGTCTCGGCCCAAACACCATTCAAGCCCCGGAGGGGCGGCAGAATGAGGATGCATGGCCCACACCTACACCAACCTGCTGGCGCACATCATCTTCAGCACAAAGGACCGTGCCCCCTCGCTGGACGCGGACTTGAAGGCCAGGCTCTTCCCCTACATGGGCGGCATCATCCGCGAGTTGGGCAGCACCGCGCTCATCATCAATGGCCCAGCGGACCACGTTCACATCCTCGTCTCGCTCTCCCCGAAGCTCGGCGTGTCGGAGCTTGTGGGAAAGCTGAAAGCCAATTCCTCGGGCTGGGTGCATCGCGAGTTTCCGTCGCGCCGCACGTTCGCGTGGCAAACCGGGTTTGCCGCGTTCAGCGTCAGCCAGTCGGTGCGCCAATCCGTTCACGACTACATCGCGAACCAGGAGGAACATCACCGCAGCGTGACGTTTCAGGAGGAGCTGCTTGCGTTTTATCGGCGGCACGAAATTCAATTCGACCCTCGTTACGTGTTCGATTGATGCGCCCGTCTCCCAACCCGGTTCTGTCGCCCCTGACGGGGCTTTCGCGCGTCGTCGCCGCGTCCCACGGCTCGCGTCGTGGGCTACTTTCTGGCGCTGCTCCGCAGCTAGCCATCGATACCGGAAGGGTTTCTGCACTCTTCGGAGCATCCGTTTTGGTCACCACATGAGCTGGATTCTCCAAAACCTCTGGCTCATCCCCGTGCTGCCGTTGCTGGCGGCGGGCATCAGCGCGTTGCTGAAGCGGCCGAGCCGCTCGCTCTCAGCCGGCCTTGCCATCGGGGCGTTGGGCGCTTCGTTCCTGCTGTCGCTCATGGCCTTTGCGGAGACGCTCGGCAAGCACGGCGCGGCGGCGCGGCAGTTCCACAACTTCGACTGGTTCGCGCTCGGCGACACCGTGGTCCGCCTCGGTTGGGTGCTGGACCCGCTCACGGCGGCGATGGTGGTGATGATTACCTTCGTCGGCTCGCTCATCTTCATCTTCAGCGTCGGCTACATGGCGCACGACGAGAACTTCACCAGGTTCTTCTGCTTCCTGTCGCTCTTCGCCGCCGCGATGCTCGGCCTCATAATCGCGAACAACCTGCTGCTGCTCTTCATGTGCTGGGAGCTGGTGGGCCTCGCGAGCTACCTGCTCATCGGCTTCTGGTTCCACAAGCCCAGCGCTGCGGCGGCGGCCAAGAAGGCATTCATCACCACGCGCATCGGCGACGTGTTCTTCTTCCTCGGCATCGTGTGGCTCTACTCCGAGACGGGCACGCTGCTCTTCTACGACGGTGGGCGCGGCTGCCTCGAACAGGACGCGCTCGCCAAGATGGTCGCGCACACCACCATCGGCGGACTCGCGGCCAGCTCGGCGATTGGCCTGCTGCTCTTCTGCGGTGCGATTGGCAAGTCCGGCCAGCTTCCGCTCCACGTCTGGCTGCCGGACGCGATGGAAGGCCCCACGCCCGTCAGCGCGCTTATCCACGCCGCGACGATGGTGGCGGCGGGTGTCTTCCTCGTCGCGCGCGTGTATCCGCTGATGGAGATGCAGCAGGCCGGTGTGTCCGAACCGATTCCGCTGACCGCTGTGACGTGGATTGGCGCGCTCACGGCCATCTTCGGCGCGCTCGTCGCCGTGTCGCAGACGGACATCAAGCGCATCCTCGCCTATTCCACCGTGTCGCAGCTCGGCTACATGATGATGGGCCTGGGCATCGGCGGCGTGGCGGTCGGGATGTTCCACTTGCTCACGCACGCGTTCTTCAAGGCGCTGCTCTTCCTCGGCTCCGGCTCCATCATCCACGGCTGCCACGAGGAGCAGGACATCCGGCGCATGGGCGGCATCCGCAAATACATGCCCGTGACCTTCGCGACCTACGCCATCGGCATGATGGCGCTGTCCGGTGTGCCGCTGGTCTTCTGCGGCTTCTGGTCGAAGGACGAGATTCTCACCGCCGCGTGGCTGTATCAGCCGAGCAAAATTCCCTTCTTCCTCGGCCTCGGCGGTGCGTTCCTCACGGCCTTCTACATGACCCGGCAAATGTGCTTCGTCTTCGCGGGCCAATACCGTAGCCGCCGAGGTAAGGAGGCGGACCACGGCCACGAAGCAAGCCACGACCGCGCCACCGCCCACGGGAATCCGCCTCCTCACGTCGACGGCTACGACCCGCACGAAAGCCCGGCGGTGATGACGCTGCCGCTCCAAATCCTCGCCGCCTGCACCGTGCTGCTCACGCTCGTCAGCACGCCGCTCTGGCCGTGGCTTCCGGAGTATCTGGTCGGCGAGGCGGCACACTGGAATCCCAGCAAGCTCTTCAACGCCGGCACGCTGACATTGCTGCTCGTTTCCGCCGTGGTCGTGGGCGCGGGCATCGGGCTGGCCTGGTGGCTTTACGGCCTACTGCCCGCCGAGAAGACCGACGAGCCGGACCCGCTGGAGCAGCAGTTCCCCGAGCAGTTCGCCTGGTCGCGCGGGAAGTTCTTCGTGGATGAGCTGTATGCGGCGACCTTCGTGAAGTGGAACGCCCGCCTCGGCCAGCTCTGCCACGACCTCGACCGCCGTGTGCTCGACCTGCTCGTGTCCCTCGTCGGCTCGGCCACGACCGGCTGCGCTCACGTCGCGAAGCTCTTTGATGAGTTCGTGGTGAACAAGCTGTTCGATGCGGGCTGCGGTGAAGTCCGGCGCGGCGCGGAGGTCGCCTCGGAATTGCAGGGCGGGCAGATTCATCAATATCTGCGCAGCATCGGCCTCGCGCTCGTGCTCTTCGTCTTCATTCTCGCCGTGGGGTGCAACAAGTGAACGGTCTCCCGCTCATCTCGATTCTGACCTTCCTGCCGTTGGTGGGGGCCGCGCTCGTCTTCGGCGTGGACCGCGAGCGGCGGCAGCTTGCGCGCGGGGTCACGCTGGCGGTCAACATCCTCGCCCTCGCAGTCGTCGCCGCGCTGTGGATGAACACGAACCCCGCCGACGGTGCGATGCAGTTCACGGAGCGGCACGTTTGGATTCCCACGCTCGGCATCGAGTATCACGTCGGCCTCGACGGCCTCGGACTGGTCATGCTGATGCTCGCCGCGCTGGTGATTCCCATGGCCGTGCTGGCTTCCGAGAAGATTGAGGAGAACGTCCCGCTTTACTGCGGCCTCTTCCTCTTCCTCCAAGGCGGCCTCTTCGGCGCGTTCACGGCGCTGAACTTCTTCCACTGGTTCCTGTTCTGGGAACTCAGCCTCATTCCCGCGTTCTTCCTCATCAAGCT
>JBEBFV010000396.1:0-6079 GCA_040081795.1 Limisphaerales bacterium | reverse complement strand
GGGCAGGGGAGGGGGCAAGTTTTCAGTGTTCAGTATTCAGTGGTCAGTGGGTGGCGCATGGATGACCGCGAACATCCGTCGCCGACGGAACACGGAACACTCGTTACTGAATACTGAACACTGCCCTACTTCGCCGGGGCGACGCGTTTGAGCAGCTCCTTCAACTCGGCGACGGTCTTCGCGTGCTTCGGGTCATCGGCAAGGTTCTTCAACTCATGCGGGTCGGCCTGCTCGTCGAAGAGCATCGCGCCGGACTTGCCACCGTCATACTCGGCGTAGCGCCAGCGCTCGGTGCGCACGGCCAGTCCGAGCGGGCCGGACTTGGAGACGGTGAAGGCGGGATGACTCCACGCGGCCTGCGGGTTGTTCAGCAGCGGCACGAGGCTGTCGCCTTGCAGGCCCGGTAGTTTGGGCAGGCCGCAGAGTTCGTTCAGCGTGGGGAACAAGTCCACCGTCTCGACGATGCGCGGGCTGACCTGGCCGTTGCCCTTCATGCCGGGAGCGGAAATGAGCAGTGGGACGCGCGTGCCGATTTCAAACAGGGAGCCGTGCTTGGACCACTTACCCTTCTCGCCAAGGTGATAGCCGTGGTCGCCCCAGAACAGGACGATGGTCTTCTCGCGCAGGCCGAGGCGGTCGAGCGCGGCGAGCACGCGGCCCGCCTGCGCGTCCATGAACGACGCGGACGCCCAATACGCACGTATGACCTCGCGAGACTCGCTCTCGCTGGCGTCGCGTCCGATGAAGAGGTCGCTGTTGCGCTTGGGCACGGACGCCTCGGGGAAGCCGGTGGGCGCGGCGGGCTTCGCGGCGAAGTCCGGCGGCAGCGGAATCTTCGTCACGTCGTAAAGGTCGAAGAACTTCTGCGGCGCGGTCGGCGGGCTGTGCGGTTTGGTGAAGCCGCACGCGAGAAAGAACGGCTTGTCCTTGTGCCGCTCCAGATACTCGATGGCGCGTGTGGCGGTCTTGAAGTCCGCGTGTGACTCGCCATCGCCGTCGAGCTTCACGATGCGGTCGGAGTTGGCGGCAACCTGGCCCTTCTTCGCCGTGTTCGTCGCGCCCTCGAACTTACGGGCCTCGCCACCCTCCGTCCACGCGTCCGCGTCATCAATGCCGCCGTGGAAAATCTTTCCGGAACGCAGCGCGGCGAAGCCGTTGTTCTTGAAGTGGCGCGGCAGGCTCACCCAATCCGGGTGCAGCGCGCCCCACCACGTCGTGTTCTCCAGCACGCCAGTCGTGGTGGGATAGCGGCCCGTGAGCAGCGAGGCACGCGACGGGTTGCAGAGCGGGAACTGCACGTAAGCGCGGTCGAAGCGCACACTGCGCCCCGCCAACTTGTCGAGGTTCGGCGTCAGGATGAGCTTGTTGCCATAGCAGCCAAGCTCGGGCCGCAGGTCGTCGGCCATGAGGAAGAGGACGTTGAGCTTGGGGGCGGCGGAACAGTGTTCAGTGTTCAGTAAGCCAGTAATCAGGATGAGCAGCAGCGCGTGCAGGCTGCGGAGAGAAAGTAGGGAAGGTCTCATAGTGGGAAGGGATAAGTGACTGAATGCTGAAAACTGAACACTGATTACTGCTTCCTCGGCAAGCGCTCCAGCAGCTTCTTCATCTCCGCGACGGACTTCGCAAGTTTCGGGTCGTCCGCGAGGTTTCGGAATTGCTTCGGGTCCGCCTGCGCGTCGTAAAGCTCCACGCCGGCGCGGCCTTCGTCCCACTCGATGTAACACCAGCGGTCGGTGCGGACGCTGCGGCCCATGAGCGACTTCTTCTTCGGGTCCACGCCAACGGTGAGGCTGACCTCGGCGTTGCGCGTGACCTGGGTGAACGCGGGTTTGTCCCACGCGGCCTGAGGATTCGCGAGCAGCGGCTTGAGGCTCTTGCCTTCGAGCGTTGGGTGGATGGGCAGGCCGGCGAGATCGGCGAGCGTCGGGTGCAAGTCCACGAGTTCAACGGGGCGGCGGCTGGTCTGGCCGTTTGACTTGCTGCCCGGCACGGCGATGACCAGCGGCACGCGCGCGGACTCCTCGAAGAGGCTGCGTTTCTGCCACTGCCCGCCGTGCTCGCCGAGCAGCCACCCGTGGTCGCTGAAGAAGACGATGATGGTGTTGTCCGCGAGCTTGAGGCGGTCGAGGGCGTCCACGACGCGGCCGACCTGCGCGTCCATCTGGCTCACGCTGGCGTAGTAGGCGCGGAGGAACTGGCGGATGTCCGGCTCGGCGACGCCGTAGTTCGGCGGGTTCACGAGCGGCGAGACGTGCGGAATCTTGGCGAGGTGAGCTTGCGGCTCGATGGGCAGGGAAAATTTCTCCACGGGGTGCAGATCGAAGAACGGCTTGCTGGCGATGCACGGCACGTGTGGTCGGAAGAAACCGCAGGCGATGAAGAAGGGTTTGTCCGGCTGCGCGGCGTGTTGTTTCAGCAGCTTGATGACCTCGCCGGCAATCAGCCCGTCCGTGTGGTCCGTGCCGTCGCCGCCCGTGGCGTGCCACGCGAGCGCCGCGCCGAGGCCGATCTTGGGCGTGTAGTTGAGGAGCGAACCTTCCTCAGTCTTGTCGCGGCCCGACGGGTTGATGGTGCGCTGCCACGAGGGCGCGTCGTCGAAGCCGTCCGTGCCGATCTGCATCGGCACGCCGTAGTGGTAAAGCTTGCCCGCGCGGACAACGGAGTAGCCAGCGCGTTGGAAGGTCTGCGGCAAGGTCTGCGCGTCGGGCACGGCCTTGCGGAAGTGCGTGACGTTCTCGAAGACGCGCGTGGTGTCAGGCCGCAGCCCGGACATGAAGGACGAGCGCGACGGATTGCAGAGCGGATACTGGCAGTAAGCGCGCTCGAAGCGCACGCCGCGCCTCGCCAGCCGGTCAATGTTCGGCGAGAACGCAAACGGGTCGCCGTAGCAGCCGAGCCGGGTGTTCAAGTCATCGGCGACGAGGAAGAGGACGTTGAGCTTGGGCGCGGCGGAGACCGGAGAGCAATTAGTGATTAGTAAAAAAGTGACGATTGCGAGCAGGGTCAGTCGGGCGTGCATGAGGAGAGAGTGCGCCGAGCAGGAGCGCGGCTCAAGCTGGAGTTCGCTGCCGTGGCAGGAGACGACGTGTGGAGTCTCTGACCTCGTTCTGCGTTCCGGGTTCCGCGCTCCGCGTTTGACTGAGACTCCTCAGGTCGTCACCTACGAGGTCAGGCGAGGATGGGCTTGATGATCTCGCCGTGGTCGAGGTCGAGACGCTTGCGGTCGGGGACTTCGAGCTTGCGACCGTTGAGGCCGAGCTGGTGCAGAAGCGTGGCGTGGATGTCCGTGACGTAGTGCGCGTCCTCGACAGCGTGGAAGCCAAGCTCGTCGGTCGCGCCGTGGACGATGCCGCCCCGGATGCCGCCGCCCGCCAGCCAGACGCTGAAGCCGTAGGGGTGATGGTCGCGCCCGTCGGCACCTTGCGAGCCAGGGGTGCGGCCAAACTCGGTGGCGAAGACGACGATGGTTTCGTCCAGCAGGCCGCGACGTTTCAAGTCGTGGAGCAGGCCGGCGGTGGGCTTGTCCACCTGTGCGGAGAGCTTCGTGTGGTTCGCCTTCAACCCGCTGTGTGCATCCCACGCGCCGGCCGCGCCGTCGCCGTGCTGGATTTGGATGAAGCGCACGCCGCGCTCGACGAAGCGCCGAGCGGCAAGAAGCTGCGCGCCGAAGGGCTTCGTCTCGTTCTGGTCCAAGCCGTAGAGCTTCTTGGTCTCCTCGGTTTCACGGTCGGTGGTCACCGCCTCTGGCACGGCCATCTGCATCCGGTAGGCGAGCTCGTAGCTCTTGATGCGTGCGTCGAGCGCCTGGTCGCCGGGATACTGCGTGGCCTTGAGGCGATTCAGCTTGTTGACGAGGTCGAACTGAATCTGCTGCTCCGACGCGCTGACATCGCCCTCGGGGCGCGCGTAGGCGAGCGGCTCGCGCGGGTCAATGACCAGCGGCACGGCATCGTAGGCGGGGCCGAGGTAGCGGCCATCGCGCTTGTCGAAGAAGCGCGGGCCCATGTTGATGAACTGCGGGAGGTTCTCGTTCAGCGAACCGAGGCCGTAGTTCACCCACGCACCGATGGTCGGCTCCTGCACGTCGAGCATGTGGCGGCCCGAGTGGAATTGGATTTGCGCGCCGTGGTTGTCGTCGGTCGTCCACATCGAGCGCACGATGGCGAGGTCGTCCACGCAGTTGCGGAGATGCGGAAACCAGTCGCTCACCTCGATGCCGCTCCTGCCGCCGGGCGCGAAGCCGATTTGCAGCGGGTAAATCTTGTTGCGTTGCTGGCCGTTGGCGTCGTTCACCACGACCACGCGCACACGCTTGCGCTTCTCCGCGTCGTCAATGCCCTTGAACGGCGTCTCGGCAAAGGTCTTCCCGGCGTATTGGGTCAGCGCGGGCTTGGGGTCGAAGCTCTCCATGTGGCTCAACCCGCCGCGCAGGAAAATCCAGATGACCGACTTGGCCCGCGCCGGGAAATGCGGCAGACCCGTGGGCGGACGCCAACTGCTCTCCAGCCCGAAGCCATCACGCGCGAGCATCGCGCCGAGCGCGAGGCCGCCGAAGCCGAGGCCAGAGCGGGTGAGAAAGGAGCGGCGGGTAGGGAAGTGGTTCATGGGCGACGCTCAACGACTCAACAGCCGGGCGACGGAAGCAATGAATGCGAGCAACAGCGACAAGAACAAAGCCGGCAGAACCAGCAGCCCAAGTGGTGGGATGAAGGGAACCAGCGCCACGCACCCGACGCAGAGGCAAAGCAGCAGCCAAGCCGTCTTGCGGAACACACCCGTAGGCGACTGGAACCATTCGGAGAGACGAAGGAGGAAGTTCATGGTGACAAGCTACCGATTCCATTGCTCCGAGTCGAACGAGATTTCGAATGGTTGAGATTCATCGAATCGTGATGAAGTCGTTGTGATTCAAGAGCGCGTGGACGAGGGCTGCGCGGGCTTTGGCTTCGGGCTGGGCGGACTTGCGCTCCTTCGCGGCGGTAAGGAACTGGGCGAGGCTTTCCGCGCAGAGCTGCTGCTCGGCGGGCGTGGGCGAGGCCGCGAGGACGGTGGTGAAGGTCGTGCGGATGAACACCTCGTCGGACGCGCTTTCCGCCTCCTTCACGAGACGCTCGGCGAGCTTCGCGGCGGCGGTGGAGACGAGGCGGCTGTTCGCCAGCGCGAGCGCCTGCTGCGGCAGGATGCTCTCGTCGCGCCGGTAGCACTCCTTCGTGTTCGCGTTGTCGAACATCTCCAGAAACTTGTTCAAATCCTCGGGGGATTGGGTGAAGTAGAAGCTGCGGCGCAGAGAGTCCTCGCGCTTGGGATCAACCGTCGGGCCGCCGAGTTTGGGATCGAGCGTGCCGGCGAGATGCAGGAGGCTGTCGCGGAGGACGTTGGCGTCCATGCGCTGCGGGTTCATGCGCCAGTAGAATTTGTTCTCGGGGTCAGCCGAACTCGGAGCGCGGAACGCGGAACGCGGAACGGCCCGACTGGTTTCCGCGTTCCGCGTTCCGCGTTCCGCGTTTGAACTGCTCATCCGATAGGTCTCCGACAGCACCATCCGCCGATGCAGATGTTTCAGGCTCCACCCGTGCTCCATGAAGTCCACGGCGAGCCAGTCGAGCAGGTCGGCGTGGATGGGCTTCGCGGCGCGGCGGCCGAAGTCGGTGACGTTGGCCACGAGCGGCTGGCCGAAGTGGCGTGTCCAGACATGGTTCACTAGGACGCGCGCGGTGAGCGGGTTTTGGCGGTCGGCCAGCCAGTTGGCGAAAGCCAGCCGTCGGCCCGTGCTGGTCGTGGGATACGGCAAGAGGCGGTGGGCTTCGGTCTCGTCGGGCCCCTCGAAGGCCTTGAGCGTTGCGCGGAGCGAGGTGTAGTTCGTGCCGGGCGAGGCTACAGCTTTCTGCGCCTTGCCCAGGGCTTCCTGCGCTGTCTTCAACTTCTTCTCGGCGTCCGGCTCCTTCTTCTTCTTCGGCTCGGTGCTGGGAGAAATGGTTTCCAACTCGGCCTTGGCCAAGTCGGCTTCAGCTTGGGCGAGCTTGAACTTCGACTCGGCGGCCGCGGCGACAGCGAGAAGGTTCGTGCTGCTGGCTGACGA
>JBEBFV010000395.1:0-6081 GCA_040081795.1 Limisphaerales bacterium | reverse complement strand
CGCCAACACCGACGGTTGTCCCTGACCTTGACGCTGCCAACCCGCAAGCGCACTGTGCGAGCGTAACTCACAGGCACCATGAACATTGATATGCGCCGGCTTCGTTCCCTTGGCTTCACCCTCATCGAACTTCTCGTCGTGATTGCCATCATCGCCATCCTGGCGGGGATGCTCCTGCCGGCGCTCTCCAAGGCCAAGGCGAAGGGCAAGGGCATCAAGTGCGTGAGCAACGTGCGCCAGCAGGGCCTGGCGCTGCAACTCTACGCCGCCGATAACAACGACGGTTTGCCGCCCTTGTGGGAGGGACCGGCGATCTGGCCGCCCGTGACCAACTTTGCTGGAGCACAGTGGTATTGGCAGAAACTGACCCCGTATCTCGGCAAGGACTTGGATACGAAGGCCAACCTCAATCTGGTCTGGCGTTGTCCCGAAGTGGTGGAGGCTGACATGCAAGGTCTAGGCACCTTCGGCTTCAACTTCGGCGGCTACGGCCCGGTGGAAGGCATCATTCGTTACATGACGCAGGTGGATACGAATGTTCCACTCGGCAGCTTTCGCCTGACCCAAATCACCCGTCCCACCCAGATCTGGATGATGGGTGACATCGGGCAGTTGAAGAACACCGCGCTCGGCCCGGTCGGCGGATACTGGACGACTCCCACCACATTTCGGCCGAACGCCTCGGCCCCGTTTGGTTTTGCAAACGGACGCGAACCAGTCCCACGGCACAACAAGCGGGTGAACGTGGTCTTGATGGATGGCCACGTTGAGCCTTTCACCTACGACACGCTGTCCAATAACGTGAACAACATCTTCGGCCAGCTAACGACGGGCACTCCCCCGGGCCTGTAGCCCGGGGTTTTCACGGCCCCGGCAACTCCCTTTCACTTCAGTCGGTGAAAACTTTTTCCATCCCCGTTCTCGCCCTGCTGCTGGCGGTCCCGCTGCTCGGCGGCTGCCGGAGAAAGCGGGTTGAAACCCCCGCGCCCGTTGCGCCCGCCGTGCCTTCGGTCACCCCGGATGCCGCCGCGCCACCCGCCGGCTCCCCGGCGGCCGGACCGGTCGCCCGCCGCGCCGAACCGCCCCTGGTCGTCTATCAGGTGGATGCCAGCGTGCAGCAGGCCCTCTCCAAGTTTTACAAAGACCACGAGCGCCCGGCGATGACATGGGATGAGTTGGTCCGTGGCAAATACATCCCCGCAGTTCCGCTCGGTCCGGACGGCAAGCCGCTGGACTGGAACACGACGATGCAGCGCATCGGCAAGGCGATGGCGCGCCCGCGCCAGTAGCTCGACATTCCAATGTTGAGAACTGCCCGTGCTGCCAGCGCTGCCGCACTCGACATTGGAATGTCGAGTTGCTTCCCCGTCATCCACCGCACCGCCCTCGGCACGAAATGCTCCAGCCCCGCCGTCTCCTGCTGTCTCCCGCGTTGACTTCGCCCGCGTGGCGCGAACACTGCCCGCACTGCCGCATCATGAACCCCGACTCCTCCGCGCCCCGTGCCGGCGATCTGCCATCGCCGTCCGCGATGATCGATAGCAACCGAAGCGGCGATTCCAAATCGCAGGCACTCCCTCTCGCCCTCGCCCTCGCCGCGCTGTGCCTGCTCGGCGCGTGCGCCGCGCGGCACACCACCACTCCGCGTCTCCCCAGCGTCGGCGTCGCGCGCGTGGACATCACGCCGGACTACCCGACGCGCCTCACCGGCTTTGCCTCGCGCAAGACCGAGTCTGAGGGCGTCGCGCAGCGCCTCCACGCGAAGGCCCTTGCCTTTGGCACCGACGCCGAAGGCCCCGCCGTGCTCGTCACCGTGGACAACCTCGGCGTGTCCGACGCCATCCGCACCGAGCTGCTCCGCCGCCTCCGCGACACGCGCCTCACGCACGACCGCCTCGCCATCTGCTCCTCGCACACGCACTCCGCGCCGATGATTGCCGGCGTCGCGCCGAACATCTTCATGGCCGACCTCCCGCCCGACCAGCAGTCCCGCGTGGACCTCTACACGCGCGAGCTGACCTTCAAGCTGGAGCAAGTCATCCGCGCCGCGCTCGCCGACCGCCGGCCCAGCCGCGTCGAGTGGACGCAGGGCAAGGTCGGCTTCGCGATGAACCGCCGCGCCCGGCCCATCGCGCCCGTGGACCACGACCTGCCCGTGCTGCGCGTCGTCGCGCCGGAAGGCATCGTGCGCGCGGTCTTCGTCAGCTACGCGTGCCATTGTGTGACGCTCGGCCTGAACACGATTCACGGCGACTGGGCCGGCTCCGCGCAACTCGCGCTCGAAGCCGACCATCCCGGCGCGATTGGCCTCGTCGCCATCGGCTGCGGCGCGGACCAAAATCCGAACAAGCGCGGCACGCCTGACCTCGCCGATGCGCTAGGCCGCCAAATCGCCGACGAGGTGAAGCGCCTTTTCCCCGGCCCGTGGAAGGAGCTTCCCGCCGCCCCGACGGCCCGCACCAAGAGCATCACACTCGATTACGACAAGCTGCCCACGCGTGCCGAGTGGGAAGCGCTCGCCACGAACAAGGCGCAGCAGATTGCCTATCACGCCAAGAAGAACCTCGCGCGTCTCGACCGCGGCGAGTCGCTCCCGACGAAGCTCCCCTATCTTGTCCAGACGTGGACATTCGACACGAACCTCGCGCTGGTCTTCCTGCCCGGCGAAGTGGTTGTGGACTATGGGCTGCGGCTGAAGCGTGAGTTCGACTCCTCGCGCCTCTGGGTCCACGGCTACGCGAACGACGACCCGTGCTACATCCCGAGCGAGCGCATCTTGCAGGAGGGCGGCTACGAAGGCGGCGGCGCGATGGTCTATTACGACCGCCCCACGAAGTTCGCGCCGGGCTTGGAGAACAAAATCGTTGGCACCGTCCACGAGCTGCTCCCGCGCGACTTTCTGGCGAAGACCACCAACGCGCCGACTGCAACCGCCCCCCGTGCCGGCGATTTGCAATCGCCGTCTGCGGCGAGCAGCACGCCCGAGCGGCGGTTGCAAACCGCCGGCACAACGCAAGCCAGCACGGGCAACCCGGCTCCGAAGTCTCCGACAGAATCCCTCGCCACCCTCCGCACCAAGCCCGGCCTCACCGTCGAACTCGTCGCCGCCGAGCCGCTCGTCACCAGCCCCGTCGCGATTGATTTCGGCACCGACGGCAAGCTGTGGGTCGTGGAGATGGCCGATTACCCGATGGGTTCGGATGGCAACTGGAAGCCCGGCGGCCGTGTGAAGTTCCTCACCCGCTCGCGGCCCGACGGCCCCTTCGACCGCGCCACGCTCTTCCTCGATGGCCTGCCCTTCCCGACCGGCGTGATGGCCTGGCGCAAAGGCGCGCTCATCTGCGCCGCGCCGGACATCATCTATGCTGAGGACACCAACGGCGACGGCAAGGCCGACGTGGTGCGCAAGCTCTACACCGGCTTCGAGACCAACAACTACCAAGCCCGCGTCAACAGCCTCTCCCTCGGCCTCGACAATTGGGTCCACGGCGCAAACGGCTTGCTCGGCGGCGACATCGTCGTAGGAGACGACGTGAGGAGTCTCACTTCAAAATCGGCAAACAGTCAGAGCCTCCTCACGTCGGCACCTACGAATGCAGTGAACATCCGCGGCCGCGACTTCGGCTTCCAGCCCGACACCGGCGAATTCGAGGCCACCTCCGGCCTCACGCAGCAGGGCCGCGCGCGTGATGACTTCGGCAACTGGTTCGGCTGCCACAACAGCACCTTCGCCTACCATTACCCGCTGCCCGACCGCTACCTCGCGCGCAACCCGCACGTCCCCGCGCCGCCGCCGAGCGTGAACCTCGCCGCCAGCCTCGCGCGCCTGAACCCCATCAGCACGCCGCTGGAGCGCTTCAACAGCCCGCAGTCACTGAACCACGTCACCAGCGCCTGCGGACTCGGCGTGTATCGCGACACCTTGCTCGGCGCGGGCTTCAGCCAAAACCTCTTCATCTGTGAGCCCGTGCACAACCTGGTCCGCCGCCTCGTGCTCACGCCCAGCGGCGTCACCTTCAACGCAGCCCGCGCGGCCGACGAAGTTCAGTCCGAGTTCCTCGCGAGCACGGACAACTGGTTCCGCCCCGTGCAGGCATTGACCGGTCCCGACGGTGCGCTGTGGGTCGTGGACATGTATCGCTTCGTCATCGAGCACCCGCGCTGGATTCCGCCCGAGCGCCTGAGGACGCTCGACGTGCGGGCCGGCTCCGACAAGGGCCGCATCTACCGCATCTACCCGCAAGGCGCGAAGCTCCGGCCCTTCAACGACCTGACCAAGTTTTCCACCGCACAAGTCATCGCCACGCTCGACACGGAGAACGGTGTCGCGCGCGACTTGGCACACCGCGAACTGCTCCACCGCAACGACCCCCAAGCCGCCGCACCGCTGGCCAAACTCTTCACCACTACCACGAACCCCGCCGTCCGGCTGCAAGCTCTCGCGGCGTCTGCTAGCAGGGACGCGCTGCCGCGCCAGGCCGGCGGTGCTCCTGCTACGCTCTTCACAGCCCTCTCCGACCCGCATCCCGCCGTCCGTCAGCTTGCACTCCGTCTCGCCGAACCGCACCTCGCGTCCGATGCCCGTCTCGCCGCCGCGACGTTGAAGCTCGCCTCTGACTCCGCGCCCACTGTCCGCTACCAGCTCGCCTTCACGCTCGGCACTTGGAACGACCCGCGTGCGACCGCCGCGCTCGCCCAACTCGCCCGCGATGGCATGGCCGACCCCTACCAGCGCGCCGCCGTCCTCAGCGGAGCCGTGGGCCGCACGGGCGAGTTACTCAAGGTCGCCGTCACCGCACCAGCCACCGCGCCGGGCCGCAACGAATTCCTCGGCCAGCTCATCGCCACTGCGTCCGCGTCCGCCAGCGACGCCGAGTTCGCCTCGCTGCTCACCGCGCTCGCGCCAGCGGAGGGCGAGCGCACGCAGCAATGGCAGCTCTACGCGATGACCGCGTTGCAAGACGCCTTCGATGCGCGCGGGCTTGCGCTGACCAAATTCGCCACGTCGCCAAGCACCGAAGTCCGCGCCGCCACGACTCGACTGCAACAGCTCTACGCCGACGCGCGCGCATTCGCCGCCAGCCCGCGCTCCTCCGACGCCACGCGCCGCGCGTCCGTGCCGTTGCTGGGTCGTGGCTTCAACCGGCCCGAGGCCGACGCGCCGGTGGTTGTCGGCCTGCTCGCGCCGCCGGCGAGTGCTGCGCTTCAGCAACTCGCGCTCACCACGCTGCGGACCCGCCGCTGGCCGAAGACGGACGAGCTCATCCTCGCGCAGTGGGCCGTCCTGCCGGTCACCCAGCGGCCCGTCGTCGCCGACGCGCTCACAAGTCAGGAGGCGTGGACGCAGTCGTTGCTCAACGCCGTCGAGCGCGGCGTGGTGGGCCTCGCGGAGATTCCGCCCGCCACGCGCAACCGACTCCGCTGGCACGGCAGCGACGCGACCAAAGCGCGCGTTGCAAAACTCTTCCCGGAACAAACCGCCTCTCGCGCCGCTGTGTTGGCGAGCTACGCAAATGTCCACTCGCTCAAAGGCGACGCGACAAAAGGAGCCGCGCTCTTCACGGCGAGTTGCGCCGCCTGCCACGCCTATCGCGGCCTCGGGCACGCGCTCGGCCCGGACCTCGCGACCTTCCGCACCAAGCCGGCCGGCGACTTCCTCACGGCCATCCTCGACCCGAACGCCGCCATCGAGCCCAAATACATCGCCTACAACGTGGACACGAAGGACGACCGCGCGTTGACCGGCCTCGTCACCGACGAGACCGCCACCGGCTTCGCGCTTGCGCAGGCGAACGGCGTGAAGGACAAGCTGCTGCGCTCGGACGTGAAGATTTTGCGTCCATCGGCCCTGAGCCTGATGCCCGAGGGAATCGAAGCCGCGCTCCCGCCGCAGGCAATGGCGGACTTGCTGGCTTGGCTGCGGGAGTAGCGCGCATATTCTCCCTCTCCCCCATCGGGGGAGAGGGCCGGGGTGAGGGGGCAAAGCGTCCGGCTGCACTTGGGCGCAGAAAACATTGCTGGAACGCGCTTTCAAAACCCATGGCCCACTCTCGTCCGCAAGCCGCCCCCTCACCCTAACCC
>JBEBFV010000394.1:0-6085 GCA_040081795.1 Limisphaerales bacterium | reverse complement strand
CGACGAGCTTCGTGGCGACGCGGTCGCCAGTCGCGAGACCGAGCAGAAGCAAGTCCCAGCGATGCGTGACGGTGGAATTCGTCTTGTTCGCCAGCGCCAGTGGCACCTCGACCCACGAGCCGGCGTTGACTTGGAAGTGCTGTGCCACCGCCGCGAGTCCAATATCGTCGCCCGCCGTGCCGCGCACGATGATGACTTCATCCGGCGACACCACGAGGTCATTGCGCGGCGACTCCAGGGTGACGCGTGGCGCGATGTCCGGCTCCGCGCGGACCTCAAACGTGGGGCTGAACTTGTTCACAAGGCCCGTCTCCGCCGCGACGAGCCGCACCTGATACGTCGCCGCGCCGCGCACGGGAATTCGTGCGTGGACGACGTTCGGCTCCGGCGCGGTAAGCGCGACGAGATTAGTTTTGCCGTCCGCGACAATGGCTAGTTCACCCGCGCGCACGGACTGGTTCACGCGCATCCGCACGTCCGCCACGCTGCCTTCGAGCGCGGACAAGTTGCCGTGCTCCTCCTCGACCTGCCGCGCGGGCAACTGCGCGTAGGCCGGTGCTTCGTAAGTCTTCGCGAACGCCACCACCGCCGGACGCGCACGCGTGGCAATCGTCACCGTCTTGGTCAGGGCGTCGCCCGCGCGCACGCGGAACGCGAAGGCCCCCTGCCCCACCGGCACCGTCGCGGTGAACTGCCCGCCGTTGCCCGGCGACATCTGCACGCGCTCCGCCTTGCCATCGGCGGCGAGGAATTCAAGCTCCGCGCGACCCGTGTCCGCGCCGGCGAGTTCGACGACGACTGGTTGATGATCTCCTTGCGCGAGCCAGCGCGTGTCGGCGGCAGGCTCGACGATGCGAATCTTTGTCCGCGCCACTCGCTCGATGCCCGCCATCGGCGCGAAGGCGCGGGCAAACTGGCGGGGGAATTCCAAGGCCGGCACCGCGAACATTCCGGCGACGACGGAGAAGCACAGGAGAGCCGTTCTGGTCCACGCCGTGACATGAGAGCGCGGCAGCACGACTTCCATCCGCAAATCCCGCACCCGGCGCGCGACGCCCTCCTGCACCAAGTCCCGGAACGCGAATGAATCGTTTTTCCCCTCGGCGCTCTTCTCCGCGAGTTCCACCGCCGCGACGACATGGCTGCGCAGGCCCGGCCAGGCCTTTTCCATCAGCACCGCAAACTCACGCGTGGACGGCGGCTTCGCCAGCACCCGCCCGGCGACGAACCAGAAGACCAGCGCCGTCGCCGCGTAACCGCCGAGGCTCAGAAGCCAGCGCGTCCCCTCCGTCAGCACGAGGAACCGATCCAGCCAAGCGACCGCCGTGAACGCCACGAGCAACGTGACCGCCGCCGCGCACAGCCCGCGTGTCCAGACCATGCGCGTCCACCGCTGCGCGAACGCGCGCAACCGCTCCGCAATCAGCGGGTCGAGGGAGGGGGTCATGGTGCGAGTGACTAGGCCACAGCGCCGCCGGGAAGTGAATACAGAAATGGCAGTAGAACCGAGACGGTTCCGGCGGCCCGCAAAATCGAAGCGTTGTAATCCCAACCAACAATGACAGTCTCCTCGCGAACCCAACTCCACCGATGAAAGCTGAAGACCTTTTCCAAAGATTGGTGATCGCCTCCACGGCCCTCTTCATCGGCTACAGTCTGGTTCCTTGGCTGCTGGACTCGCGGCTACAAGGTGAGGTGCGCGACGCCCTGTCATGGAATGGATTCGGGGCCAAGTTGCCACGGTCCGAGTCAATCTGGTTGTTTGTCGCGTTAGTCCGCGTGTTGGTGACCGTGGGACTTTGCCAATTTTCCCGCGAAGCGCGTGGCGTGTTCGTCGTGATTGAAGTGTATTTTGGGGTCACAAGCCTGCTTGGCGGCCTCGCGGTGAGCACAGCGACGGAGTCGGTTTTGCTCTACCTGATGAATCTCTGCGAGGGCGCGGTGCTGGTCATGTCCTTCACCCCACCCTTGCGTGACAAGTTCACAACCATGCGGCTCGACGAGTCGTCCGGTGAGCTGGACGCCCAGCCGACAGATGGTCAAAACACTGCTGATCGGCCACCTGAGAGAGGTTCTTGAGCGAAATGGGAATTGTTTTGAATAGCCCCTCCCTCATCCCGTCGGCCAATAGAGATTCAGCTATGACAAAACACACCGCTCTCTGCTCGTTCGCCCTCGCCGCGACGCTGACCATTGCCTCCGCCGCGCCCGCCGCGACGAAGACCGCTGCCGCCAAGCCAACAGTGGACAAGGCTGTCAGCCTCGAACTGTTCAGCCAGCCCACGGACAAGGCCGCCAAGCCGCTCGCGCTCAAGGGCGCGGATGCCCGCGTGCAGTTGCTTGTCCACGCGCGTCATGCGTCCGGCTTGGAAAGTGATTACACCAGCAAGGTCACTTACACGATCAAGCCGCTAAAGGTCGTGGACGTGGACAAGTCCGGCTTCCTCACGCCCCTCGGCGACGGCACGGCGACCATCACCGCGAAGTCGCCCGAGGGCCTGAGCGCGACGGCCAGCGTGTCGGTGGAGAACTTCAAGATCGTCCCCGCGATCAACTTCGCGAACTCGATCGTCCCCATCTTCACGAAGGCCGGCTGCAACGGCGGAGGCTGCCACGGCAAGAGCGGCGGGCAAAACGGATTTCGCCTCTCGCTGCTCGGCTTCGAGCCGCAGGAGGATTACGAATATTTGGTGAAGGAAGCCCGCGGTCGCCGGCTCTCCAGCGCCGCGCCGGACACGAGCCTGCTGCTGCTCAAGGGCGCGGGCATCGTCCCGCACGGCGGCGGCACGCGCTGGGATGTGAGCTCGTTCGATTTCGCCCTGATGAAGCGCTGGATCGCGCAGGGCATGCCCTACGGCAGCGAGAAGGATCCCGTCGTCACGCGCATCGAGGTCTTTCCGAAGGAGCGCACGATGCAGCCCAACGCCGAGCAGCAGCTCACGGTTATCGCGCGCTACTCGGATGGCCACATCGAGGACGTGACGCGCGGCGCGCTCTTCGAGGCGAACGACAAGGACATGGCCACCGCCGAGCCGAGCGGCCTCGTGAAGTTCGCCAGCCAACCCGGCGACGTGGGCATCATGATCCGCTACCAGTCCAAGGTCGCCGTGTTCCGCGCCACCGTGCCGCTCGGCGCGCCGGTGCAGCACCTGCCCATCGCGCGCAACTTCGTTGACGAATCCGTCTTCAAGAAGCTCAAGCGCATCGGCCTCCCGCCCAGTGAAATCGCCGACGACGCGACCTTCATCCGCCGCGTGACGCTTGACCTCGCCGGCCGCCTGCCAAACGCCGATGAGACGGAAGCGTTCCTGAAGGACAAGGCCGCCGCCAAGCGTGACGCGCTCGTGGACCGCCTGCTGGCCAGCGGCGACTACGCGGATTACTTCGCCAACTTCTGGGGCGCGCTGCTCCGCAACCAACGCTCGTCCATCAATGGCCGCACCGAGCCGTATATGCGCGGCACGTTCGCCTTCCACTCGTGGATTCGCGACAGCCTCGCGAGCAACAAGCCTTACGACCAGTTCGCCCGCGAGGTGCTCGCCGCGTCCGGCGACATCGGACAGAACCCGCCCGTCGCGTGGTATCGCCAGGTGAAGACCGCGCAGAACCAGCTCGAGGACGCCGCGCAGCTCTTCCTCGGTCTTCGTCTCCAGTGCGCCCAGTGCCACCACCATCCCTACGAGAAGTGGAGCCAGGCGGACTACTACAGCTTCGGCGCGTTCTTCAGCCAAGTCAGCCGCAAGCCCGGCTCGCAGCCCGGCGAGGAACTCGTCTTCGCCAAGCGCGGCGCGCCCACAATGGCGAACAAGAAGAACAACGTCGCCCTCAAGCCCGCCGGTCTCGGCGAGACGCCCCTCGACATCCCCGCCGACGAGGACGCCCGCCACGCGCTGGCCGACTGGTTGAGCAAGAAGGACAACACTTTCTTCGCTCACTCGCTGGTGAACCGCTACTGGAAGCACTTCTTCAACCGCGGCCTCGTCGAGCCGGAAGACGACATGCGCGAGACCAACCCGCCCGTGAACCCCGAGCTGCTCGACGCGCTGGCCAAGTCCTTCATCGAGTCCGGCTTCGACCTCAAGAAGCTCGTCCGCAACATCGTCACTAGTTCGACCTACCAACTGAGCGCGATTCCCAACAGCCACAACGCTGGCGACAAGCAGAACTTCTCCCGCTACTACCCGAAGCGCCTGAGCGCGGAAGTCCTCTTCGACGCCATCAACACCGTCACCAAGTCCGAGGCGAGCTGGGCCAACCTCCCCGCCGGCACGCGCGCCGTGCAACTTCCGGACAACAGCTACAACAGCAGCAGCTACTTCCTCCAGGTCTTTGGTCGCCCCGACTCCGCGAGCGCGTGCGCGTGCGAGCGTTCGCAGGACGCCAGCCTCGCGCAGAGCCTGCATCTGCTGAATTCGAAGGACATCCAGGCCAAGCTCACCGCCGAGAAAGGCCGCGCCGCGACCCTCGCCGCCGACGAGAAGCGCAACGACGAGGCCAAGGTCAACGAACTCTACCTCTGGGCCTTCAGCCGCCAGGCCGAGTCCAGCGAGGTCAACACCGCGAAAGATCACGTGGAGAAGAAAGTCACGAAGGCAGCCGACGCCGACGCCAAGAAGAAGGCGAAGCGCGAAGCCTACGAGGACATCGTCTGGGCGCTGGTGAGCAGCAAAGAGTTCCTCTTCAACCACTGAGCGGACGCGGCTTGATGATTGGCCGCAGCGGGCGGAGTTCGATTGCTTGGCGGCGTCCTGATGGGCTGGCACGGGGCGCCTTGCCCGCTGCCCTTGACCCCAGTTGCCGCCTGCGTTATGTCTTCCGCACCAACTCGTTAAACGGCCACCAACCAGACACCACCTATGACCAAGCGCGACCTTGTCCTCCGCATCAGCAGCGAAACCGGGATCGTCCAGCAGCAGGTGTTGGAGGTGGTTCAGAAAACCTTGGACCACATCACCGAGGCGCTCGCCCAGGGGAAGACGGTCGAACTGCGCAACTTCGGCGTCTTCGAGGTGAAGATTCGCAAGGCCCGCATCGGTCGCAACCCAAACGCCCCGGCCACGGACGTGCCGATCCCCCCCCGCGCCATCGTGAAATTCAAAGCCGGCAAGGAGATGCGCGAATCGGTCATCAAGCTCAGTCCTGCTGCGGCTCCTTCGAACCCACCTGGCAGTGCACCGCAAAGTTGAAGCGCACCAGTGTCCTAGCGCCAAGGAGTCTGCGTGAAATGATGTCTGGAAGAGCCCAGACGTGCATCCGCAACCCAGCCGCTTCCCGACAGCAGAATACCCCTCGGCAAACGCGCCGAGGCGTGACATTCTCCGCGGCCAGTCACGCTCGCGCACGCGCTTATGTCGACGGTCACCGCCACTCTCACCGCCGCGCCGACGGAAACGTCCTTTCGCTCCGCCGCCATCCCGTGGCATCTCGCCATCGCGGTGTGTGGCGCGTGCTGCATCCCGTTGGGCGCGCTGTGGGACATCTCGTGGCACATGAGCATCGGGCGCGACACGTTCTGGACGCCGGCGCACATCGTCATCTACCTCGGCGGCGTCGTGCCAGGATTGACGTGCGGCTGGCTGGCGTTGCGGGCGACGTTCTTCGGCACGGAGGCCGGGCGCGCGGCGACGGTGAGCTTCTGGGGCGCGCGCGCGCCGCTGGGCGCGTGGATTTCCATCTGGGGCTGCTTCGGGATGCTGACTTCCGCGCCGTTCGATGACTGGTGGCACAACACCTACGGGCTGGACGTGCAGATTCTCAGTCCGCCGCACGCGTTGCTGGCCGTCGGGATGTTCAGCGTGGTGTTGGGCGTCCTGCTGCTGGTGTTGTCGTGGAAGAACAGCGTGCCCGAGGCGCAACGCGGGGCGGTCGCGAAGCTGTTCGTGTTCATGGTCGGAATCATGACGGCGACGAACTCCATCATAGTGATGGAATACAGCTTCCCCAACTCGCAGCACGCGATGACGTATTACCTCATCCTGTGCGGGCATTACCCGGCGCTGCTGGTGATGGCGGCGCGGGCGGGGAACTTGCGCTGGGGTGCGACGTGCGCGGCGGGAGTGTATATGGCGCTCTACGCGGTGCTGAT
>JBEBFV010000393.1:0-6090 GCA_040081795.1 Limisphaerales bacterium | reverse complement strand
TGCGCGGCTTGCCCAAGAAGGTCCGTTCCTTTTTCCAGTTGCCCATGACTCGTTACGCGGCGGAGTGACATGTCCAGAGATCAATGAACTCTTTAATAAACGGAGTTCAACAGATTATCAAGGTGAGCTGGAAACCGACTGCAAGCTCATTCAAAAACTCATCGAGCGAACAGGTCTCAAGACACGGAGATGGGCGAACGACGGCGAAACCGCCTTCGGCCACTTGCAACACGCCGTATCAGCGGCTTTGCTGGAGGCTGGTGTTGCCAGCAGCAAAATCGACCTGCTCATCTACGTCGGTGTCTCCAAGGGGTTCGTCGAGCCCGCAAACGCTTACGTTGTCGCAAAAGATTTGGGGCTACACGCAGCGGAGTGCTTCGACATCACCGATGCCTGCATGAGTTGGACACGGGCGTTGTCGTTGATTGACAGTCTTTTTCAGACCGGCAAATACGAGAATGCAATGGTCTTAAACGCTGAGTTTAACCTGACCAACAACAACTACGCCAACTACCGGCTTACCTCTCGTGCGGACTTCGAGTATTCACTTCCGACTTTCACAATCGGTGAAGCGGCAACCGCGACTATACTCACAAAATCGGCAGAGCCATTCAGGTTCAAGTTCCTTTCCAAACCAGAACTCGCCGACAAATGTCTGATCCCAACAGCAGCATACAAATCGTTCTCGGGGGCATCTGCCGCTGGAAACAAGCGAGGAGTTGATTGCTTCACTTCCTACGGGAAACTGCTCCATGACCATCTGTCGGTTGAGCTGCCAAAAGTTATCAACCACCTCGACTTAACAGCGGTAGACGTCGTGTTTACCCACGCATCATCACGGACGGATTGGCAGAAATACTGCGACGATGCCGGTATTGGCAGCAAGGTCTACCACATCTATCAGGACACCGGCAATCTGGTCAGTGCATCCATTCCTACCGCAATGCATTCAGCAATCCGAGATGGGCGGCTTCATCGAGGTGATAGGGTGCTGCTCTGGGTTGGCAGCGCAGGAATGAGCTTCGCTTCCGTTTCGTTTGTGTATTGAGGGTCTGTTAGCCACCGCAGGGCTGCCTCACGCCACCTTTTCCCCCAAGGCACCCGCGTTTAGCACGCGAATCTCCCGCTGCGGGAACGGAATCTCGATGCCCTGCTTGCGGAACTCCTCCGCGATGGACTTGTTCACCTCCGCCGCCGCGCCGCCGAAGTCGCCGACCTTGGTCCATGGCTTGATGGCGATGTTCACGGCGGAATCGCCGAACGACGCGACGCCCACGACCGGAGCCGGCTCCTTCAACACAGTCGCAGTCCGCGCCAGCACGGCGTTGACGGCGTTGAGCGCCTTGTTCAAGTCCGTGGAGTAAGCCACGCCCACGCTCAAGTCGAGCTGCCGGATGGAGCCGTAGTTGTGGAGAATCTCGCCGATGACCTTGCGGTTCGGGATGACCACGCGCGACCGGTCCGCGTGAACGAGAATGACCGAGAACAACTCGATGGCGTGAACCTGCCCGTGAACGCCGTGAATCTCGATGTATTCCCCGACACGGAACGGCTTCGTGAAAATGATGAGCAGGCCCGCCATGAGGTTGCCGAGCACGCCCTGCAACGCGAGACCCACGCCCACGCCCGCCACGCCGAGGCCCGTAACGAGCGGCGTGATGTTCATACCAGCGGTGCCCGCTGCGAGCATGAGCGCGAAACCCAGGATGACCAACTTGACTACGCGCACGATGAGAATGCGCAGGGGTGGTTCGAGGTCCCGCTTGTTCAGCCATGAGAGCAAAGCCTTGCCACTGACCCGAGAAACCAAGATGCCCAGGATAAAGATGACAACGGCGGTGACCAACCGTGGGCCGTTCTCGAACAGAAACTTGATGCCCTCGTTGATGCCCTCGTTCAGGATTTTGTTGATGACTTCAGGATTCATGGTGTGTAACGGCTGGTTGGTGCTTCGCTGTCGCTCTCGTGAAAATACCAAGCCAGCCATTTCCGGCAATCGGGAATCCTCTGCCGTGCCCCGAAGAACCGCACTGGCCGGAATTCTGACATTGGCTGCGGGCGGTTGTGTCGCCTCGCGCCAAGCGCGCCCTTTGCTCCGCTTCGAGTTCGAACAGGCGCAGATGGGCCTGCCCTTCCGCATCGTGCTCTACACGGAGAGCCAAGCCCGCGCCGACACCGCCGCCCGGGCCGCCTTCGCCCGCGTGGCCGAGCTGAACCAAGTCTTCAGCGACTACGAGGACGACAGCGAGTTGACACTGCTCTCCCGCAGCTCCGGCAGCGGTCGCGCGGTGCCGGTGAGCGAGGAGCTGTGGCGGCTGCTGAACGTCGCGCAGGCGATGTCGCAGAAGTCCGCCGGCGCGTTCGACATCTCCGTCGGCCCGCTCGTGCAAGTCTGGCGGCGTGCGCGGCGACAGCGCGAGTTGCCCGCGCCCGAAGTCATCGCGGAAGCCAAGGCCCGCGTCGGCTGGCAGAAGGTTGTCCTCGACCCACGCGCCCGCACCGCAAAGCTGCTCGTGCCGGGAATGCGCCTGGACCTCGGCTCCATTGCCAAGGGCCGCGCGCTGGACGAGGAGCTCCGCGTGTTGCGCGCGCATGGCATCCCGCGCGCCCTCGTCACCGGCGGCGGCGACATGGCCATCGGCGACCCGCCGCCGGGCCGCACCGGCTGGCGCATCGAACTCGCGCCGCTCGATGCACCCGGCGCTCCGCCCACGCGCTTCCTATCGCTGCACAACTGCGGCTTCGCGACCTCCGGCGATTTGTTCCAGCACGTCGAACTTGGCGGCAAGCGCTACTCGCACATCGTGGACCCGCGCAGCGGCATGGCGATGACCGACCACAGCCTCGTCGTCGTCATCGCGACGGATTGCGTCACGGCAAACAGCCTTTCCACGACGACCTGCGTCGCCGGCCCGGAGCGCGGCGTGAAGCTAGTCGAGTCCAGCAGAGACGCATTCGCACGCGTCGTGCGCCGACCCGGTGCGGCAGTCGAAGTCATCGAGTCCGGTGGGTTCGCCCGCTTCTACGAATCCCCTTGAGCGCCCGTTTCTCGAAGGCAAGAAACTGCCACGCCAGGCCAATAAAAATCGTGCAGGAACCGGAGGCCGCGACTATTCCTTTGCTCCATCTTGCCATGAGCCGTCTCGCTTTTGCATTGCTCCTGTGCGCGCCTCTTGCCGTGCGGGCCGCCGCGCCGCCGGACTTCCAGCGCGAAGTCCGCCCCATCCTCTCACGCCAGTGCTTCGCCTGCCACGGCCCCGACGAACACGCGCGCAAGGCCGGCCTCCGCCTCGACCTCCGCGAGTCCGCCCTCAAGCCTGCCAAGTCCGGCAAGCGCGCCATCGTCCCCGGCAAGCCCGACCAGAGCGAACTCGTCCGTCGCATCACGAGCACGGACCACAACAAAGTCATGCCGCCGCCCGAGACCAAGAAGCAACTCACGCCCGCCGAGATGGACACGCTCCGCCGTTGGGTCGCTGCCGGCGCGGATTACCAGCCGCACTGGGCGTTCATCAAGCCGAAGCAGGCCGCGTTGCCGAAGGTGAAGCAGGCCGCCTGGCCACAGAACGCGATAGACCACTTCATCCTCGCGCGGCTGGAGAAAGAGGGCTTGAAGCCGTCGCCGCCCGCCGATGACTACACGCTCGTCCGCCGCATTTACCTCGACTTGATTGGCCAGCCGCCGACGCCGGAGGAGGCCGATGCGTTCGTGAAGTCCGCCCAAATCGGCAATCGGCAATCGGCAATCGCCAATCTCGCGGACAAGCTTCTCGCCTCCCCGCACTACGGCGAGCGTTGGGCGCGCAAATGGCTCGACCTCGCCCGTTACGCCGACACCAACGGCTACGAGAAGGACCGCCCACGTCCCATCTGGCCGTGGCGCGACTGGGTCATCCGCGCCTTGAACGAGGATTTGCCTTTCGACCAGTTCACCATCCACCAACTCGCCGGCGACCTTCTCCCCCCAGCCCCCAGACACCAGACCCTGGACCCTCTCGTCGCGACCGGCTTCCACCGCAACACCATGCTGAACGAGGAAGGCGGCATTGACCCGCTGGAGTTCCGCTTCTACGCGATGGTGGACCGCGTCGCCACGACAGGAACCACCTGGCTTGGCCTCACGACTGGTTGCGCCCAATGCCACACGCACAAGTTCGACCCCATTCCGCACACGGAGTTTTACGCGATGATGGCCTTCCTCAACAACGCCGACGAGCCCGACCAAGACCTGCCCGACGCCGCGCTCGCCGAGCAGAACCGGAAGAATCTGGAGCGCGCCGCGCAACTCCTCGCCGAACTGCCGAACAGATTCCCGCCCAGCAAACCCACGACTCCCGAAGCTCCGAAAACTCCTTCTCCCTCGCCCCCATCGGGGGAGAGGGCCGCGGTTAGGGGGCAAGCCACGCCTGCACTGAGCGGCCCCGAACACCTCGCCGCGCACTTCTCCGACTGGCTCGCCACCGAGCGCCCTCGCGTCGTGCAGTGGACCAACCTCCGCCCCGCCGACGCCAAATCCAACCTCCCGCTCCTCACTGTCCAGCCCGACGATTCCGTCTTCGCCAGCGGCGACATTACGAAGATGGACACATACGAGCTGACCTTCCGCAAGGTCCCCGCCGGTGTCACCGCGCTGCGCCTCGAAGCCTTGCCCGACGACCGCCTCCCCGCACACGGCCCCGGCCTGACTTACTACGAGGGCCGCAAGGGCGACTTCTTCATGGGCGAGTTCAAAGTCTTCGCGGGCGGCGGTCAGTTAAAGCTCGTCCGCGCCACCGAGAGTTTCAGCAAGAACAACTTCGGCAACGCGCCCGTCACCGCCGCGCTCGCCACTGACGGCAATCCCGAGACCGGTTGGTCCACCGCATCGCGCGAAGGCGAGCGGCACGAGGCCGTGTTCAATCTCGCCGAACCGCTCCGCGCCGCCGGTGAATTGCGCGTGAAGATGCTGTTCGGTCGCCACTACGCCGCGTCGCTGGGCCGCTTCCGCATCGCATTCACCACGGACCCACGCGGCGCGACCGCCAGCACCTTGCCGCTCGAAGCGCAGGAACTTCTCCTCAAGCCCGACTCCCAACTCACCGCCGCCGACCGCGCAAAGCTCCGCGAACATTTCTTCCTCGTCGCGCCCGAACTGAAGGACGCCCGCGTCGAAATCGAGCGACTCCGCAAGCCGCCGACTTACCAGACCACCCTCGTCCTGCGCGAGCGCCCGCCGGAGAACCCGCGCCCCACGCACCGGCATCATCGCGGTGAGTTTCTGTCGCCGAAGGAAGCCGTCGCGCCCGCTGTGCTCGGCGTGCTGAACCCGCTCCCGTCCGGCGCACCCACGAACCGCCTCGGCTTCGCGCACTGGCTCGTCTCGCCAGAAAACCCGCTCACCGCACGCGTGACCGTGAACCGCCAGTGGGCTGCGTTCTTCGGTCGCGGCCTCGTGCGCACGACCGAGGACTTCGGCCTGCAAGGTGACGCGCCCACACATCCGGAGTTGCTTGACTGGCTGGCGGTGGAGTTCATGAAGCACGGCTGGTCGCTGAAGCAGTTGCACAAGCTCATCGTGACCAGCGCGACGTATCAGCAATCCTCCTCCGTAGGAGCCGACGTGAGGAGGCTCGCTTCTTCCCAATCGGCAATCGCCAATCGGCAATCGCCAATGACTGACCCCGATAACAAACTGCTCTCCCGCTTCCCCCGCGCCCGCCTCGACGCCGAGCTCATCCGCGATTCCGTCCTCCGCGCCAGCGGCCAGCTCTCGCCGAAGATTGGCGGGCCGAGCGTCTATCCGCCGCAACCCGCAAGCGTCACGTCGGAAGGCGTCTATGGCGGCAAGTCGTGGAACGAGAGCACGGGCGAGGACCGCTACCGGCGCGGCCTCTACACCTTCGCCAAGCGCTCCGCGCCCTACGCGATGTTCAACACCTTCGACGGCCCCAGCGGCGAGGCCTGTGTCGCCCGCCGCGATGTCTCGAACACACCGCTGCAAGCGCTCACGCTGCTCAACGACACCGTCATCCTCGAAGCCGCCCAAGCACTCGGTCGCCAGCTCGCCACGCAGCCCGGCAGCACGGAGAGCCGCGTGGAAACCCTCTTCCG
>JBEBFV010000392.1:0-6118 GCA_040081795.1 Limisphaerales bacterium | reverse complement strand
AGACGGAACCGTGGGGAACATGTGAACCCTGTCGCCATGCCTGCGCCCTTCCCCCTCACCCCAGCCCTCTCCCCCCGGGAGAGGGAGCCGCAGGGGGCGCGCGTTGAACGCCCAGCGCCCGTCACCTCTCGCCCAGCGCGGGCTGCCATTCTCCCTCTCCCAGCGGGAGAGGGCCGGGGTGAGGGAGAGCGTGGGCAAGTTTTCACGGAAGCGTCCGGCTTGGTTGCTCCCCTCCCATTAGCACCCGGCTTCAGCCGGGTGTTGGATGGTGCGGGTAGGCCGAACCGTTTCAACGGTTTGGCCGGGTGCGCTCAGACCGCCGGACGGAAACCGTTGAAATGGTTTCCTCGTGCTTGCCGCCCGGACACCCGGCTGAAGCCGGGTGCTAATGAGAGCGCTGCTCAACCCTCCTTCCCATGACCGCCCTCGACACCCTCCAGCCCGACTCCGCCGCGCGCACCGCCACCGAGGCCGTCATCTCCGTGCGCGGGCTCACCAAGGTCTTCAAGGATTCTGGGGCCGGCCCAAGGCCCGCGCCGTGGACACCGTCAACTTCGAGGTCCGGCGCGGCGAGGTCTTCGGCCTGCTCGGGCCCAACGGCTCCGGCAAGTCCACCACCATCAAGATGCTGCTGGGCCTGCTCTACCCGACCAAGGGCCACATCGAGATTTTCGGACACTCGCCGCGCCACGTGAAGACCAAGGCGCGCATCGGCTACCTGCCTGAGGAGAGCTACCTCTACAAGTATCTCGACTCTCGCGAGACGCTCGACTTCTTCGGCAACCTTTTCCAGCTCCCGCCCGGCCAGCGCGACCAGCGCACCGAGCAGCTCCTCGAGATGGTCGGCCTCAACCAGGTTCGCAGCCGCACGGTGGGCGAGTTCTCCAAGGGCATGCAGCGCCGCATCGGCCTCGCGCAGGCACTGATCAACGACCCCGACCTCGTCATCCTCGACGAGCCGACCGCCGGCCTTGACCCGCTCGGCTGCCGCGAGGTGAAGGACGTGATCCTCGCGCTCAAGAACCGCGGCAAGACGGTCATTCTCTCCAGCCATCTCCTCAGCGACGTGGAAGATGTCTGCGACCGCGTGGTGATTTACTACGGCGGCAAGATTCAGGCGGACGGCACGCTCAAGGAGTTGCTCACCGAGCGCGACTCCGTCCGCATCACGCTCCCGGTGCTCCCGCGCGAGGCGATGGAAAACATCCTCACCACCATCCGCCGCGATGTCGCCGCCGACCGCATCCAGCTCGACAACCCGACGCAGAACTTGGAGAGCTACTTCCTCGGCGTCGTGAACCGCGCGCGCGCCAGCGAGCAATCCACCTCTGGTGCCACGTCCGGCAGCCAAGTGGCAGAATACCTTCGCGGCAGCGCGGAGGCCGGCGCACAGCAGCAGGCCCGCGTGCTGGACCGCCTCGTCGCCGCCGCACCCGTGGCGGAAACCCCTGAGCCTGTCGTCATCGTCCCGACTGCCGCCGAAGTTGAATCGCAGAAGAAACTCGCCGCCCTCGCCGCTCCGGCTCCTGCCGCACCGGAGCCACAGGTGGAAGTCGCCGCGAAGCCCGTGCACGACGAGGCGAAGGCGAACGAGAAGCTGGCGGGTCTGCTGGGCAAGCCGAAGTAGTTCGCATGACCGCCCACTTCGAAATCCTGAAGCACCCGCACCAGGGGCTTGCCGCCGTGAAGCACGGTTTCTCGTGGCCGGCTGCGTTCCTCGGCTGGGCGTGGGCGCTGGCGCGGCGCGTGTGGCTCCCCGGCATTGCGCTGCTCGTGATTCACGCGGCGCTTGCTGTCATCGCAACGAAGCTGTTCACCGAGAATCCCGGCCTGCTCATCGCCGTGGGTGTCAGCCTGCAAGCCTTCTTCGGCGCGAGCGCGAACTACCTCCTGAGCCGGTCGTATCAGGAGCGCGGCTTTTTCTATCAGGGGATGGTTCCCGCCAGCTCGCCCGCCGACGCCATCGCGAAGTTCAAGGCCGTCGGGGAGAACATCCCGGCCGAGTGGCGGCTGGGCGTCGCGCCGGTGTTGTTGGCCACGCCGACTGGCATGCAGCAACTGCTCGCCGTCGCGCGGCTCACCATCAAGGCCGTCGTGCGTTACCGACTTCTGCCAGTGTTGGCGGTGCTGCTGGTCATCGTCGTCGTCGGCCTGCCGCTCATGCTCAAGCACGACGGCACCGCGCGAGGGCTGGTGCAGATCGTGATCACCTATTGCCTCAGCGCTGTCACAGCCATCCTCGGTCTCGTGACGCTTTGGCTGGCCACCGGCACGCTCGCGCGTGACGTGGAGGATTGCTCGATGCAGATGGTCGTGGTGAAGCCCATCCCGCGCTGGCAGATCTGGACGGGCAAATGGCTCGGCATCATGGGGCTGAACTTCGCGCTCCTCGGCTTGTCCGGCCTCGCCGTCTTTTTTCTGATCCAATGGCGCGCGGCCAGCCTGCCGGACAAGCAGCAGGCGATCTTGAAGAACGAGCTGCTCATCGCGCGCGGCTCGCTCAAAGAAGTCCCGCCCGACCTTGATGCCAGGGTGGAGCAGATACTCAAGGAGCGCATCAAGGAGATCGGCGCGATCGCCAACGGTGCGGACCTCGCCACCGTGCGCAAGGACGTGAAGGAGTTTCTCAAGTCACAGTTCCAGGCCGTCCCGCCGCGTGCGACGCGGACGTGGGTCATTGACACCGGGCTGGCGCGTCGGCAGCTCGCGAACACGCCGATCTATCTGCGCGTGAAGTTCCGCTCGTCGGCATACAGCGTGAAGCCGGAGACCTACGGCACGCTTTGGGAGATTGGCCCGCCGAACTCCACCAAGATCGTCCGCATGAGCCGCCCGCTCACCACGGACACATTCCACGAGTTCGGGATCAACCTGCTCGATGCTAAGGGCAACCCGACTGCCGACCCGGTGAAGAACGGTCGCTTCCTTGACCTGCTCGACAAGGACGGGCTGCTCTACATCACGTTCGGAAATCCCAACCAGGCAGTTGTGCTCTTCGATCTCGTCGAGGGCATGGAGGTGCTTTACCACGAGGGCAGCTTCGGGCTGAACTTCACGCGGGGGCTTGGCATCATCTTCATCTGGCTGGGCCTGCTCGCGGCCATCGGGCTGGCGGGTGCGTCCTATCTGTCGTTCCCTGTCGCGGCGTTTTTCTCCATCACCGTGCTCATCGTGGGCCTGAGCAGCGGGACCATCGCCACCGTGGTCAAGGACGGCACGTTCGGCAGCACGAACCACGACACCGGCGTGCCGGAGGGCATGCTCGGCGCGGTGGACTTCGTCATGGTGCCCATCTTCAAGGCGGCCGACGAGGTGCTGACGATGATCAACTCTTTCTCGCCGATTGAATCCCTCAGCACCGGCCGCAGCGTGTCATGGACGATGCTGGGGCTGGCGTTCCTGAACGTCTGGGTGCTGGTCGGCGGCCTCTTCGCGCTCGTCGGCATGATCGTCTTCAACCGGCGCGAGATGGCCACCGCACAGGGCAAGGGCTGACATGAACGACCGCCGTTTCTACAAGCCCCTGCTCTCGCTGCTCGCCGTGGCGCTGCTGGTCGGCGTCAATTTCGCGCAGCGCCAGCTGACCTCCGAGCGCGTGCGGCTCAAGCTCACGCGCGTCGAGGCCGTCGAGAGCATGCCGCCGATGATGGCCTTCACCGCTGTTGCGCTGGGCGGCTTCCGCGGGCTGGTTTCCAACGCGCTCTGGATCCGGCTCAACGACCTTCAGCTCGACGAGAAATACTTCGAGATGGTCCAGCTCTCCGACTGGATCACAAAGATGCAGCCGCACTTCGTCGCCGTCTGGGTGCATCAGGCGTGGAACCTCTCCTACAACATCTCGGTGAAGTTCCCCGACCCGAACGACCGCTGGTTCTGGGTGAACCGTGGCATCGAGCTGCTGCGCGACGAGGCGTTGAAATACAACCCCAACGAGACGCTCATCTACCGCGAGCTGGCGTGGCACTTCCAGCACAAGATGGGCGCGAACCTCGACAACGCCCATCGGACCTACAAGAGCGAGTGGCTGCGCATGATGACCGAGGTCCTGGGCAAGCAGGGCAGGCCCAACTGGGAGGAGCTTCTCAACCCGCAGACCGACGAGGCGAAGGAGCGTGCGAGGCTGCTGCGCGAGAAATACAAGCTCGACGCCAAGTTGATGCGCGAGGTGGACGAGAAATACGGCCCGCTGGAATGGCGGCTGCCCGAGACGCACGCGATCTACTGGGCATCGCTTGGCCTGAAGAACTCGAAGCCCGAGCAGCTCATCACGCTGCGCCGCGTCATCTACCAGTCCATGCAGCTCGCCGCCCAGCGCGGACGGATCATTTTTAACCCCTTGACCGGGAAGTTCGACACCGCCCCGAACCTCGTCGCCATCCCGATGGCGAACGAAGGCTACGAGGAGATGATCGAGACCGCGAAGGACAGCGCGGACAACGTGAAGAACGCCCACGCGAACTTCCTCAAGCAGGCTATCTCCGATCTCTACAACTATAACCGAGAGCAGGACGCCGCCCGCTGGCACGACTACCTCGCCAAGAAGTATCCCGGTCGCTACACGAAGCCCAACCAAGACGTCACCGAGTTCGTGCTCGAGCGTTACAAGGAGCTGATGGATCTCGGCAAGGACAAGATTCAGAGCGCCATCGAGGGAATGTTTGCTCGGCACTTTTACGATCTGGCCGTCGGCGAGGACGACCACGCGACCAGCTACCTGGGTCTCATCCGCAAGATTCACACCGGCTACGCGCAGAAGGTCGAGCGCTCCGAGCGCGACCGCGTGGACCTGCCGTCACTGCCCGCGTTGCGCCAATTGGTGCTCGACCAGATCATCAACGCGCCGCCCGGCGAGGGTTGGAATCCGCAGACGCGCCTCCAGTTGCTCACCGCGCTCAGGCTGCCCGTGCCCAAGGACGCGCCGTGGCTCACCGCCCCCGCGCCGGGCACGATGGTCGCGCAGGCCGGCTCGAACACGAACCGCCCGCCTTACATCCCGCCGTCCGTGGACATGAACATCCCCGAGACCAATCTCAAGCGGGGCAAGGAATTCCTCGCCAAGAACAAACAGCAGGCCGACATCGTCGAGCGCCCCAGCGGCCTGCAATACCGCATCCTCAAAGCTGGCACCGGCAAGGTGCCCACAGACAAAGACAAGGTGCGTGTCCATTACACGGGCCGCGGTTTGGACAAGAAGACCCTGCAGCCGGGCGGCATCTTCGACAGCTCCCACGAGAAGAACCTGCCCGCCGAGTTCGACGTGACCGGCGTCATCAAGGGCTGGACCGAGGCGCTGCTGCTCATGCCCAAGGGAAGCAAGTGGCAGCTCTTCATTCCGCACTACCTCGCTTACGGCGCACCCGGCAGCCCGCCAGGCATCGGCCCGAACGAAGTCCTTGTCTTCGACATCGAGCTGATCGAGATCCTCTCGAAGTAACCCACAGCTTCTCATCCCTCTCCCCCATCGGGGGAGAGGGCTGGGGAGAGGGGGCGGGCCACACTTCAGCCTGCGCCGTCCTTTCCTCGCAGAGTCCTCCGCAAACTATTACGTGTAGGTAATAACCAATTGCCAAACCCCGCCAGTCAGCCGATGCTCCGTCTTGTCATCAGCCATGAAAAAGACGCTGCTTCTGTCCCTGCCCCTCGCTCTGACAACGGCTGCTGTCCTGTTGCTGCCGGTCGAGCGCGGTTCTGAAGCCGTTGCAGCTCCGGCCCTCGCCCCAAAGGCGGTTGCGCTCCCTGTCTCCTCCGCCGACTGGCCGCAGTTTCGCGGCGGGCCGGAACTGCGCGGGGTCGCCGCTGGCAAGCTCGCCGACAAGCTGGATCTCCTCTGGAGCTTCAAGACCGGCGGGCCGGTGAAGTCTTCCGCAGCAATCGTGGGCGGGAATGTCTTCGTCGGCTCGGACGACGGCTTCCTCTATTCCCTTTCGCTGGCCACCGGGAAAACGAACTGGGCCTTCAAGACCGGCGGCAACGTCGAGTCCTCGCCGCTCGTCCACGAAGGCCGCGTCTTCTTCGGCTCGGACGAGGCGATGTTCTACGCGCTCGACGCGAAGAGCGGGAAGCAGGTCTGGAAGTTTCCCATCGGCGACAAGATGCCCGGCGCGCCCAACCTCGTCCG
>JBEBFV010000391.1:0-6147 GCA_040081795.1 Limisphaerales bacterium | reverse complement strand
CCGCACACCGACGCCACCAAGCCCGACCCCTACGCCGGCGCGCCGGAAGCATTCGCGCTCGTGGCTGAAGTAGATGTTCGGCACTTCGAGCTTCTCGCGCTGGATGTATTCCCACACGTCCATCTCGGTCCAGTTGGAGAGCGGGAAGACCCTCATGTTTTCGCCGGGGTTCACGCGGGCGTTGTAGAGGTTCCAGATTTCGGGGCGCTGGTTTTTCGGGTCCCACTGGCCGAAGGCGTCGCGGAAGCTGAAGAAGCGTTCCTTGGCGCGGGCTTTCTCCTCGTCGCGGCGCGCGCCGCCGATGCAGCAGTCGAAGCGGAACTCCTCAATCGCGCCGAGCAGCACGGGAATCTGGAGCTGGTTGCGGCTGATTTGGCCGGGCGTGGGCGTGGCGAGGCCCCTCGCGAAGGCATCATCAACGGTGCGGACGATGAGTTTCGCGCCGAGCTGCTTGGCGCGGCGGTCGCGGAACTCAATCAGTTCGGGGAACTCATGGCCGGTCTCGACGTTGAGGAAGGGCATCGGGATGTCGGACGGGCGAAAGGCCTTCTCCGCGAGGCGCAGGATGCAGATGGAGTCCTTGCCGCCGGAGAAGAGGATCGCGGGCCGCTCAAACTCCGCTGCCACTTCGCGCATGATGTGGATGGCCTCGGTTTCGAGGAACTGCAAATGGTCGAGATGATAGGAGGACATGGGAAAAGAGGGGATGGGGGATGGCGGATGGGGTTTAGGTTCGGTTGCCAAGGGCGCGGATGAGGCCGGTGATGAGTTTGCCGGTTTGGATGCAGTGGCCGAGGAGTTCGGTTTGCTCGGCAGGGCTGATAAACTTGTTGTCGAGGAGGACGTAGGTCATGGAACGGACTTCGCCACACGAGCGACGGGCGATGTTGTAGGCTTGGCGTTTCTCAGCAGGATGAAGTGACTCCCAACCTTCTGCGATGTTGTTCATCACGGAGACAGCGGCGCGCTGGAGTTGGTCGCGCAAGCCGAAGTCCTTCGACAGCGGTGCGCGCTGGCAAAGCGCATAAACCCGATTGGTCAGCACGCGCGCCGACTTCCACGCTTCCGAGTTTTCAAACGGCTCTCCCATGTGGTGGCGTCTGGGGTCTAGGGTTTGGAGTCTGGGGTTGTGCGTTCGATGGCGTCTCCCTAACCGCTAGACGCCAGACCCCATCCCCTCTCCCTTCCCGACGGCCTTCCCTCCCCACGCCGCGTGCAGGCCGCACTCGCGCTTCTCATCCGCCTTCGCGGGGTCGAAGTAATCCCACTCGTTCGGGAGGTTGTGTTGCTTCAGGTAGGCTTCCATCTCGGCGTCGGACCAGTGGAAGACGGGGCTGACTTTGAGGGAGTTGAAATTGCCGTCGGGGGAAACGATGTCGAGACCGGCGCGGTTGGGGTTTTGGACTTTGCGGAGCGCGGTGAGCCAGACGGTGGGGGCGAGCTCCTTCATGCCGCGCTGGAAGGGCTCGAGCTTCATCACGGTGCTGAAGGCTTTGATGCGCTCCTCGTTCTCCGGTGTCGGCTCGGGCATGCCACCGTGGACGGCGTCGTAGTGGGCGGCTGTGAGCTTGGGGAGGTAGGCCTTGATGTTGAGCTTGAGCTGGGCTTTGAGCGCCTCGGCGTGTTTATAAGTGGCGGGGCGGTTGTAGCCGTGGTCCACCCAGAGCACGGGGATGTCCGGCTGCACCTGCGTGACGAGGTGGAGGATGACGGCTTCGTAGGGGCGGAAGTTCGTCGAGACGATGGCGCGGCCGCCGGCTTGAGCGATGGCCCATTTCACGACTTCGAGGGCGGATTTGCCGCGCAGGTCGGCGTTGGCTTGAGTGATTTGTTCAGGGGTCATTTTGAACGTTGTTTAGAACATCGAGCGATAGAGCGTGCGGACGCTGAGCAGCATGATGAGCACGCCGACCAGCATCATGAACGGTTTCACCGGCAGGCGCTTGCAGGCCCACGCGCCGAGCGGAGCCGCGAGCAATCCGCCGAGCGCGAGGCCGAGGATGATGGGCCAGTTGGTCAGGCCGAGCGTCGCGATGAACACGGCCGAGGACGCGAGGGTGACGAAGAACTCCACCGCGTTGACGCTGCCGACGGTTTCCCGCACGTCGTTGCCACGCACGATGAGATTGGAGGCGACGATGGCTCCCCAGCCGCCGCCGCCGATGGCATCCAGAAACGCGCCGCCGAACGCGAGCGGGGTGAGCTGGGTGGTGACCGGGTGCGGCGGGCTTTGCCGGAACGCCTTCAGGAAGATGAACAGCCCCATGAGGAGCAGATAGGCCGCGATATAAGGCGTGAGCTTTTCCCCAGGCAGAGCCGCGAGGACGTAAGCCCCAAGCATCGCCCCCAAGATTCCCGGCAGGAGCAGTTGCCGGAAGAGGTAGCGGCTGATGTTTCCGAATGCCTTATGGGAGAGCGCGGATGCCCCCGTGGTGAAGCATTCCGCCGCATGCACCGTGGCGCTGGCGGCGGCCGGTGCGACGCCGATGCTCAACAGGATGCTCGTCGCCGTCACGCCGTAGGCCATGCCCAGCGCGCCATCAATGAGCTGTGCGACAAAGCCGACGAGCACGTAAGGGAGGAGTTCTTCGGTCATGCAGGCGCAGCGCTAGATGTCGAAGTCGTCTTTGGATTTCACACGCCCGAAGTCGAGGCGGTTCCAAATCCGCTCGTGCAGGTAGTAGAGGAAGATTTTGGTGAACAGCTCGACAAAGCCGATGCCCAGGGCGGCCTTGACCTGCCCGGTGATGAGCCACGCAATCAGGATGGTGTCGCACGTGCCGGTGACACGCCACGAGATGGCTTTGACGAGGCTGCGGTAGTGTTTCTCTTCGGCCATGTGATGAGGCGTCCGAACGAACTCCGGAGGAACCGAAGTTCAATTGGTTGAGGCCACCTCTTTAAGCAGCACCCGCTCGCACCAATCACCAAATCGCTCGCCCGAATTGCGCTCTTTCGCGAAGCGCGCGAAGAGTGGACGGAGTTCGGTTTCGAGTTCGGCTTCCTTGATGACCTCTTTGAAGAGCTTGTTGAGGCGCGTGCCGGAGGCGTTGCCACCGAGCCAGAGCTGGTAACGGCCCGGGGCTTTGCCGACGAAGGCAATCTCCGCCATGTAGGGACGCGCGCAGCCGTTCGGGCAGCCGGTCGAGCGGATGACAATCTCCTCGCTGCCGAGGCCGAGGTCGCCGCAGAGTTTTTCGATGCGATCCACGAGCCCGGGCAGCGCGCGTTCGCTCTCGGCGAGCGCGAGGCCGCAGGTGGGCAGCGCGGGGCAGGCCATCGAGTTGCCGTGCAGCAGGCTGGCCTGGTTTTCCGTGCGGACGCCGTGCTCGGCGAGGACGGCGTTGATGCCGACTTTGTCCGCGTCGCTGACGTTGGCGAGGATGACGTTTTGGTTGCCGGTGAGGCGGAATTCGATGTTCGGGAACTTTTCCGCGACGCGGCGCAACGCGGTCTTTCGGCGGCGTCCGTCCGTGTCCTTCACGCGGCCCGTCTCGACGAAGAGGGTTAGGAAGTTCGTGCCATCAATCGCCTTGAGCCAGCCGTAGGTGTCGCTCGTCGTGGTAAATTGGTAGGCGCGGGCCGGCTCCAGCTTGATGCCAGCGCGCTTTTCAATCTCCCCGCGCACGAAGTCCACGCCGCGCTCGGCGACGACGTATTTGAGGCGCGCGTGCTTGCGGTCAGTGCGGTCGCCGAAGTCGCGGTGGACGGTCAGCACGGCTTTGGCGACCTCCACGATGTGCTCCGGCTTGAAGAACCCGAACACGTCCGCGAGGCGCGGGTAGGTCGTGGTCTGGCCGTGACTGCGGCCCATGCCGCCGCCGACGGCGAGGTTGTAGCCGACGAGCTGGCCGTTCTCGACGATGCCGATGAAGCCGAGGTCGTTCGTGAACACATCCATGTCGTTGTTCGGCGGCAGGACGAAGGCGGTCTTGAATTTGCGCGGCAGGTAGGTCTTGCCGTAAAGCGGATCCACGAAGTCCTTGTTCGCCGGGTCTTCGAGATTGAGCTGCACGCCGTCGAGCCAGATGGAGTGATAGGCCTTCGTCTTCGGCGCGAGCGCGGCGACAACCTTGTGCACATCAGCAATCATCGCGGCGCGGGCGGTGGTTTGCGCGGGCGTGGGCGAGGCGGTGATGTTGCGGTTCACGTCGCCGCAGGCGGCGAGCGTGGAGAGGAGGCAGTCGTTGATGCGCTTAATCAGCGGGCCGAGGCCGGCCATCACGACGCCGTGGAACTGGATGCTTTGCCGCGTGGTGATGCGCAGCGTGTTGTTGCCGTAGGTCGTCGCGAGGTCGTCGAAGGTTATCCACTGCGCCGGGGTCATGATGCCGCCGGGGATGCGCCCGCGAATCATCATGATGAACTTCTTCTGCGTCTTGCGCAGGTCGCGGTCATCCTGCTGGTAGATGCCGTGGAACTTGATGAACTGCTGGTCATCGGCAGAAAACTGGTCGGTGCCGGAAGCGACGGTCGCGGCGATGTTGCCCGCGAGGGTGGGGATGGCGTCCTTGATGACCTCATTGTGGGTCGGTTTTGCCGCCGGTTCGTTTGTAATCATAAGTGAATTGATGACCTTACAAGTGTTACTTTCAAGTCTAGCTGCGTCAACGCCTTTTTCTAGCGGCTGAAACCACTGAAAGCCACTGCTTTTCTTGCTCTCGCCAGCGCTGCAACCTCATTTCGGCGCTTGCCCGACAAAATCCTTTTCCCTACCGTCCGCCCGAAACCTATGAGCCTACAGACGCGCCTCCTCCTGTCCGTGATGATGTTCCTTCAGTTCTTCATCTGGGGGTCGTGGTATGTGACGGGGCCAAACTACCTCTCAACCATCGGCTTCAAGGCTGAGGACTTCGGCACGATGTATTCCGTCGGTCCCATCGCGGGGATGATTGCGCCGTTCTTCGTGGGGATGATTGCCGACCGGTTCTTCCCTGCGCAACGAGTGCTGGCCTTCATGCATTTGTTGGGCGCGGGCTTCATGTATTACGCCACTACGCTCATGACCGGCGCGAACCCCTCGCCGAGCGCCATCAACATGATGTTCTTCGGGCACATGATGACCTACTACCCAACGCTGGCGCTCACCAACACCATCGCGATGAAGTGCATGACCAATGCCGAGAAGGAATTCCCCGGCATCCGCGTGCTGGGCACCATCGGCTGGATTGCGGCCGGCCTGACGCTCTCGCAGCTCAAGGCCGACACCTCCATCAACATGTTCCACCTGACCATCGGCTCGGGTGTCCTGCTCGGACTTTTGAGCTTCGCACTACCGCACACGCCGCCGACCGCCTCCGGCCCGGTGAGCGTCGGACAAATCCTCGGCTTCGACGCCTTGAAGCTGCTCGTCACCAACCGCAGCTATCTCATCTTCATGGTTTCCTCGACGCTCATCTGCATCCCGCTGGCGTTCTACTACATGATTACCAGCCGCATCGTGGAGATGGGCGGCCTGCCCATCGGTCAGACCATGAGCTACGGGCAGATGTCGGAAATCTTCTTCATGCTGGTGATGCCGTTCTTCTTCGCGCGGCTCGGCGTGAAGTGGATGCTCGCCGTCGGCATGCTGGCGTGGGTCACGCGCTACGGCCTCTTCGCCGTCGGTGCGCCGGATGAAGTCGCCTGGATGATTACCACCGGCATCCTGCTTCACGGCATCTGCTACGACTTCTTCTTCGTCACCGGCCAGATTTACACCGACCAAGTCGCGCCCAAGGAAATCCGCGCGCAGGCACAAGGCATGTTGGTGCTGTTCACGCTCGGCCTCGGCATGTTCGTCGGTGCGCAAGTCGCCGGCAAAATCGAAGCCCAGCACACCACCGAGGCTTCCAAGGCCCAAGCCGTTATCGTGAAGGCAAAGGCTGAGGAAGCCGGCAAACTCAGCGAAGCTCTCGCCAAAGCAGACGCCGCCGCAAAGCCCGCGCTGGAAGCCTCGCTCAAGAAGATCAACGAAGAGAAAGTCACCGCCCGCAAGGCCGAGCTGCGAGCCATCGAGTGGAAGCCGCTCTGGGGCAAGCCCGCCATCTTTGCGGGCATCATCATGCTGGTGTTCCTTGCGCTCTTCCGCAATCCAGCGCCGGTCGTTGCCGAGCCGCCGAAGAGCTGACGCCAAGTGTTGGGAGCGCCGAGCATCGCTCGGCTTCC